>NZ_JBQENK010000031.1:8808-48262 GCF_052044735.1 Pseudomonas sp. 22526
GAAGGACGCGCAAGGTCTCAAGGCCGCCGAGGCCCTTCGGGCTTTGCGCAGCCTGCGGCAGCGGCTACAAAGTCCATCGCAGCATCAAGTCAGAGGCGATCCAGCGCTTCGCCGCTGCGCTTGAACCAGCCGATCAGGTAATCGGCCAGGACCTGGGTGCGCTTGGGCAATCCGCCCTGATAGGGGTGCACCAGGTACATCGGCATGCTGCGGGTCTGGTAGTCGCGCAGCAGCCCGCGCAAACGCCCATCGGCCAGTTCCGCCTGCAGCAGGTAGGACGGCAGTCGGGCGATCCCCGCTCCTACCAGCGCGGCTTTCTTCAGCAGGTTGTAGTGATTGCTGGCGAAAGGCCCCGACACCCGTACCCGCAACAGTTCGTGCTGCTGGTGATAGAGCCACTCCTCACGACCGCTGTAGTGGCTGTTGAGCAGACAGCGATGCTCGGCCAGGTCCCTGGGGGTCCGCGGCTCGCCATACTGTTCCAGATAAGCCGGGCTGGCGCAGGTCATCTCGTGCCAGGCCAGCAGCGGCCTGGCCACCAGCCGCTGGTCGTTGGCCACTTCCGAGCGGATCGCCAGGTCGAAACCGTCCCGGGTCAGGTCGCGGTAGTTGTTGTTCAGCTCCAGCTCGATCTGCACCTCGGGATACTGCCGGGAAAACTCCAGCAACAGGCCGTCGAAGAAAGTCTCCCCCAGGGACACCGGCACCGTCAGCCGCACCGGCCCGGCCATGTCGTCCTTGAGCCGCGCCAGGGCCTGGCGCGCCCGCTCGACCTGGACCAGCAGCGCCTGGGCCTGGGGCAACAAGGCGGCGCCCGCCGCGGTCAGGCTCAAGCGGCGCGTGGTGCGTTGCAACAGTACGACCGAGAACTGCGCCTCCAGGGCGCTGATGCGCTTGGACAATTGCCCCTTGCTGCAGCCCAGTTGCTGGGCGGCCAGGGTGAAACTGCCGGCTTCGATCAGCACGGCGAACGCCGCCAGGTCATCCATCTCGCTCATGGATTGTTTCCATTTGAAAACCAAAGGTTGCCTATTAGTGCGCTAATCAATAGGAAAAACCAGCACTAGACTGCAACCTCGTTCAACCCATACGAGGAACAGCCCCATGAAAATTCTCCTGATCGGCGCCAACGGCACCATAGGTTCAGCAGTCGACAAAGAGCTGTCGCAACGTCATGAAGTCATCCGCATTGGCCGCACCAGCGGTGATTTCCAGGTGGATATCAGCGACAGCGCCTCGATCCGCGCGCTCTTCGAGCAAACCGGCAAATTCGACGCGCTGATCTGCGCCGCGGGCAATGTCAGCTTCGCGCCACTGGGCGAGATGAGTGCACAACACTTCGCCCTGGGCCTGCAAGACAAGCTGATGGGCCAGGTCAACCTGCTGCTGATCGGCCGCGAGTTCGCCAACGACGGCGCCTCGTTCACCCTCACCTCCGGCATCCTCAACCGCGACCCGATCCGCAGCGGCGCCTCGGCGGCCCTGGTCAACGGCGCCATCGACGGCTTCGTCCGCGCCGCCGCCATCGAGCTGCCACGCGGCCTGCGGGTGAACTCGGTAAGCCCGACCGTGCTGGTGGAAGCCATGGACAGCTACGCCCCGTACTTCCGTGGCTACAAGCCGGTTCCCGGCGCCGACGTGGCCCTGGCCTACGCCAAGAGCGTGGAAGGCCTGCAGACCGGCCAGACCTTTATCGTCGGCTGACCTACACGCCCTTTGTAGGAGCGAAGCTTGCTCGCGATAGCGGTACGCCAGTCACACCGCAGTGCCTGCATCGCCGGCAAGCCTGGCTCCTACAGAAACGCGATTGGATCCGGGGTTGTGATGAACGGCCGGGCTGCGTAACGTGGCGGCACTTGATTGGAGACCCGACGATGCGTGCCGCCCGTTCCCTTGTTTGTATTGCCCTGCTCCCCCTGTTTGCCGGTTGCCAGATGCTGTCGGTGTTCGATGGCCAGCCCCGGACGCAGTCCCAGGCCGGCCAGACCCGCATGCAGGGCACCCTGACCGCCGCCGACGGCCAACTGCTGTTCAAGCCCTGCGTCGGCGAGCAGCGTTATGTGGTCAAGGACAACGGCGGCACCAGCATCCTCCAGGAAGCCGCCAGCCTGGCCGACCAGCAGGGCACGCTGTTCGCCGACCTGCGCGGGCATTTCTCCCCGAGCAAGGCCGGCGGCGCCGACAGTGAAGTGGCGCTGAGCCAGCTGTATCGCGTCGAACGCTCGAACGATGCCTGCAGCGATCCCGACTTCCCGCGCCTGATCCTGCGGGCCAGCGGCAAGGCTCCGGACTGGAACGTCGATGTCAGCGCCAAGGGCATGCGCATCGAACGTGCCGGCCAGCCGGCGCTGGCGCTGCCCTACCTGGAAGAGCAACTGGGCGACGGCCGTTTCAACCTCAGCAGCGAAGCCAACAACCGCCATGTCGAACTCTGGGTCGCGCCGCAGCGCTGCGTGGACAGCAAGACCGGCAGCGTGCAGCACCTGACCGCGGAACTGCGGGTCGATGGCCAGGTCCAGCGCGGTTGTGCCTATTTCGGCGGCTCACGCAGCGACTGAGGCGACGGACAACCGTTTTAACCTCACGGGGTCCGGGCTTTGCGGCTTATAATCGCCGGTTTGTAAAACCGCCCTGACGCATTGGTGCGTCCCGCGAACCGGACCCTGTCATGTTACGAATCACCGAACTCAAGCTGCCGATCGACCATCCCGATGAAGACCTGCGCCCTGCCATCCTGCAGCGCCTGGGCATCGCCAGCGAGGACCTGCTCGACTTCACCCTGTTCAAGCGCAGCTACGATGCGCGCAAGAAGTCGTCCGAGCTGTGCTTCATCTACACCCTCGATCTGAACGTGCGTGACGAGGCCAAACTGCTGCACAAGTTCGCCGACGACCGTAACGTCAACCCGGCGCCGGATGTCAGCTACAAGGTCGTCGGCCAGGCGCCCGCCGACCTGGAGCAACGCCCGATCGTGGTCGGCTTCGGCCCCTGCGGGATTTTCGCCGGCCTGCTGCTGGCGCAGATGGGCTTCAAGCCGATCATCCTCGAGCGCGGCAAGGAAGTGCGCCAGCGCACCAAGGACACCTGGGGCCTGTGGCGCAAAAGCGTGCTCAACCCGGAATCCAACGTGCAGTTCGGCGAAGGCGGCGCGGGGACCTTCTCCGACGGCAAGCTGTACAGCCAGATCAAGGACCCGAAACACCACGGCCGCAAGGTCCTGCACGAGTTCGTCAAGGCCGGCGCGCCGGAAGAGATTCTCTACGTCAGCAAGCCGCACATCGGTACCTTCCGCCTGACCGGCGTGGTCGAGAACATGCGCCAGCAGATCATCGCCCTGGGCGGTGAAGTGCGCTTCGAGCAACGGGTGACCGACGTGCTGATCGAAGACGGCCAACTGGTCGGCGTCGAGCTCAACAGCGGCGAACAGATCCACTCCAAGCACGTGATCCTGGCCCTCGGCCACAGCGCCCGCGACACCTTCCGCATGCTCCACGGCCGTGGCGTGTACATGGAAGCCAAGCCGTTCTCTGTGGGTTTCCGCATCGAACACCCGCAGTCGCTGATCGACAGCGCGCGCCTGGGCAAGTACGCCGGTCACCCGAAACTCGGCGCCGCCGACTACAAGCTGGTGCACCACGCGAAGAATGGCCGTTCGGTCTACAGCTTCTGCATGTGCCCAGGCGGCACCGTGGTGGCGGCGACCTCCGAGCCGAACCGCGTGGTCACCAACGGCATGAGCCAGTACTCGCGTAACGAGCGCAACGCCAACTCCGGCATCGTGGTCGGCATCACCCCGGAAGTGGATTACCCGGGCGGACCGCTGGCCGGTATCGAGCTGCAGGAGCGCCTGGAATCCCACGCCTTCGTACTCGGCGGCAGCAACTACGAAGCCCCGGCGCAACTGGTCGGCGACTTTATCGCCGGCAAGCCGTCCACCGCCTTGGGCAGCGTCGAGCCGTCCTACAAGCCGGGCGTCGCCCTGGGCGACCTGGCGCTGGCCCTGCCGGACTTCGCCATCGAGGCGATCCGCGAAGCGCTGCCGGCCTTCGAGCGGCAGATCAAGGGCTACTCCCTGCACGACGCGGTACTGACCGGGATCGAGACCCGCACTTCGTCGCCGCTGCGCATTACCCGCGACGAATCGATGCAGAGCCTGAACGTGAAAGGCCTGTACCCGGCCGGTGAAGGCGCCGGTTATGCCGGCGGCATCCTGTCGGCCGGGGTCGACGGGATCCGCATCGCCGAAGCGGTGGCGCGCAACATCCTCGGGATCGAGGCATAACCTTGTAGGAGCGAGCTTGCTCGCGATGGAGGCCAAGGATAACGCGGCGTGTCTGGAACACCGCATTGTCTTGACGTTTTTCGCGAGCAAGCTCGCTCCTACAGGGGCGGGCTTGCAGTCTCAGATGCCGGCGCGCAATACGCTGGCCGGCAACGGCTCACCCCGCTCCACACTGGCTGCCACCGCCTCGATCAAGGCCGTCAACTGGTAACCCTGAGCAGTCAGCCAGTCCTGATCGTAATAGGTGGTCGCATAACGCTCGCCACCGTCACACAGGATGGCGACGATCGAACCACTCTCCCCGGCCTGTTTCATCTGCTGCGCCGCCATCAGCGCGCCGATCAGGTTGGTACCGCTGGAACCGCCCACCCGCCGTCCCAGGCGCTGCGCCAGGTAATGCATGGCCGCCAGCGACAGGGCATCCGGCACCTTGACCATCGCATCGATCACCTTGGGCAGGAACGACGCCTCGACCCGTGGCCGGCCGATCCCTTCGATACGCGAACCACACTCCAGGCGCAGGCTGGCGTCACCGCTCTGGTAGTAATCGAAGAACACCGAACGTTCGGCGTCGGCGCAGAGCACCCGGGTGCAATGCTGGCGATAACGCACATAACGCCCCAGGGTGGCAGTGGTGCCGCCGGTGCCAGGGCTGGAGATCAGCCATTTGGGCTCCGGGTAACGCTCGAAGCGCAACTGCTGGAAGATCGACTCGGCGATGTTGTTGTTCGCCCGCCAGTCGGTGGCACGCTCGGCGTAGGTGAACTGGTCCATGAAATGCCCGCCGCTCTCGCGGGCCAGGCGCTCCGACTCGGCGTAGATCTGCGTCGGGTCCTGCACCAGGTGGCTCTTGCCGCCGTAGAAGGCGATCTGCGCGATCTTTTCCTGGGAGGTGGTGGCCGGCATCACCGCAATGAACGGCAAGCCCAGCAGGCGCGCGAAATAGGCTTCGGAAATCGCCGTCGAACCGCTGGACGCCTCGATCACCGGCGCCCCGGGCTTGAGCCAGCCGTTACACAGCGCATAGAGGAACAACGAACGCGCCAGGCGATGCTTGAGGCTGCCGGTGGGATGGCTGGACTCGTCCTTGAAATACAGCTCGATGCCCGGCAGGCCCGGCAAGGGCAAGGGGATCAGGTGGGTGTCGGCGCTGCGCTGGAAGTCGGCTTCGATGATCCGGATGGCCTCGCGGGCCCACTGACGGTTGTCGCTCATGGTGTTTTCTCGTTGGCTCGAACGCCACACAGGACGCAGAAAGATGAAGTGCACCCAGCATAGGTGATCCAGGCACAAGGAAAATCAGACGCTGCAACAGGCAAAAGTCCCCGGCCCATCGGGCTGGGGCCGGACATGTTAGGAAACATCCCCGGTCTCTCACAGGTACAGTTTTGAATCAATTGGATACACAACTGCTAGGCTGGTTTTCCAGCAGGCCGCTGCTCTGCTGCATATAACAAAAAAGAATATAACTTTTGTTTTAACAACTAACAGTACGGGTTAGGGTGTGCCACCTTTTTAGTTTTCTGATGGAGAGCGACCTTGCCTCTGCGTAGCACTTTCACGCGTTTCTTTCAGTTGGAAGCTGCCAGCGGTCTGTTATTGATTGCCGCTGCCGTGCTTGCCCTGATTATCAACAACTCACCGCTGTCCTGGCTGTACAACGGCCTGCTGGACACTCCCGTGGTCGCCCAGATCGGCGCCCTGAAAATCGCCAAGCCCCTGCTGCTGTGGATCAACGACGGCCTGATGGCCATGTTCTTCCTGCTGATCGGCCTGGAGGTCAAGCGCGAGGTCCTCGACGGCCACCTGTCCAAGCCTTCGCAGATCGTCCTGCCGGGCGCCGCCGCCATTGGCGGCATGGTGGTGCCGGCGCTGATCTACTGGTTCTTCAACAAGGACAACCCGCCGGCGCTCAGCGGCTGGGCGATCCCCATGGCCACCGACATCGCCTTCGCCCTCGGCGTGCTGGCCCTGCTGGGCAAGCGGGTGCCGGTGTCGCTGAAGCTGTTCCTGATGACGCTGGCGATCATCGATGACCTGGGGGCCATCATCGTCATCGCGATTTTCTACTCCGGCACCCTGTCGACCCTGTCGCTGATGCTCGCTGCGGCTTGCCTGGTGGCGCTGGTGGCGATGAATCGCCTGGGGGTGGTCAAGCTCGGGCCGTACATGATCATCGGCCTGATCCTCTGGGTCTGCGTGCTCAAGAGTGGCGTCCACGCGACCCTGGCCGGCGTTACCCTGGCGTTCTGCATCCCGCTGCGCACCCGCAATGCCGAGCCTTCGCCGCTGCTGAGCCTGGAGCATGCACTGCATCCGTGGGTCGCCTACGGCATCCTGCCGCTGTTCGCCTTCGCCAATGCCGGCCTGTCGCTGCAGGGCATCACCGTGGAAAGCTTCACCCACTACGTGCCCATGGGCATCGCCATCGGCCTGCTGCTGGGCAAGACCGTCGGCGTGTTCGGCCTGACCTGGCTGGCAGTGAAGATGGGCCTGGCCGCCCTCCCCGGCGGCGCCAACTGGGGCCAGGTGCTGGGCGTGGCGATTCTCTGCGGGATCGGCTTCACCATGAGCCTGTTTGTCGGCTCCCTGGCCTTTGTACCTGGCAGCAGCGAATACGCCGGCATGGACCGCATGGGCATCCTCACCGGCTCGCTGTTCGCCGCCCTGATCGGCTACGCCGTAACGGCCGCGGCCAGCCGCAAGAACCCACAATTGCCGGCATAACCGCCGGCGTTGCCAGGGCTGAAAACACAAAACCCCGACCAGTTGCCTGGCCGGGGTTTTGTTTTGTCGCGGTTAAAGCTTAGTGGGCAACACGGCTGGTGCCGTTGACGCTCATGATGCGCACGCGCTCGCCGACGCGGAATACTTCGTTTTGTTCAACTTGTTGCACATAGGCACGCATGCTGCCGTCGTCTTCACGCACGGTGATTTCCACGCCCTGGGTACGGGTCAGGCCTTCCTCGGTAGCGGAACCGATCAGGCCGCCAGCCACCGCACCGATGACCGCTGCCACGATGCTGCCTTTGCCGCCGCCGATGGCGCTGCCGCCAACGCCGCCGACCGCTGCACCGGCGAGGCCGCCAATCGGGGTCTTGGTGCCTTCGATTTTCACCGGACGCAGGGATTCGATGGTACCCATGCGAACGGTCTGTACGCGACGCGCCTCGTCACGGGAGTAAGAGTCACCGGACAGATTGGATTGGCAACCGGTGAGCAACATGGCCATCGTGGAAAAGGAAGCAACCAGCAAAACAGACTTACGCATAGGATCAACTCCAAAGGACAGATAAGCATTAAACTCCGCGGCTTGACGCCTGTCACGGCATCGCCCGGATAAAATTGGTTCCATTCAGCAGCAGTACAGACTGCCTGCATATAAAAACTCTTCACACGGTAGCGCTTATTTCCCGAGTTGCGCCACCGGCCAAAGGATTTTCCATGGATTACTTCATCATTGTCGTGACCACCCTTGCCGGCCTGTACTTCCATTGGTGGCTGTATGTACGGATCAAGCGCTGGATGGACCGGGACCTGGCGCTGTCGCTGGCCGGCGGGGACGAGAAGAAAAAATCCTTCATGCTGCAACAGCTGGCGAATGCCCATCGCCAGAAAGTAAAACGCCGGGACCTGCCACGGTGGCTTGAAGCCGCCGCGGCCGGTTATCCCGGCGAATGAGCTGATTCGGGTTCAGGGGGCCAAGCGCTCACGCACCCAGTCGGCACCTTGCAGGCGATAGTTCAGGCGATCGTGCAAACGGCTCGCGCGTCCTTGCCAGAACTCGATGCGCTCCGGTAACAGGCGATACCCCCCCCAGTGCTCGGGGCAATGGGGCTGGGTATCGCTGAAGCGTTCCTCGGTGTTCTTGAGCAAGGCTTCCAACGCCTGGCGATCGGCGATCACCTGGCTCTGCGGCGATGCCCATGCGCCCAGGCGGCTGCCCAGCGGGCGAACCTGGAAGTAGGCATCGGATTCCTCGGCGGTGACCTTGACCACCCGCCCCTCGATACGCACCTGACGCTCCAGGGCCGGCCAGAAGAAGGTCATGGCGGCAAAAGGCCGTACAGCCAGTTGCTGCCCCTTGGCGCTGTCGTAGTTGGTGAAGAAGGTGAACCCCTGCGCATCCAGCCCCTTGAGCAGCAGGATGCGGCAGTGGGGGCGCCCCTCTTCGTCAACGGTGGCCAGGGTCATGGCATTGGCCTCGACCGGAGGCTGCTCGGTTTTCACCGCCTCCGCGAACCACCGGTGAAACAGCGTGAAGGGCTCGACCGGAGCCTGGGCTTCGGTCAGTCCGTCACGGATGTAGTCGCGGCGCATGTCCGCCAGTCCCTGGGTCATTGCTGGTTCCTTTTGCCCGATGCCTGATGAATCAGTTCTTCGCCTGTTCGGTCGCTGCCTTGGCTGGAGCCTTGGCAGTGGTGGTTTTCTTGGCGGCTTCTTTCTTCGCTACAGGCTTCTTGGCCGGGGCTTTTTTCGCCGGAGCGGCTTTTTTCGCGGCAACGGCTTTCTTCGTGGAAGCGGCAGGAACGACCGGCTTCACATCCTGCACGGCAACCAGTTCAGCCTCGGACGGGGTCGGCTGGTTGTACTTGCTCAGCAGGGCCAGCATGGTGTTGCGCTGGGTGACGATGATTTCCACGCGACGGTTCAGCGCGCGACCTTCGACGCTGTCGTTGGCGGCGCGAGGCATGACCGAACCCATGCCGCGCAGCATCAGGCGATCGCGCTTGAGGCCGGTGAGGCTGAAAATCGCGGCAACGGACTGCGCACGGTCACGGCTCAGCTTCTGGTTGGCCGCCGCGGCACCGGTGGTGTCGGCATGGCCCAGTACCAGCACGGAAGTCTTGGCGTCGGTACCCACGGCCTTGGCCACGCGAGTGAACGGGCTCAGGGTGACTGGCAGCAACATGGCCGGGCGGTCCGGGTTGAACGAGCCGTCGACCGGAGCGATCACCACCAGGTAGTTCTCGCGACGCTCCAGCTGCAGGCGGCTGTCCTTGACGGCCTCACGCAGGCGCGGCTCATAGTCGTCCAGCCAGGCCTGGGTGATTTTTGGATCCGGCATCGGGATGTCTTTGACATCTGCCTTGGTCGGAGACGTGGGTTGCTGATTGAACGGCCACCACCAGTTGCCAGTCTCGGTCTTGGCGACCTTCGGCGCTGCGCTCGCGGCATCCGCCTTGGCGTCGGCTACCGGCTCTTTGACTGCGTCTTTGCTGGTGTCCTTGGAAGGGAACGGCCACCACCAATTGGTGGTCTCGGCCTTGGCGGCCGGAGCAGCGGCGGAAGCGGCTGCGGTTTCGACCTTGGCCGCGGCAGGAGCGGTCGCGGACTTGGCGGTGGATGTGGCGGCGGACTTGGCCGCGGAAACCTCGTTGGCAGCTGCTTTTGCTGCCGGTTGCACCGCTTCCTTGCTGGCGGCCTTATCGGAACCGAAGGACCACCAGTGCCCACCTTCTGCGTCATTTTGTGGAGTTTGTGCACAACCGGTAACAGTGAGGCAAAGAGCCAAGGCTAAAGACTTGTTCGACGACATGGGATATCCACAAAATGAGATCAAAAATTACGGTCTCTACGAACCGTACAAACAGACGCTTTGAAAGTATAAAAGCCACAGGGTTCCTTTCTGATGCCTTTACTCATGTTTAGGCAAAAAAAATCCTGACGGCAACTTTTTTACAGACAATCCGACAGAACCCTCACCAACTTCTGCGCTCTTGGATCCATCAGCACGTACGGCCCCAGGGTATTGGTGACAAAACCGAAGGCCACATCGTACTCAGGATCGGCAAAACCGATGGAGCCACCCGCTCCCGGATGACCAAAGGCCCGAGGGCCGAGACCGAAGGTCGCGTTGGCCACCTGCGGCTGGTCAAGCATGCAACCCAGGCCGAAACGGGTCTGGGTCAACAGGGTCTTGTCCATGCCGACGCTGTGTTCGCGGGTCAACTCTTCGAGCATGTCCGCTTCCAGCAGGCTGCCATCGAGCAGGCCGCTGTAGAAGCCGGCCAGGCTGCGGGCATTGCCATGGCCATTGGCCGCTGGCTGTTGCATGCGCCGCCATTCCGGCTTGTTGGTACTGGTCATGATCGACGGCGGGTTGGTGAACGCCCGGGTGGTCATGGCCGTGGGTTCGCGCATGGTCACTTGCAGCAGGCGCTGCGCGGCCGCGTCGCCGACATTGCCCTTGCCCCGGGCGATATGCGCCACCCGGTAAAACTCCTCGTCGGGCAGGCCAACGTAGAAGTCCAGCCCCAGCGGCCTGGCGACCCGGGCCACGATGGACTCGCCGGGACCGCGCCCGTCAGCCCGACGCAGCAGCTCACCCACCAGCCAGCCATAGGTGATGGCCGCATAACCGTGACCGTCGCCCGGCGTCCACCAAGGAGCTTCCGCCGCGAGGGCATCGACCATGGTTTGCCAGTCGTAGAGCGCTTCCGGCGCCAGCAGCTCACGCAAGGCCGGCAGCCCGGCCTGATGGCAGAGCAATTGACGCAGGGTGATCGCTTCCTTGCCGGCCGCGGCGAATTCAGGCCAGTACCGGGCGACCGGAACGTCCAGCTGCAACTTGCCTTCGGCCACCAGTTGCAGGGCGGTGACCGCGGTAAAGGTCTTGGTGCAGGAAAACAGGTTGGCGATGGTATCGCTGTGCCAGGCCTCGCTGCCGTCCTTGTCGGCGGTGCCGGCCCAGAGGTCGAGCACGGTTTCCCCGCCGATCTGAATGCACAACGCCGCGCCGCGCTCCTGGGGATCCTCGAAGAGTGCCGCGAAGGCTTCGCGAACCGCTTCGAACTTAAGCTCGTAATGACCCTGAATCTGCACCCGTAACTCCCCCGGACCATGCTCTACAAAGTGGTGCGCATTGTTCCAGCCCTTGAGGGTTTTGGGAACAGAAGCGAGCCCGGCGGCGATCCACCGGAAGAATTATTCAGAAATAGACGGGCATTGAACGAACCGCGGGCCGGCCAGCCCCTACGAGCGAGTGTAGAGGCGGACCGGCCCGCGGCACGCTAAAGGCCTGGTTCAGCGATTAGTGGCCATTGCCCGAATGACCGCCCGCATGGCCGCCGCCCTGCCCTGCGCCCTTGCCATCATGGCCCGGCTTGCCGCCGTCGGCGGCATGAGCAGCGGCCTTGTCGGCCTCTGCCTTGGCCTTCCCCGCTTCCTTGCCCAACTGCTCAAGCGCCTGCAGGTTGCTCTTGCGCACGCTGTCGACAAAGCCCTGGAACGGCACGTCGGTGATGCCCACCAGGCCGAAATGGCCATTCTCGCCATCCAGCAGGCGCCCGGTGACCGGTTGATCGAGGTACTGGAACCAGTGCACGCCGACAATCGACGGCTCGCTCAACGCCTGCTTGAGGAACTGGGCATAGGCCGGGCCACGATCCTCCTCCCGCGCCAGCTCGGTCACGCCGCCCCAGAACGGGCCGCGATCCCTGGAGCCGAAGTTGAACTCAGTGATCAGTACCGGCTTGTCCAAGGTGTTCAGGCGGGCAAAGTCGTAACCGTCCTGCGGCTTGAGGGTGTACATGTTGAAGCTCAGCACATCGCAATACTGGGCGCAGGACGCCACGGCCTCCGGGGTGCTGATGGCGAAGCGTCCACCCAGCAGCAGGTGGTTCGGCGCGTGCCATTTCAGCGAATCGGAAATGGTCTTGAAGTAAGTGTCGGCAAAGACCTTCTGGAAGTATTTGAAGTCGGCTTCGATCTCAGGATGTTCAGGGCTAGGCAAAGGCGGCTCGAACCCCGGATCTTCCATCAGTTCCCAGGCGGTCAGGTTGATGCCCCAGGCCTTCGACAGGCCCTCCTGGTTGCGGTACTTGTCACGCAGTTGCTTGAGGAACGCCCGCTTGGCCGGGACGTCGGTGGTCATGCGCAACGTGCCGTAGGCCAGGGCATAACGCGCCTTGGGGTCATCGCCGGGGCCGGCCCAGGCCAGTTCGTTGTCGGCGAAGTAGCCGATCAGCCATGGATCGTCGCGGTGATCGCGGGCGGCAATGGCCACGGCGCGCTCGGTGGCCATGGCGAAACGCGGATCGAACGGGTCGGGCATGCCGCCCCACCAGTCGGTACCGGTGCTGATGCTCGTGTAGTCGCCGACGATCGACAGCGGCAAGGTGTAGGGCACGCGGTCGTTCAGGCCCAGCGCCGGCGCGCTCCAGTTGCCGATGGTGTTGAAACCCCAGGCTTGCAGGCGATCCAGGGTGTGGCTGGCCCAGCGTTTCTGGTCCAGGGCCGCGGCAGGGCAAGCTGGCGCTGCTGACGGCTCGCTATCCTGCCCGGCCTGGGCTTGCTGGGCGTCAGCCTTAGCGGCATCCGCCACACCGGCCTTGGTTTCGCTGCCCGGGGTGCAAGGTACGCCGTAGGTGCGCTGCAGGTTGGCGCCATAGAAGTCGTACCAGCGACCGGCGTTGTAGGCGCGGCCCTGGTCGGAACCATTGCCACTGCGGTTGTCGCCTTCGCCGTAATAACCGGCCAGCGGCTCGCCGACATTGGGCAGTGTGGCGAACATCCACTCACGGCCGGCGACATAGGTCTGGCTGTTGTCCGCCGCGACCGCATTGACCCCCAGGGAATAGAACGGATGCCCCTGGGGCGTCACCAGATACCAACGGCCATCGCGCTTCTCGGTACGGAAGAAACCACTGGCCTTGAAGGCCGGCCCGTTGCTCCAGCCACCGAAGGTGTCCAACGAGGCGCGCTCGCGTTCGGCCAGCCAGGTTTTCAGCTGCTGCTGTTCCTTGGTCGCGGCGGCCTTGAGCTGCTCGTCGCTGGCGATCTTTTCCGGCCACTTGGCCCGGGTCGACTGGCCATAGGCATCCACCAGGCCACCGTAGGCCGCCTTGACCACCGCCTCGCCGTCCTGCACGCCAAAACGTTCGAGCAGGATGCTCTGGGCGGCTTTCGGCTGATCCATGGACAAGGTCACCGACACCACCTGGCTGCGGTCCAGCTCGCCTTGGCTGTTGGCCAACAGCACGCGCTGGCCCTCGAAGGTCATCGGCATCGGCGGACCGGCCTTCATGCCCTGGCTCAGCGGCGAACTGGCAACCAGCGGCACCAGCAGGGTCTGCGCCGGACCGGCCGGCAGGTCGATACGGCTGACCAGGGTCTTGCCGTCATTGCTCTGGATCTTCACGTACAGGGTCAGGGCCCAGTTCATCGCGCTCTGGATCCGCAGGCTCATGACTCCGGACTGCGACCAGTCCCAGGCGCCGGTCTGCGGGGTCAGGCGCAGGCTTGGCTGAATCGCCGGATTGAAGGTCACTCGGCGCAGCACTTCGCCCTCGGCTGTCTGCTCCGCGTTGGCTTGCGGCAGGCTGGCATCCTGTGTCGCCACCTGCACCACATCGGCAGGCCGGACAAAGTTGAACAGCGTCTGTTGCCCGGCGGGCGCGGCAAGCAGCGGCGTAGCGAACAACAGAGCAAAGACAGCGGGTAACGAACGGCGAATCATAGGGACCTGGTGCTCCTTAACGGCCGATGAGCGGCCTGTGTGCAATCAGTGACATGCAATAGACAACGCGACCGGCCCACAGGCCGGCCGCGCTCAGGAAATTTCCCGGCGGAACGGCGGCAACGCATTGAGGATAGCCTTGCCATAACGCTGGGTGACCAGGCGCCGGTCCAGCAGGGTGATGGTGCCGCGGTCCTGTTCGGTACGCAGCAGGCGACCGCAGGCCTGGACCAGCTTGAGCGAGGCGTCCGGCACCGAGATTTCCATGAACGGGTTGCCGCCCCGGGCTTCGATCCACTCGGCCAGCGCGGCCTCCACCGGATCGTCCGGCACCGAGAACGGGATCTTGGCGATCACCACGTGCTCGCAGTAGGCACCGGGCAAGTCCACGCCCTCGGCGAAGCTGGCCAGGCCGAACAGCACGCTGGAATCGCCGCCGTCGACCCGTGCCTTGTGCTTGTTCAGGGTTTCCTGTTTCGACAGGTTGCCTTGAATGAACACCTGCTTGCGCCAGTCGCGGTCGAGACCGTCGAACACGTCCTGCATCTGCTTGCGCGACGAGAACAGCACCAGGGTGCCCCGTGAGCCTTCCACCAGTTCCGGCAAGTCACGGATGATCGCCGCGGTGTGGGCCGGCGCGTCCCGTGGGTCGGCGTGCAGGTCGGGAACCCGCAGCACCCCGGCATCGGCGTGATGGAAGGGACTGGGCACCACCGCCGTCACGGCCTTTTTCGGCAGCCCGGCACGCATGCGGAAGCGATCGAAAGTGCCCAGGGCAGTCAGGGTGGCGGAGGTCACGAGCGCGCCATAGGCCACGTTCCACAGGTTTCGACGGAGCATCTCCGCGGCGAGGATCGGGCTGGCGTTGACCTCGATGTCGAACAGCGAGCCGCTTTCCGCCAGGGTCAGCCAGCGCGCCATCGGCGGATTGTCTTCCGGGTCTTCAGTGGTGAAGGCGGTCCACAGTTCCCAGTTGCCCGAGGCCCGGGACAACAGGCTGCCGAACAGCGGGTACCACTCTTCGGCCTGGTTGCTGGCAATGCCGATGTTGACCTCGCCGTCCATGCCTTCCTTGAGCAGGTCGGTCAGGCGGGTGAACAGGTCGGTCAGGCGCGAGAAGCCTTTCTTCAGCTCGATGCCCATTTCCCGCATATGGTCGGGGATCAACCCGCCGACAAAACGATGGCGCGGCCGCTCGCGGCCTTCCATGTCTTCGCCGGTCTTGAAGTCGGCCAGCTGTTCGCAGGCGGTGAACATGAACTGCTGCTGGGTCTTGATCTCCCGCGCCAGCTCCGGCACCTGTTCGATCAACTTGCCCAGGTCGCCCGGCAGCGGGTGCTGGGCCAGCAGCTTGGTGAGGTTCTTGGCGGTCTGCTCCAGCCAGTCGGCGGTGGAACGCAGGCGGGTGTAGTGGGCGAAGTGGCCAATGGCCTTGTCCGGCAGGTGGTGACCTTCGTCGAATACATAGAGGGTGTCGCGCGGGTCCGGCAATACGGCGCCGCCGCCCAGGGCCAGGTCGGCCAGGACCATGTCGTGGTTGGTGACGATCACGTCGACCTTGCCCATGCCTTCGCGGGCCTTGTAGAAGGCGCACTGGCCGAAGTTCGGGCAATGACGGTTGGTGCACTGGCTGTGATCGGTGGTCAGGCGCGCCCAGTCGGCGTCTTCCAGGGCCGTTGGCCAGCTGTCGCGATCGCCGTCCCATTTATTGCCGGCGAGCTTCTCGATCATGCTGGTGAACAGCTTCTGGCTGGCCTCGTCGACCTCGATCTTGAAGCCTTCTTCTTCGAACAGCTGGGCGGTGGCGGTTTGCGCGTGGCCTTCCTGCAGCAGCATGTCGAGCTTGGACAGGCACATGTAGCGGCCACGGCCCTTGGCCAGGGAGAAGGTGAAATTCAACCCGCTGTTGCGCATCAGGTCGGGCAGGTCCTTGTAGACGATCTGCTCCTGCAGGGCGACGGTGGCGGTGGCAATCACCAGGCGCTTGCCGGCGGCCTTGGCGGTCGGGATCGCGGCCAGGCTGTAGGCCACGGTCTTGCCGGTACCGGTGCCGGCTTCCACGGCCACCACGGCCGGGTCGCCGGAACGCCGGCCTTCGTCATCGGTGTCGACATCGCCCAGGACCTTGGCCACTTCGGCGATCATCAGGCGCTGGCCGTAACGCGGTTTCAGGCTCTTGGCTTCGAGAAAACGCGAGTAGGCGCCCTGGATCGTGGTTTTGAGTTCGTTGCTGATCATGGTTCTTCGGGCGCGAGAAACGCTGGATAAATTTTCAGTGGTTCGGATCGGCCGCTATCATACCCCGCTAATTCATCCCGCGCAGAACGGAGTACCCGAATGACAGCCTTTGCCCTTGCCTACACCCTGCATGTCCTGGCCGCCCTGGTCTGGGTCGGCGGCATGTTTTTCGCCTGGATGGTGCTGCGTCCCGCGGCGGTGGCCGCCCTTGAGGGGCCGGCGCGGTTGAAGCTGTGGGCCGAAGTGTTCCCACGGTTTTTCGTCTGGGTCTGGGTCGCGGTGGTGCTGTTGCCGATCAGCGGCGTCGGCCTGATCCACCTGCGGTTCAACGGCTTCGAGACCGCGCCGCGCTATGTGCAGGTGATGATGGGCCTGTATGTGGTGATGACCGCGCTGTTTATTCGGATTCAGTCGTTGCAGCTGCCAACGCTGCGTCAGGCGGTGGCGGACGAGGACTGGCCGACGGGGGCCACAACCCTGGGCAATATTCGGAAATTGGTGGGGATCAATCTGATCATTGGTCTGTTGCTGGTGGCCGTGGCGGCGGCTCGGCCGATGTTCTGAGGCGAACCTCGGTAAAAAGCATCGCGGGCAAGCCTCGCTCCTACAGACGGCGTTGACTGTAGGAGCGAGCGGGCGGCGATCCGACTTGCCCGCGATGGCGCTGGAATCAGCGCCGCCTATTTAAGGACTGTTTACAGGCGCTGTACCGTTACCGAACCCGCAGGGCCTGCCGGCCCTGGATGGCCTTCGGCGCCAGGACGGCCGCTCTTGCCACCGTCGGCACGATAGACCAGGCAGCCCTTGGACTTGCCGCCGGCCCCGGGTTTGCCGCCCGCACCGGCCACACCGCCGGCCCCACCATCGACCCAGACCTTGATCTGCTCCGCCGGGTAATCCCGCGGCAGCTCGACCCGTACCTGGGCACCCGCCGCGCCCGGCTGGCCGTCACCGCCGTTGTCGCCATCGGCGCCACGCCCGGCCTGGCCCCAGGTGCAACCCGGCTCCTCGCCGTTGGCACCATCGAGGCCGACATAACCCGGCGCGCCGGTGCCGCCGCGTGCATCCACCGAGAGTTCCCCAGCCTGCAGCGAGGCGATGCGCAGAGTCAGGTTGCGCCCGGGTTTGGCCGCCTTCTCATAAGTCCCCGGAGCCCCGCGGGAAGTGATCTGGCTGCCGGACTCCAGGTCGGCATGATCGACGTTCAGCAGCAGGCTTTGTTCAGCGGGAACGATAGCGATCCGCGCTTCACGCCCCAGGCGCAACTCGCCGACCTTGACCTCGGTAACTGTGGACGGAATCAGCAAGGTGCCGTAATCGGCCACTTCCAGGCGTTCCAGTTGCAGGCTGCTGGTGGTGTTGGGCAGGCGCATCAGGGAGTTGGTCTCGACCGTCACCACCTGGGCCTGGACCAGCGGGCTGCACAGTAGCGCGAGCAGACAGAGCTTACGCATGGCCGACCTCCACAGGCTTCGCCGCCTTGAAGGTCTGCAGGTGGAAAATGCCAGTCAGAAGAATCTGCAGGCGATCACGCCAAGGGTGGGCGCGGCCCTTGAGGCTGCCGTTGAACAGCAGCAGCTCCATCAGGTGGGTCAGCAGCAACAGGCTGCCGGCCAGATTGATCAACAGATGAATCGGATTGATCAGCGGGCTGACCAGATTGACCAGCACCAGCAACCAGAACAGCAGCGTCAACAACTTGCCCAGCCCCCAAAACACCTTCATATGCCCCCCTTTGCGAGTTTTTCTTTGCGCGCACAGTAACGACTTCGGCGAGGGATAAGCCAGAGGGCGGCGAAAATTCTCCCGCCGCCCCCTGCCAAGCCGCCGGATCGACGACCTTCGCCGCCCCGACGCCGAGGATCAACGCTGAACGTGCAGCTCCACCCGACGGTTCTGCGCCCGTCCTTCTTCGGTATCGTTATCGGCGACCGGCTCGCTCTCGCCCTTGCCCTGACTGGTCAGTTTGTCCGGCGCCAGGCCCTGGCTCAGGAGGAATGCGGCGACACTGCTGGCGCGACGCTCGGAAAGCTTCTGGTTGTACTCATCCGCCCCCTGGCTGTCGGTGTGACCGACCACATTGATGCTCTGCACGTCGGCGCCCTGGAGCTTGGCCAGCAAGCCTTGCAGCTGGTTTTGAGCTTCCGGGGTCAGCTCCGCCGAATTGAAGGCGAACAGCACATCGCCCTGATCGCTGAGGGTGATCACCTCGGATTGCGCCGCTGGCTCGACTGCCGGTGCGGCCGGGTATTGCGGCAGCGGGCAGCCACGGTTGTCGACCGGGGTATTGGCCGGGGTGTCCGGGCAACGGTCACGGCGGTCGAACACGCCGTCATCGTCCTTGTCGCCATCCTGGGCGTAGCAGATCAAGCCGCCGGTCACCAGGCCCAGTGCCGCGCCACCCGCAGCCCAACCACCACTTTCAATAGCGCCAAGGCCGCCGCCCACCAGGCCGCCGAGCAGGCTGCAGATTGGCCACGTACGCTGGTTGAGAGGGGCAGTGCCGTCGCTGTGGGTAGCACAACCTGTGAGCAGGATGCCGAGCAGTAGAACCGGCAAGGCGGCTCGCGAGAGAAGACTCATCATGAATGCTCCTGTGTCACCGGCCCATACCGGTCACACAGGAGTAAAGACCCGCATGGGCGGCTGCACAAGCCGCCCATGCCGGGCAATCACGCCAGGTAATCAGCGGTTGATTTTGATTTCCGTGCGACGGTTCATCGCCCGGCCGTCGGCGGTCTTGTTATCCGCGACCGGTTGGCTCTCGCCGGCACCGGCTACCGAAACGAAACTGCTGCGAGGTACGCCCGCGCTGATCAGGTACTCGGTCACCGAGCGCGCGCGTTTTTCCGAAAGGCGCTGGTTGTAGGCATCGCTGCCCACGCTGTCGGTGTGCCCGGTTACGCGCAGTTGCGCACTCGGGGCTTCCTGTTTCAGGCGTGTGGCGATGGTGTCGAGCTTGGTTTTGTCGGCGGCCGTCAATTTGGCCGAGTCGAATTCGAAGTGCACGTCACGGATGACAATGGTCTCTTCCTTGACCACCAGCACTTCCTCGACCACGGCTACAGGCTCTGGCGGGCAACCGTTGGCGTCCACCTGCACGCCTTTAGGCGTGCCAGGGCACTTGTCGCGACTGTCCGGCACGCCATCGCCGTCTTCGTCGCCATCACCGTGCACCCAGCAATAACCGGCGGCGACACCCGCACCCAGCAAGGCGCCGTAGCCCGCCCAGGACGAGCTTTCGATTGCGCCCAACGCGGCCCCGCCGACGCCCCCGTAAGCGGCGCAGGTCGGCCAATCGGTTTTCTGCAAACCTGCGCAACCAGTCAACACACTGGTTAGCAGAACCAAGGGTAATGCTGTCCGAACTATGCTCATCTAGTTATCTCCTGAGGGAATCGGCTTAGAACCGATTGGGGGAGTAAAGACCTGGCTTTAAATCTCCGCCAGCATGAGGCCGGTGGGCTTTGCCCCTGGTTTTGCCCAGGAACGGCTGTCATTTCAGACAAAACGGCTCTAGGCCCGCGGGTCCGGGCAGGCTAGTCTTTGCCACTCAAAGATTGAGGAACTTCGATGACCGCAGGTATTTCTTCGCGCACGCCCCAGCAGGCCCTGGCCGCCCTGCTCGACCGCTACGCCCCGCAACAGTTGCTGCTGATCGGTGCCAGCGGGTTTCCGGCCCTGGAAGCATTTCGCCAGGCGCACCCCGAAACCGCCATCGCCCAGGCCGCACCCGGCCCCTTGCCGGCGGAGCTGGCGGCGCGTCGTTTCGACCTGGCGCTGGCGGTCGATTGCCTGGAGCATCTGCCCAAGCGCGACGGCCTGAACCTGCTCGGCGGCATCCGCAACCTCAACGCCAGCCGCATCGCGGTACTGGCCGACCTGAATGCCTGCGGCTGGCAGGAGACCGACTTTTTCTCCCTGGCCCTGCAGGCCAGCGAACGTTTCCAGCGCGACGAACAGGTCCTGACCCTGTTCACCTACGATCTGCTTGAATACAAACAAGTGCCCGACTGGCTCAACTCCAGGTTCTGGGCAAATCCGGAAAACTTCGGAAAGTACTGGTGGTAATGCGATGAGTACCTCTATTTGTCCCTGCGGCAGCGGCAACCTGCTGGACGCCTGCTGCGGCCACTACCACGCCGGCCACCCCGCGCCCTGCGCCGAGGCGCTGATGCGCTCGCGCTACTGCGCCTACGTGCTGGGCCTGGTGGATTACCTGGTGGCCACCACGCTGCCGGCGCAACAGAGCGGCCTGGACCGCCAGTCCATCAGCGACTGGAGCGCGCAAAGCACCTGGCTGGGCCTGGAAGTCGAAAGCTCGGAAGTCTTCGGCGGCCAGCCGGAGCACGCCTTCGTCACCTTCACCGCACGCTGGCACGACAGCACGGGCGAACACAGCCATCGCGAACGCTCATCCTTCGTGCAGAACAGCGGGCACTGGTATTTCATCGACCCGACCGTGCAACTCAAGGCCGGCCGCAACGACGCCTGCCCCTGCGCCAGCGGGCAGAAATTCAAGAAGTGCTGCGCCAGCTACTTCGCCAGCTGAACACCCGCCCCTGAGCCTGCCCTCGCGTGCGCTCCGCGGTTGCTAGACTGGGAGCTCAAACGGAGTAACGCCATGGTCGTTCAGCTGCGCGCACTACGGACCCTCGGACTGCTCACGGTGCTGGCGCTTTCGGGCTGCGCCTCGTGGTTCGTCGACGACACCCTCGACCCGCAGGTGCACCTGGTCAAGGTCGAGGTGATCAAGGCGAATTTGCTGGAGCAGCGCTTGCGCCTGCACTTTCGGGTCGACAACCCCAACGATGCCGACCTGACTGTCCGCGCCCTGGAATACCGGGTTCATCTTGGCGACGTGTTGCTGGCGGAGGGTGAACATGAACACTGGTTCACCATCGGCCCCAAGCACAGTGCCTACTTCCAGGTGCCCGTGCGCACCAACCTGTGGCCGCAGATACGCCAGGTGGTGAAATGGCTGAAGGAACCGCAGCAACCGATCCCCTATCGTCTGGAAGGTTTGCTGGAAACCGGATTATTCATCGGCCATGACGTGCACCTGACGCGCAAAGGCGAGATAATTCCCGCCGATTTTATTCCGGAGCAACCTCGATGACCCAGCAACCCCATGTCCATGGCCCTGACTGCAACCACGATCATGACCACCACGATCATGACCACCACGATCACGACCACGGCCATGTTCACGGTCCGCATTGCAACCACGCTCACCAGGAGCCGGTGCGCAACGCTTTGAAAGATGTCGGCCGCAACGACCCTTGCCCATGCGGCAGCAGCAAGAAATTCAAGAAGTGCCACGGCGCCTGATGCCGTAACGCCCGGCCTTTGTCTCGCCCTGTATGTAGGAGCGAAGCTTGCTCGCGATACGGACGACTCGGTGCATCAATGTAATCGAGCTGATTTCATCGCGAGCAAGAGCTGGGCGCCCCCCTTGCTCCTACAGATCGCGTTGCAGGATCTGTCTCGAATCGATCACCGTCGCATACTCGCCATGCAGGTTGCCCAGCGACATGGCATGCACCTCCTCGGCGCTGTGGGCCCGGCCGAAAAAGTCGGCCTTGTCGAAGGTGTAGCAGGCGTCTTCCACTACCCAGGTATCGAACCCCAGATTGCCGGCAGTCCGCGCCGTCGATTCCACCGAGTTGTTCGTCGCCACGCCGACGATTACCAACTGGCCGATCCCGGCCTTGCGTAAATCGGCCTCCAGGGTCGTGGCGCAGAATGCATCCGGCACCTGCTTCTGGATCACAGCCTCAGCGCCCTGCGGCATGAACCGCTGCTGAAACTCCACCCCCGACTGCCCCGGCCAGAACACCGACTGCTCGCTGCGGGACAGGTGCTGCACATGGATCAGCGGCCGCGCCGTCTGGCGCCAGTAAGCCAGCAACTCGGCGATGCGCTCCTCGGCCTGGGGGTTGTTACGCCGCCCAAGCCTGGGATGCAGGATGCCCTGTTGCTGATCGATCAGGATCAACGCTGCATTTGCCTGAAGCTCCATGCTGACTTTTCTCACGTCGGGTCATTGAATTCCACGCACTTCAACATCACCTCTCCAGACAGGCAAGCCGTCGAACGTAGACCGGACGACCGAATACCGCTGTTGGCTATCCGTACCAGAATGTCCTTCGTTTACCTGGAGAGTTCCATGATCGACCTGTATTACTGGACCACCCCCAACGGCCACAAGATTTCCCTGTTCCTCGAGGAAACCGGCCTGCCCTACAGCGTGCACCCGGTCAACATTGGCCAGGGCGAGCAGTTCAAGCCCGAGTTCCTGAAGATCGCGCCGAACAACCGGATCCCCGCCATCGTCGACCATCAGCCGGCCGACGGCGGCGCGCCGCTGTCGCTGTTCGAGTCCGGGGCCATTCTGCTGTACCTGGCGGAAAAGACCGGGCAGTTCCTGCCCAAGGACCTGCGTGGCCGCCAGGAAGCCCTGCAGTGGCTGTTCTGGCAGATGGGCGGCCTGGGACCGATGGCCGGGCAGAACCACCATTTCAGCCAGTTCGCCCCGGAGAAGATCCCTTACGCGATCAAACGCTACGTCGATGAAACCGCGCGGTTGTACGGGGTGCTGGACCGACGCCTGGCCGACCGGGATTTCGTCGCCGGCAGCGAATACAGCATCGCCGACATGGCGATCTATCCGTGGATTGTCTCCCACAAGTGGCAAAGCCAGAACCTGGAAGACTTCCCCAACCTGCATCGCTGGTTCAATCGCATCCTCGATCGCCCGGCGACCGCGCGCGCCTACGCCATCGCCGCACGGATCAACCCACCCAAATCCTGAGGCCCGATAGTCCATAGCCGGCCGGCAAACAGCGGTGGCTGCTCTGTTTCGGGCAGCCACCGAACGGCCGGCGCGGGCTATTTTTCCAGCAACGCAGAAATACTCTCAGCCCCCGCTTGCGCGGCACTCGCCTGCTCACTAACGTAGCGCCTTTATCGACGCTACCCCCCCCGCAGGAGCTTTGCCATGGCCTCGCCAGCCCTCTCACATTTTCTTCCCCGGTTCGGCGTTGCCGCGGCAGTGGCCGGCGTTCTCAGCCTGGCCGGTTGCCAGTCATGGAACACCCAGGACAGCCTGCCGCCGACGTCCGGCGTGCAACCGCTCAAGGGCCTGGCCCAGAACGTTTCGGTGCGGCGCAATGCCATGGGCATGCCGCTGATCGAAAGCAGCACCTTCCACGATGCGCTGTTCGCCCTGGGTTACGTGCACGCCAGCGACCGGATCAACCAGATGGTGACCCTGCGCCTGCTGGCC
Organism: Pseudomonas sp. 22526; assembly: GCF_052044735.1. Classification (NCBI taxonomy): domain Bacteria; kingdom Pseudomonadati; phylum Pseudomonadota; class Gammaproteobacteria; order Pseudomonadales; family Pseudomonadaceae; genus Pseudomonas; species Pseudomonas sp. 22526. The sequence continues at coordinate 32,077 of NZ_JBQENK010000031.1, forward strand.
CAGGGCCGGCTGGCCGAGATGTCCGGTGCCGATGTGCTGGACGTCGACCGCTACATGCGCGCGGTCAACCTGAAGAACAGTGCCGGCGAGCTGTATAAAGCCTCGTCCCCGCGGATCAAGCGCTTCTTCGAGGTCTACGCCCGCGGGGTCAACGCCTACCTGTTCCGCTACCGCGACAAGCTGCCGCCGGACCTGGCCGCCACCGGCTACAAGCCCGAATACTGGAAACCGGAAGATTCGGCGCTGATCTTCTGCCTGCTGAACTTCAGCCAGTCGGCCAACCTGCCGGAAGAAATCAACGCCCTGGTGCTGGCGCAGAAAGTCGGCGCCGACAAGCTCGCCTGGCTGACCCCAAGCTATCCGGATGAAGCGCTGCCGCTGGCCGAGAGCGACAAGCTCAAGGGGCTCAACCTGAATATCCCGGGCCTGAGCGAAATCAGCGCCGCCGCCGGCAAGCTCGGCGAACTCAACCCGCTGAGCGTCGCCGGCGCCAGCAACTGGGCCATCGCTCCCCAGCGCAGCCGCGGCGGCAGAAGCCTGTTGGCCGCCAACAGCCACTCGCCGGCGTGGAACCTGGTGCAGATCCGCGCGCCCAAGTACCAGGCCGCGGGCGCTTCGATCGCCGGCCTGCCGATGATCGTCCAGGGCTTCAACGGCAAGGTGGCCTGGAGCATGACCTCGGTCGCCGGCGACAACCAGGACCTGTTCCTGGAGAAACTCAAGCGCCAGGGCAATGCGCTGTACTACGAAGCCAACGGCAAATGGCTGCCGGCCGTGGTGCGCAACGAAACCTACTTCGTCAAAGGCCAGCGGCCGATTCGCGAGGCGGTCTATGAAACCCGTCACGGCGCCCTGCTCAACAGCGCCAGCAACCTGAGCAGCGGCTACGGCCTGGCCCTGCAGCAACCGGACCTCAAGGACGACAAGAGCCTGGACGCGTTTTTCGACCTGTCGCGGGCGCAGAACGTGGAACGAGCTTCCGACGCCAGCCGCGAGATCCGCGCCATCGGCCTGAACATGCTGTTCGCCGATGCCAGCAATATCGGCTGGCAGGTCACTGGCCGCTTCCCCAACCGCCGTGAAGGCGAGGGCCTGCTGCCGTCGCCGGGCTGGGAAGGCCGTTACGATTGGGACGGTTATGCCGACCCGATGCTCCACCCCTATGACCAGGACCCGGCCCAGGGCTGGCTGGGCACCGCCAACCAGCGGATCATCCCCCACGGTTACGGCATGCAGCTGTCCAACTCCTGGTACTACCCCGAGCGCGGCGAGCGCCTGGCCGAACTGGCCGGCAGCGGCAAGCACGACGGCCGCAGCATGATCGCCATGCAGTACGACCAGACCACCACCTTCGCCGCCAAGCTGAAGAAGATGTTCGAAGCCCCCGGCATGGCGCAGCCCCTGAAGAAGGCCATAGACGCCCTGCCCGACGCGGAGCGCAGCAAGGCCCGCGAGGCCTACAGCCGCCTGATGGCATTCGACGGCAAACTCAGCCCGGTGTCGGCCGATGCGGCGATCTATGAGCTGTTCCTGCAGGAAAGCGCCCGGCAGATCTTCCTCGACAAACTGGGCTCGGAATCCAGCCCGGCCTGGAAAGCCCTGGTGGCCAACGGCGCGCTGTCCTACTCGGCCCAGGCCGACCACCTGCTGGGCCAGGAAGACAGCCCGTTCTGGGATGACAGCCGCACCCCGCAGAAAGAAGACAAGCCGGCGATCCTCGCCCGCAGCCTGGCCGCCGCCATCAGCGCCGGTGAAAGCCAGCTGGGTGGCGACCGCAAGGCCTGGCAGTGGGGCAAGCTGCATAGCTACAACTGGAAGAACACCAATGGCCAGGTCGTTCGCGGGCCGCTGCAGGCCGGTGGCGATCACAGCACCCTGAACAGTTCGCCGTACCGCTGGGGCCAGGACTTCAATGTGACCGAGGCTCCGGCGCTGCGCCTGATCGTCGACTTCAGCCAGAGCGAACCGCTGAGCGTCATCAACAGCAGCGGCCAATCCGGCAATCCGGCCAGCCCGAACTACCTGAACGGCATCGATGCCTGGCTCAAGGGCCAGTACCTGAACCTGCCGCTGCAAACGCAGAACTTCGACCGCCTCTACGGCAAGAGCCGCCTGACCCTGGTGCCAGGCAAGTAACACCGGCCAGCCCGCCCCTCTCCACAAGGGGCGGGCTTGAGCCCTGTAGCGCTTCACCCCCCTCGCTGATCCGGCCTTGCCACACTCCCGGCAGCCGCGCCCCTTCCTGCTTGAAATCTCCCTCGCGCCCTATTGATGCAAGGCTTCCCGCACGCTCTTTTTTGGGGCGCGGCCGACGCCCGGCAGGCTCTCGCCCCACCTTTTAAAACACTTGTTCGGGACTCTGGTTCGGAAATTGCTACTTTCATTAAGTCTGACGCGTTGCAGTAACAGTACTAATGCGCCCCAAGCGCTCATATTGGTTTTTAGGGATTTAATAATGAAAAAAGCATTGCTGACCCTTTCTGCACTGGCTCTCTGCATGGCCGCCGGTTCCGCGCTGGCCAAGGAATACAAGGAACTGCGCTTCGGCGTTGACCCGTCCTACGCACCTTTTGAATCCAAGGCCGCCGATGGCAGCCTGGTCGGCTTCGACATCGATCTGGGCAATGCCATCTGTGCCGAACTGAAGGTCAAGTGCAAATGGGTCGAAAGCGACTTCGACGGCATGATCCCGGGCCTCAAAGCCAATAAATTCGACGGTGTGATCTCGTCCATGACCGTCACTCCGGCCCGTGAGAAAGTCATCGATTTCTCCAACGAACTGTTCTCCGGCCCGACTTCCTTCGTGTTCAAGAAAGGTTCCGGCCTGACCGAAGACACCGCCTCGCTCAAGGGCAAGACCGTCGGCTACGAGCAGGGCACCATTCAGGAAGCCTACGCCAAGGCCGTGCTGGACAAGGCCGGGGTGAAAACCCAGGCCTACCAGAACCAGGACCAGGTGTATGCCGACCTGATTTCCGGGCGTCTCGATGCGTCGATCCAGGACATGCTGCAAGCCGAACTGGGCTTCCTGAAGTCGCCACAGGGCGCCGATTACGAGGTGAGCAAACCGGTGGACAGCCCGCTGCTGCCCGCCAAGACAGCTATCGGTATCTCCAAAGGTAACAAAGAGCTCAAGGCCCTTCTGGATAAAGGTATCAAAGCGTTACACGACGATGGCACCTACGCCACCATTCAGAAAAAGCACTTTGGCGATCTGAATCTCTACAGCGGTAAATAAGGTCCTGGCGCCCATCCTCGATGGGCGCCTTTTTTATCGCCACAGGTCTCTGATTTATGTTCGAAGAACTTCTGCAAACCCTTGGGCTTTCCGCCTTCAGCCTCAAGGGGTTCGGTCCGTTGTTGCTGGAAGGCACCTGGATGACCATCAAACTCTCGGTATTGTCGCTGTTACTCAGTGTCCTGCTCGGCCTGATCGGCGCCAGCGCCAAACTCTCCCGGCTGGGCCTGCTGCGCCTGCCGGCCCAGCTCTACACCACGCTGATCCGGGGGGTTCCGGACCTGGTGCTGATGCTGCTGATTTTCTACAGCCTGCAAACCTGGCTGACCACCTTCACCAACTTCATGGAATGGGAATACATCGAGATCGACCCATTCAGCGCCGGGGTCATCACCCTGGGCTTCATTTACGGGGCGTACTTCACCGAAACCTTCCGTGGCGCCATCCTCGCCGTGCCGCGCGGGCAGATCGAAGCCGCCACCGCCTACGGCCTCAAGCGCGGCCAGCGTTTTCGCTTCGTGGTATTTCCGCAGATGATGCGTTTTGCCCTGCCGGGTATCGGCAATAACTGGATGGTGATGCTCAAGGCCACCGCGCTGGTGTCTATCATCGGCCTGGCCGACCTGGTCAAGGCGGCCCAGGATGCCGGCAAGAGCACCTATCAGCTGTTCTACTTCCTGGTGCTGGCAGCCTTGATCTACCTGGTCATCACCAGCGCCTCCAACATCGTCCTGCGCTGGCTCGAACGCCGTTATGCCGCGGGCTCGCGGGAGGCGGTGCGATGATCGAACTCCTGCAGGAATACTGGAAACCCTTCCTCTACAGCGACGGCTACAACGTCACCGGCCTGGCGATGACGATGTGGCTGCTCAGCGCCTCGATCTTCATCGGTTTCCTGGTGTCGATCCCGCTGTCCATCGCCCGGGTCTCGCCCAAGCTCTACATACGCTGGCCGGTGGAGTTCTATACCTACCTGTTTCGCGGCACGCCGCTCTATATCCAACTGCTGATCTGCTACACCGGGATCTACAGCATCGCCGCGATCCGCGCCCAGCCCATGCTCGATGCGTTCTTTCGCGACGCGATGAACTGCACCATCCTCGCCTTCGCCCTGAACACCTGCGCCTACACCACGGAGATTTTCGCCGGGGCGATCCGCAGCATGGCCCACGGCGAGGTCGAGGCGGCCAAGGCCTACGGCCTCAGCGGCTGGAAACTGTACGCCTATGTGATCATGCCCGCGGCCCTGCGCCGCTCGTTGCCCTACTACAGCAACGAAGTGATCCTGATGCTGCACTCGACCACCGTGGCCTTCACCGCGACCATCCCGGATGTGCTGAAAGTCGCCCGCGACGCCAACTCGGCGACCTTCATGACCTTCGAGTCCTTTGGCATCGCCGCGCTGATCTACCTCACCGTGACCTTCGCCCTGGTCGGCCTGTTCCGCCTCGCCGAACGCCGCTGGCTGGCCTTCCTCGGGCCGACCCACTAGAACAAGGCAAATCATCACCCATGCGCCATCTGACCCATGATCTGCTCGCCCCGCTGCCGGGGACCTCGCGCCAGATCCACAGCTTTCACTTCGGCCCCGAGCGGGCCGAAGGCAAGATCTACATCCAATCGTCGCTGCACGCCGATGAACTGCCGGGCATGCTCGTGGCCTGGCACCTCAAGGCACGCCTGGCGGAACTGGAGGCCCAGGGCCGCCTGCGCAGCGAAATCGTCCTGGTGCCGGTGGCCAACCCGGTTGGCCTGGAACAGGTGTTGATGGACGTGCCGCTGGGCCGCTACGAGCTGGAAAGCGGACAGAACTTCAATCGCTGGTTCCTCGACCTCGGCGAAGAGGTCGGCAACGATATCGAAGGCCAACTGGGCGACGACCCACGGCACAACCGCGAAATCATCCGCGCCAGCCTGCGCGATGCCCTGGCGCGGCAGACCGCCGGCACCCAGTTGCAGTCCCTCCGCCTGGCCCTGCAACGCCTGGCCTGCGACGCGGACATGGTGCTGGACCTGCACTGCGATTTCGAAGCCGTGGCCCACCTGTACACCACGCCCGAGGCCTGGCCGCAGGTCGAGCCCTTGGCCCGCTATATCGGCTCGGAAGCCAGCCTGCTGGCCACCGATTCCGGCGGGCAGTCGTTCGATGAATGCTTCACCCTGCTCTGGTGGCAATTGCAGCAGCGTTTCGGCGAGCGGTTCGCCATTCCCCAGGGCAGCTTCTCGGTCACCGTCGAGCTGCGCGGCCAGGGCGACGTCAACCACGGCCTGGCCAGCCTGGATTGCCAGGCCATACTGGATTACCTGACTCATTTCGGCGCCATCGCCGGCGAGGCGCCGCCCATGCCCGAGCTGCCCTACCCGGCCACGCCGCTGGCCGGCGTGGAACCTGTGGCCACCCCCGTGGGCGGCCTGCTGGTGTTCACCGCCCTGCCGGGGGAATACCTGGAAGCCGGGCAACAGGTGGCCGAAGTCATCGACCCGATCAACGATCGCGTCACCCCCATTCATTGCAGCTGCGCCGGCCTGCTCTACGCCCGCTCGCTGCGCCGCATGGCCACGGCCGGCATGGTGATCGCCCACGTCGCCGGCCGCGAAGCCTATCGCAGCGGCTACCTACTTTCGCCTTGAGGATGCATGCCCCATGTACAAACTGACCATTGAAGGCCTGCATAAATGCTATGGCGACAATGAAGTGCTCAAAGGTGTTTCGCTCAAGGCGAAGACCGGCGACGTCATCAGCCTGATCGGCGCCAGCGGCTCGGGCAAAAGCACCTTTCTGCGCTGCATCAACTTCCTGGAAACCCCGGACGATGGCGCCATGAGCCTGGACGGCCAGCAGATCCGCATGGTCAAGGACCGCCACGGCATGCACGTGGCCGACGCCGACGAGCTGCAACGGATTCGCACCCGACTGGCCATGGTGTTCCAGCACTTCAACCTGTGGAGCCACATGACGGTGCTGGAGAACATCACCATGGCCCCGCGCCGGGTGCTGGGCATCAGCAAGAAGGAAGCCGAGGAGCGCGCCCGGCGTTACCTGGACAAGGTCGGCCTGCTCCCCCGGGTGGCCGACCAGTACCCGGCCTTTCTCTCTGGCGGCCAGCAACAGCGGGTGGCGATTGCCCGGGCCCTGGCGATGGAGCCGGAAGTGATGCTGTTCGACGAACCCACCTCGGCCCTCGACCCGGAGCTGGTGGGCGAAGTGCTCAAGGTGATCCAGGGCCTGGCCGAGGAAGGCCGGACCATGATCATGGTCACCCATGAAATGAGTTTCGCCCGCAAGGTGTCGAGCCAGGTGCTGTTCCTGCACAAGGGCCTGGTGGAAGAGGAAGGCGCGCCGGAAGAGGTGCTGGGCAATCCCAAGAGCGAGCGCCTGAAGCAGTTCCTCAGCGGTAACCTGAAGTAGGCCAGGTACCTCTATAGACGAAGGCCAGCCCGCCGGGACCTCGATGGAACCGGGCGGGCTGGCCTTTTTTATGGGGTGGCGTCAATCAGGCGACAGGAGCGGGAGGAGGCTCGTCCGGCAAGGTCGGCTCGCCAGGTTCGCTCGGCTCGGAGGGTTGCGGGGTGTCCGGGTCGGGCTGACCGGGAATGCCACCTGCCGCGCTGGGGTGCGCCAGCAATGACCAGGCCAGGACGCCGACCTGATTGGGCTCAAGTCTGGCAAGTGTGGCGCTTATAAGCGGATCGATCTTCATGGGGCACTCCTGAGCGATGCACGATCCGCTGTGCGCAAACCGGGGCAGTCCTCTGATTAGAGTATCTGCCCGCTGAGGAATTCCCGCTATTCGTCAGACGACGAACTCAGGTACGCGGCAAGGTCACGCCACGCTGGCCCTGGTATTTGCCGCCGCGGTCCTTGTAGGACACTTCGCACTCTTCGTCGGACTCCAGGAACAGCATCTGCGCCACGCCTTCGTTGGCGTAGATCTTCGCCGGCAAGGTGGTGGTGTTGGAGAATTCCAGGGTCACATGGCCTTCCCACTCAGGCTCGAGGGGAGTGACGTTGACGATGATGCCGCAACGGGCGTAGGTGCTTTTGCCCAGGCAGATGGTCAGCACGTTGCGCGGAATACGGAAGTACTCGACGGTGCGGGCCAGGGCGAAGGAGTTCGGTGGAATGATGCACACGTCGCTCTTGATGTCGACGAAGCTGCCGGCGTCGAAGTTTTTCGGATCGACGGTGGCCGAATTGATGTTGGTGAACACCTTGAACTCATCGGCGCAACGCACATCGTAGCCGTAGCTCGAGACACCGAAGGAAATCAGCCGATCCGAGCCTTCGCCACGCACCTGGCGCTCCACGAAAGGTTCGATCATGCCGTGTTCTTGCGCCATGCGGCGAATCCACTTGTCCGATTTGATGCTCATGGCGGGTGTCCTGAAATAGCGAGGTGGAAAAATTCTGTCCGGCATCTTACCGGGGTGCGCCTGCGGGTTCAAAGTCTGGGCCGCTTTTCTCGCTGAAAGCCGCAATACTTGCGGGCTGGAGGGTATGTACGGCACCGCCAGTCACTAAAAGCGCGAATCCTTCGCAAAGAACATTGGCAGCTTCCGGAAAAAGGGTTAAGGTGGCGCCACTGTGCTGCTTGTGTCACTGAGAATCTCTACACGATGTTGAATTTCGATCCAACCATCTCCAAGAATTTTTCCTGCTCTTTGCACTCAGTCTCGGCCAGGGCTTTTCCTGAGTCGCAGTTAACTTTGTCCAAGGAGATACACCATGTCTAATCGCCAAACCGGTACCGTTAAGTGGTTCAACGATGAAAAAGGCTTCGGCTTCATCACTCCACAATCCGGTGACGACCTGTTCGTACACTTCAAAGCTATCCAATCCGACGGCTTCAAAAGCCTGAAAGAAGGCCAACAGGTTTCTTTCATCGCTACCCGCGGTCAGAAAGGCATGCAAGCTGAAGAAGTTCAAGTTATCTAACTTGTACTGAAACAGTAAAAAGCCCCGCCCTCAAAGCGGGGCTTTTTTGTGCCCGGATGTTTTGTCGGTAACCGGCCGGCGAAACAGGCTGATGCACGAGCCTTGCTCCGCCGCCGACAGCGCTTACCAAGCCACGCCAAACCCCGCGGTATAACGGGTCTTGTTGAGATCGCTGTCCTTGGTGCCGCTGATGATGTCCCGTTCGGCCTTGAGGTTGAGCGACGCCCATTCCGTGACCTTGTAGCGCAGGCCGATCTCGGCATCCAGGGCGTAATCGGCAATATTGGACAGCGGCCTGCCTACCTCGCCGTTGGTAAACAGCTCGACCCGCTTGCCAATCAGGTAGCGGTTGTAGTCCCACTTCATCGCCAGGGAATAGAAGTTGTCCTTGCCGCCGTCCTTGTACTCGTAGTCGGTGCGGTTGAGCAGCGAACCCAGGGAGAACGCACCCAGTTCGTTATCCCAGAACTGGTAACCCGGACCGGTACCCACCACGCGCTGGCGTGCCAGTTCCTCGACCTTGTCACGCTTGTAGTTCAGCCGCCCCTGCCAGAACCACTTATCGGTGAGGAAGCGGTCCAGTGCGTATTCGGCGCGCCAGTTGTCGGTGGTGACGACATCGTTCTGGAATTCGCGGTTGTACTCGCCTTCCGCCGTGTGTCGCCATTTGCCGTGGCGCGCCGAGGTCTTGAAGTCGATGTCGTAGTCGTCGGTGTCCTTTTCCGCCCGCTGATAATCCAGCGCCATGTCGACGTTGCCCTTCCACACCAGATCCTCGACCACCGGCTTGGGCTTCATGATCTGCTGGATGCTCGCCAGCTCGACGGTCTTCGGCGCCTCGCCGTTGGCCAGGGTGACCTTGCCATCTTCCGCCGCCTGCAGGGACTTGGCCTTTTCGCCGGTGTAGGCATCCTGCTTGACCAGCAGTTCCTGGTCGCTCTCCAGCGTCTTGACCTGCTTCCAGTCGATCGGGATGGCCCCGGCATACTCGGTCTGGATCAGTAATTTGCCGCCATCGAAGACTTTGATCTTGCCGCTCAGACGGTCACCGTTCTTCAACCAGACGGTATCGGCGAGCAAAGGCGTGGAGGCACTGAAAACGGCAAGGCACAGCAGGGCTCTGGACAACATAAACAGATACAAGGCTCGAGTTTGCGAAAAAAACCGGCATTATCCACATGAATAAAACCTCAGGTAGGGACTGACTCGACTATCTATAGTGAGTTCAATCCTCAACGGTTAATAAACCCTTTGTCCTACAGACGGTTTACAGGCCTGCATCAGGAACCCCCAAACGTGATCGAACCGCTCGACACCGCCCAAAGCCCCGCCGAAATCCGACGCACGGCGCTCTACCTGACCCTGGCCCAAGTCCCGGAAGGCAAGGTGGTCAGCTATGGGCAACTGGCGGAAATGGCGGGCCTGGGTCGCGCCGCGCGCTGGGTTGGGCGGACCCTCAGCCAGCTGCCCACCGACACCAGCCTGCCCTGGCACCGCGTACTGGGCGCGGGCGGGCGTATCAGCCTGCCCGTGGGCAGCGCATCGGGCGACGAACAGCGTGCACGACTGCGTATGGAAGGTGTCTCGATCCTGAACAATCGTGTGGATATTCAGCGCCATGGCTGGCGCCCGGTAGAGCACAGCGGTTAGAGTGCGCGCTTTGTTTCCGTAATTCTTGAGGCAGACTCCAGCCCATGCCCCGTAAAACCTGGCGCGCCGCGCTCGCCGCCTATGCCAGCCCCTCGACGCTCGTGCTGTTGCTGCTTGGTTTCGCCGCCGGCCTGCCCTACATGCTGGTGTTTTCGACACTTTCAGTCTGGTTGCGCGAAGCCGGTGTGGCCCGCGAGACCATTGGCTACGCCAGCCTGATCGGCCTGGCCTACGCCTTCAAATGGGTCTGGTCGCCCTTGCTCGACCAATGGCGCCTGCCCCTGCTGGGCAAACTCGGGCGCCGCCGCTCCTGGCTGGTCCTGTCGCAATCGCTGGTGCTGCTCGGGCTGATCGGCATGGGGTTCTGCGATCCGCAAAAGCACCTGTCCTGGCTGATCGCCATTGCCGTTATCGTCGCCTTCGCCTCTGCCACCCAGGACATCGCGGTGGACGCCTACCGCCTGGAAATCGCCGAAGACAGCCGCCAGGCCGCCCTGGCCGCCGCCTATATGTCCGGCTACCGCGTCGCCGCCCTGCTGGCCACCGCTGGCGCCCTGTTCTTTGCCGAAGGTTTCGGCTCCACCGGTTTCAGCTACAAACACTCGGCCTGGACTGGCACCTACGTGCTGTTCGGCGTGCTGATGATCCCGGCCCTGCTGACCACCCTGTTCATGCGCGAACCGCCGGTGCCTCTGCGCACCCAGCTGTCGGCCGGGCGCTACAGCTTCTTGCACCAGCTGGTATCAGTATTCGTGCTGATCGTGCTGCTGGTGTCCGTGCCGGCGATGTTCACCCAGCTGTACAACACCGACTTCGCCAGCGTGCTGTTCGAGGGCGCCAGCCTGCTGGACCTGTTGCTGGAAGACCGGGCGTTCCTGCGCGCCATTCTCTACATCATCCTGACCGCGCTGTGCCTGTCGGCCATGGGCCGCCGCGGCCTGGCCCCGGTGCTGACGCCGGTCAACGACTTCATCCTGCGCTACCGCTGGCAAGCCCTGCTGCTGCTGGGCCTGATCGCCACCTACCGGATGTCGGACACGGTGATGGGCGTGATGGCCAACGTGTTCTACATCGACCAGGGCTTCACCAAGGACCAGATCGCCAGCGTCAGCAAGATTTTCGGTCTGATCATGACCCTGGTCGGCGCCGGCATGGGCGGTCTGCTGATCGTGCGCTTCGGCATCCTGCCGATCCTGTTCATCGGCGGCGCCGCCTCGGCCGCGACCAACCTGCTGTTCCTGATGCTGGCCGACATGGGCCCCAACCTGCAGATGCTGGTGGTGACCATTTCCCTGGACAACTTCAGCTCGGGGCTGGCCACCTCGGCCTTCGTCGCCTACCTGTCGAGCCTGACCAACCTGAAGTTCTCGGCGACCCAGTACGCCCTGCTCAGCTCGATCATGCTGCTGTTGCCGCGCCTGATCGGCGGTTATTCGGGGGTCATGGTGGAGAAGTTCGGCTATCACGACTTCTTCCTGATCACCGCCCTGCTCGGTGTGCCGACCCTGATCCTGATCGCCCTGCACTGGTTCCAGGAAAGCCGCCGCGCCGAACCGCCGGAAACGCCCGAAACCACACCGCCGGCCACTCCACCCACTACTGCGGTCAGTGAAGAACCCTAGGAAAGCCCGGGGCACACCGGCACTCATCCGGCGCCCCGACTTCCCCCGGCCGCAATCCTGTACGCCAAGGGTTCTCGCCCGTACAATGCTTCGTCACTTCTAGTCTTCAGCAACCGACAACGGCCTACCATGCGCACCAGTCAATTTTTGCTCGCCACACAGAAAGAAACGCCTTCCGATGCGGTCGTGATCAGCCATCAGCTGATGCTGCGCGCCGGCATGATCCGCAAACTGGCCTCGGGCCTGTACACCTGGCTCCCGATGGGCCTGCGGGTGATGCGCAAGGTCGAAGCCATCGTTCGTGAAGAAATGAACGCCGCCGGCTCGCTTGAAGTGTTGATGCCGAGCACCCAGCCGGCTGAACTGTGGCAGGAATCCGGTCGCTGGGAGGAGTACGGCCCTGAACTGCTGCGCTTCAAGGATCGCCACGGTCGCGATTTCTGCGCCGGCCCGACCCACGAAGAAGTGATCACCGATCTGGCCCGCAACGAGCTGAGCAGCTACAAGCAGCTGCCCATCAACCTGTACCAGATCCAGACCAAATTCCGCGATGAAATCCGTCCACGCTTCGGTCTGATGCGCGGTCGCGAGTTCATCATGAAGGACGCCTACTCCTTCCACGCCGACCAGGCATCGCTGCAGGTCACCTATGACCGCATGCACCAGGCCTACTGCAACGTGTTCACCCGCCTGGGCCTGAAATTCCGTCCGGTCGAAGCGGACAACGGCTCCATCGGCGGCGCCGGCTCCCACGAATTCCACGTACTGGCCGAGTCCGGCGAAGACGACATCGTTTTCAGCAACGGCTCCGACTACGCGGCGAACATCGAGAAAGCCGAAGCCGTGCCACGGGAAACCTCGCGTCCGGCGCCGAGCGAAGAACTGCGCCTGGTCGACACCCCTGACGCGAAAACCATCGCGCAGCTGGTGGAAGGCTACAACCTGCCGATCGAAAAGACCGTCAAGACCCTGGTGGTACACGCCGAGGAAGCCGGCAAGCTGATCGCCCTGATCATCCGTGGCGACCACGAGCTGAACGAAATCAAGGCCGCCAACCAGCCTGGCGTCGCCAGCCCGCTGGTCATGGCTTCGGAAGCCGAGCTGCGTGACGCCATCGGCGCCGGCGCTGGCTCCCTGGGCCCGCTGAACCTGCCGCTGCCAATCATCGTCGACCGCTCGGTGGCCATGATGAGCGACTTCGGTATCGGCGCGAACGTCGACGACAAACACTATTTCGGCTTCAACTGGGAACGCGACATGCCGGTCCCTACCGTGGCCGACCTGCGCAACGTCGTCTCCGGCGACCCGAGCCCGGACGGCAAGGGCACCCTGGAAATCAAGCGCGGCATCGAAGTCGGGCACATCTTCCAGCTGGGCAACAAGTACAGCAAGGCGATGAAGTGCGAAGTGCTGGGCGAGAACGGCAAGCCGGTCACCCTGGAAATGGGCTGCTACGGCATCGGCGTGTCCCGCGTGGTGGCTGCGGCCATCGAGCAGAACAACGACGAGAACGGCATCATCTGGAGCGACACCCTGGCCCCGTTCCAGATCGCCCTGGTACCGCTGCGCTATGAAACCGAGCAGGTTCGCGAAGCCACCGACAAGCTGTACGCGGAACTCACCGCCGCCGGCTTCGAAGTGCTGCTGGACGACCGCGACAAGAAGACCAGCCCGGGCATCAAGTTCGCGGACATGGAGCTGATCGGCATTCCACACCGGATCGTGGTCAGCGACCGCGGCCTCGCCGAAGGCAACCTGGAATACAAGAGCCGTACCGAAGCCGAGGCGCAAGCGCTGCCAGTGGCTGACGTGCTGTCCTTCCTCCAAGCCCGTATCCGTCGCTGAAACCAGATAGAGAAGTCATGTTCAAGCGAAACACCTTAAGCCTCGGTGGCGCCGCCTTGTGCGGCGCCCTGCTCGTCAGCGGCTGTGCCAACCAGATGTCGCAACGCAGCGAGCACGAGGAACGTGTCGAGCGCAAATTGCTCGATCACAGCCTGCAGATCGATGTCGGTGAGCCTAAGGTGCTTGAGCTGCCGCAACGCCGGGTACGCATCCACGAGCAGAAGACCTTCGAAGTCACCGAGTTCGAAGTCACGCGTCGCTACGATCGCTACACGCCCTATCAACCCTGGCGGGAGCTCTACGAGATCCCGCTGGGCGCGGTAGCCGTGGTCGCCGGTATCGGCGCCAACGTGGTCAATGTGTTTGCCCTGGGCAACCTGCCGGACAGCGTCACCAAGGACTGGATCAGCTACGGCGTGGCCGGGCTCAACCCCTTCATGAACGTGCAGTCCCATGGCCGGGCGCAGCAGAACCTGGCAGGGATCGATGAAGTCCAGCGCGACAAGCGCGTGGAGTATTCGAGCCTGCCCTGGAGCGAACGCCCGGTGCAGGTCAAGGCCGGCAAGGAAACCCATGAGCTGAGCACCGACCGCAACGGCATACTGCGCCTGAACCTGTTGGACAGCCCGTTTTCCGAGCAGGACCTGAACCACATCGGCAAGCTGCAGATCAGCGTCGCGGATGCCCAGGACGACGTGCATTCCGACTCGTCGCTGGCCATCAGCAACACCCTGCGCGGCAAGCTGCTGGAAGCCCACAACCTGATCTTCGACGACCTCGAAGACGACGAAGTGAGCCAGTGGGTGCACCGGGTCAAGCGTCTCTCCGAACTGGGTCTGGAAGAAGAAGCCAGCGAACTGGAACAGAGCCTGATCGAGCTGACCCGCAACGATCCGGAGCTGCAAAGCGAATTTCTCAAGTCGCTGACCAAGAACGCCGGCCGCCTGGTCGCCGATCCTGGCGCCCATTGATTTGGCGCGGCTACAGGCTGGCCCGCCTGTAGCCGCTGCCGAACCCGCGAGGCTGCGATCGGCCAACGGCCGTAAATCAGGCCACGCGTTACGTCATTCATACCGCATGCGCAGGGTTGGCGAGGACTGCGTCGGAATGCCGCCCACCTCGATCGCAGCCTCGCAAGCTCGGCAGCGGCTACGGGGTGTTTGGGCGCGTTCAGGAAGGGTTGAACAGCTCCAGCTGCTCATGCCCGCCACGCATATCCTGCAGGCGCACACCAATCCCCAATAGCCGCACCGGCCTGTCCCCGCGCTTGAATGCCTGGGTCAAAAGCTGCCGGTAACTCTCCAGATCCCTTCCCGCCCCTGCCTGTTCGAGCGTGGTCTGGGTGAAATCGTGAAACTTCACTTTGACGAAGGGCTTGCCCGGACGGTAGCTGCTGTCGATTCGTTCGATCCGCCCGGCCAGGGTCTGCATCAGTTCCGGGAGCTTATCCAGGCAACTCTGCAGATCGGGCAGATCGACATCGTAGGTGTTTTCCACGCTGATGGACTGCCGGCGGCTGTCGTTCTGCACCGGCCGCTCATCGATACCCCGGGCCAGGTTCCACAGGCGTTCGCCAAAACTGCCGAATTCGCGCACCAGCGCCAGCTTGCTCCACTCGCGCAACGCCTCGCAGTTGACGATGCCCAGGCGCCCCAGCTTGTCGGCCGTGACCTTGCCCACCCCATGCAGCTTGTTCACCGGCAAGGCCGAAACGAAGTCCTCGACCTGGTCCGGGGTGATCACGAACAGGCCGTTGGGCTTTTTCCAGTCGCTGGCGATCTTGGCCAGGAACTTGTTCGGCGCCACCCCGGCCGACACAGTGATATGCAACTGATTGGAGACCCGGCGGCGAATGTCCTGGGCGATGCGGGTGGCGCTGCCAGCGAAATTGGGGCTGTCGGAAACATCCAGATAGGCCTCATCCAGGGACAAGGGCTCGATCAGGTCGGTGTAGTCGCGAAAGATCGTATGAATCTCTTTCGACGCTTCCCGATAGGCCTCCATGCGCGGCTTGACGATCAGCAGATCGGGGCACAGCGTCAGCGCATGCCGCGAGGACATGGCCGAACGCACACCAAAGGCGCGGGCTTCGTAGTTGCAAGTGGCGATCACCCCGCGTCGCTCCGCCGAGCCACCCACCGCCATCGGCCTGCCAGCCAATTGCGGGTCGTCGCGCATTTCGATGGCGGCATAGAAGCAATCGCAGTCGATGTGGATGATTTTGCGCTGCGTCATATAAAGGCAGAGTTCATGGAAGCAAGAGGTCAATCACAAAACAGGGCGACAGTATCTCACCGAGAACTGTATATAGCACCAGTAGTTTGATTTCTCCTGCCAGCCGCCAGAAAAATCGGACGATGAATTTATTTTCTCAATCGGCCAAGGCCCCTCAATAGAGCTGAAAGCCTTGCGCAGCATGCCCTCAAGGCCGATTCAAGGGCCGTTCGTTCAAGCTAAGCGATTGAACGAAAACAGTTTTTTTCGACTGATCGGTTGACAGCCCGGCGATTCTCTGTAGAATGCCGCCACATCAGACGCGGGATGGAGCAGCCTGGTAGCTCGTCGGGCTCATAACCCGAAGGTCGTCGGTTCAAATCCGGCTCCCGCAACCAAACATCAAAAAAGGCTACTCGAAAGAGTGGCCTTTTTTGTGCGCGTGCGTTTTGTCGCCACACCTTGCGCGGGCGTCGCGCAAAAAACAAAACCCTTTGCAGCACCGGGACTTAACCCGCTTTACGAGTCACTCAACACTTATTTGACTCAATGGGCCATTAACGGTTGACAGTCCGGCGTTCGTCTGTAGAATGCCGCCACACAGACGCGGGATGGAGCAGCCTGGTAGCTCGTCGGGCTCATAACCCGAAGGTCGTCGGTTCAAATCCGGCTCCCGCAACC
>NZ_JBQENK010000032.1:0-15687 GCF_052044735.1 Pseudomonas sp. 22526
ATTGACGGTTCGATCTTCTCGGTCGAAAGCGGAGAAAAAGAGGTGTTGACAGCAGCGTGTAACGCTGTAGAATTCGCCTCCCGCTGACGAGAGATCGGAAGCGCAAGTGGTTGAAGTTGCAAAGGAAACTTTGAAAACTTCTTAAAATAACCGCTTGACAGATACAGAGGCTGCTGTAGAATGCGCGCCTCGGTTGAGACGAAAGACTTAACCAACCGCTCTTTAACAACTGAATCAAGCAATTCGTGTGGGTGCTTGTGGAGTCAGACTGATAGTCAGAAAGATTATCAGCATCACAAGTTACTCCGCGAGAAATCAAAGATGTAACCAACGATTGCTGAGCCAAGTTTAGGGTTTTCTCAAAACCCAAAGATGTTTGAACTGAAGAGTTTGATCATGGCTCAGATTGAACGCTGGCGGCAGGCCTAACACATGCAAGTCGAGCGGTAGAGAGAAGCTTGCTTCTCTTGAGAGCGGCGGACGGGTGAGTAATGCCTAGGAATCTGCCTGGTAGTGGGGGATAACGTTCGGAAACGGACGCTAATACCGCATACGTCCTACGGGAGAAAGCAGGGGACCTTCGGGCCTTGCGCTATCAGATGAGCCTAGGTCGGATTAGCTAGTTGGTGAGGTAATGGCTCACCAAGGCGACGATCCGTAACTGGTCTGAGAGGATGATCAGTCACACTGGAACTGAGACACGGTCCAGACTCCTACGGGAGGCAGCAGTGGGGAATATTGGACAATGGGCGAAAGCCTGATCCAGCCATGCCGCGTGTGTGAAGAAGGTCTTCGGATTGTAAAGCACTTTAAGTTGGGAGGAAGGGTACTTACCTAATACGTGAGTATTTTGACGTTACCGACAGAATAAGCACCGGCTAACTCTGTGCCAGCAGCCGCGGTAATACAGAGGGTGCAAGCGTTAATCGGAATTACTGGGCGTAAAGCGCGCGTAGGTGGTTCGTTAAGTTGGATGTGAAATCCCCGGGCTCAACCTGGGAACTGCATCCAAAACTGGCGAGCTAGAGTATGGTAGAGGGTGGTGGAATTTCCTGTGTAGCGGTGAAATGCGTAGATATAGGAAGGAACACCAGTGGCGAAGGCGACCACCTGGACTGATACTGACACTGAGGTGCGAAAGCGTGGGGAGCAAACAGGATTAGATACCCTGGTAGTCCACGCCGTAAACGATGTCAACTAGCCGTTGGGAGCCTTGAGCTCTTAGTGGCGCAGCTAACGCATTAAGTTGACCGCCTGGGGAGTACGGCCGCAAGGTTAAAACTCAAATGAATTGACGGGGGCCCGCACAAGCGGTGGAGCATGTGGTTTAATTCGAAGCAACGCGAAGAACCTTACCAGGCCTTGACATCCAATGAACTTTCCAGAGATGGATTGGTGCCTTCGGGAACATTGAGACAGGTGCTGCATGGCTGTCGTCAGCTCGTGTCGTGAGATGTTGGGTTAAGTCCCGTAACGAGCGCAACCCTTGTCCTTAGTTACCAGCACGTTATGGTGGGCACTCTAAGGAGACTGCCGGTGACAAACCGGAGGAAGGTGGGGATGACGTCAAGTCATCATGGCCCTTACGGCCTGGGCTACACACGTGCTACAATGGTCGGTACAGAGGGTTGCCAAGCCGCGAGGTGGAGCTAATCCCATAAAACCGATCGTAGTCCGGATCGCAGTCTGCAACTCGACTGCGTGAAGTCGGAATCGCTAGTAATCGCGAATCAGAATGTCGCGGTGAATACGTTCCCGGGCCTTGTACACACCGCCCGTCACACCATGGGAGTGGGTTGCACCAGAAGTAGCTAGTCTAACCTTCGGGAGGACGGTTACCACGGTGTGATTCATGACTGGGGTGAAGTCGTAACAAGGTAGCCGTAGGGGAACCTGCGGCTGGATCACCTCCTTAATCGACGACATCAGCTGCTTCATAAGCTCCCACACGAATTGCTTGATTCATTGAAGAAGACGATTGGGTCTGTAGCTCAGTTGGTTAGAGCGCACCCCTGATAAGGGTGAGGTCGGCAGTTCGAATCTGCCCAGACCCACCAATTACTGGTGCACCCTGTAGCGATACGGGGCCATAGCTCAGCTGGGAGAGCGCCTGCCTTGCACGCAGGAGGTCAGCGGTTCGATCCCGCTTGGCTCCACCATTACAGATTGGTCTCCATCGTTTAAAGCTTAGAAATGAGCATTCCGCCAGAACGGCGATGAATGTTGATTTCTGATCTTTATCAGAATCGTTCTTTAAAAATTTGGGTATGTGATAGAAAGATAGACTGAATGGCACTTTCACTGGTGTTTATTCAGGCTAAGGTAAAATTTGTGAGTTGCTCTCATGAGCATTGCGAATTTTCGGCGAATGTCGTCTTCATAGTATAACCAGATTGCTTGGGGTTATATGGTCAAGTGAAGAAGCGCATACGGTGGATGCCTTGGCAGTCAGAGGCGATGAAAGACGTGGTAGCCTGCGAAAAGCTTCGGGGAGTCGGCAAACAGACTTTGATCCGGAGATGTCTGAATGGGGGAACCCAGCCATCATAAGATGGTTATCTTGTACTGAATACATAGGTGCAAGAGGCGAACCAGGGGAACTGAAACATCTAAGTACCCTGAGGAAAAGAAATCAACCGAGATTCCCTTAGTAGTGGCGAGCGAACGGGGACTAGCCCTTAAGTGGCTTTGAGATTAGCGGAACGCTCTGGAAAGTGCGGCCATAGTGGGTGATAGCCCTGTACGCGAAAATCTCTTAGTCATGAAATCGAGTAGGACGGAGCACGAGAAACTTTGTCTGAATATGGGGGGACCATCCTCCAAGGCTAAATACTACTGACTGACCGATAGTGAACTAGTACCGTGAGGGAAAGGCGAAAAGAACCCCGGAGAGGGGAGTGAAATAGATCCTGAAACCGTATGCGTACAAGCAGTGGGAGCAGACTTTGTTCTGTGACTGCGTACCTTTTGTATAATGGGTCAGCGACTTATATTCAGTGGCGAGCTTAACCGAATAGGGGAGGCGTAGCGAAAGCGAGTCTTAATAGGGCGTTTAGTCGCTGGGTATAGACCCGAAACCGGGCGATCTATCCATGGGCAGGTTGAAGGTTAGGTAACACTGACTGGAGGACCGAACCGACTACCGTTGAAAAGTTAGCGGATGACCTGTGGATCGGAGTGAAAGGCTAATCAAGCTCGGAGATAGCTGGTTCTCCTCGAAAGCTATTTAGGTAGCGCCTCATGTATCACTGTAGGGGGTAGAGCACTGTTTCGGCTAGGGGGTCATCCCGACTTACCAAACCGATGCAAACTCCGAATACCTACAAGTGCCGAGCATGGGAGACACACGGCGGGTGCTAACGTCCGTCGTGAAAAGGGAAACAACCCAGACCGTCAGCTAAGGTCCCAAAGTTATGGTTAAGTGGGAAACGATGTGGGAAGGCTTAGACAGCTAGGAGGTTGGCTTAGAAGCAGCCACCCTTTAAAGAAAGCGTAATAGCTCACTAGTCGAGTCGGCCTGCGCGGAAGATGTAACGGGGCTCAAACCATACACCGAAGCTACGGGTATCACGTAAGTGATGCGGTAGAGGAGCGTTCTGTAAGCCTGTGAAGGTGAGTTGAGAAGCTTGCTGGAGGTATCAGAAGTGCGAATGCTGACATGAGTAACGACAATGGGTGTGAAAAACACCCACGCCGAAAGACCAAGGTTTCCTGCGCAACGTTAATCGACGCAGGGTTAGTCGGTCCCTAAGGCGAGGCTGAAAAGCGTAGTCGATGGAAAACAGGTTAATATTCCTGTACTTCTAGTTATTGCGATGGAGGGACGGAGAAGGCTAGGCCAGCTTGGCGTTGGTTGTCCAAGTTTAAGGTGGTAGGCTGGAATCTTAGGTAAATCCGGGATTCTAAGGCCGAGAGCTGATGACGAGTTACCTTTTAGGTGACGAAGTGGTTGATGCCATGCTTCCAAGAAAAGCTTCTAAGCTTCAGATAACTAGGAACCGTACCCCAAACCGACACAGGTGGTTGGGTAGAGAATACCAAGGCGCTTGAGAGAACTCGGGTGAAGGAACTAGGCAAAATGGCACCGTAACTTCGGGAGAAGGTGCGCCGGTGAGGGTGAAGGACTTGCTCCGTAAGCCCATGCCGGTCGAAGATACCAGGCCGCTGCGACTGTTTATTAAAAACACAGCACTCTGCAAACACGAAAGTGGACGTATAGGGTGTGACGCCTGCCCGGTGCCGGAAGGTTAATTGATGGGGTTAGCTAACGCGAAGCTCTTGATCGAAGCCCCGGTAAACGGCGGCCGTAACTATAACGGTCCTAAGGTAGCGAAATTCCTTGTCGGGTAAGTTCCGACCTGCACGAATGGCGTAACGATGGCGGCGCTGTCTCCACCCGAGACTCAGTGAAATTGAAATCGCTGTGAAGATGCAGTGTATCCGCGGCTAGACGGAAAGACCCCGTGAACCTTTACTATAGCTTTGCACTGGACTTTGAATTTGCTTGTGTAGGATAGGTGGGAGGCTTTGAAGCGTGGACGCCAGTTCGCGTGGAGCCATCCTTGAAATACCACCCTGGCAACTTTGAGGTTCTAACTCAGGTCCGTTATCCGGATCGAGGACAGTGTATGGTGGGTAGTTTGACTGGGGCGGTCTCCTCCTAAAGAGTAACGGAGGAGTACGAAGGTGCGCTCAGACCGGTCGGAAATCGGTCGTAGAGTATAAAGGCAAAAGCGCGCTTGACTGCGAGACAGACACGTCGAGCAGGTACGAAAGTAGGTCTTAGTGATCCGGTGGTTCTGTATGGAAGGGCCATCGCTCAACGGATAAAAGGTACTCCGGGGATAACAGGCTGATACCGCCCAAGAGTTCATATCGACGGCGGTGTTTGGCACCTCGATGTCGGCTCATCACATCCTGGGGCTGAAGCCGGTCCCAAGGGTATGGCTGTTCGCCATTTAAAGTGGTACGCGAGCTGGGTTTAGAACGTCGTGAGACAGTTCGGTCCCTATCTGCCGTGGACGTTTGAGATTTGAGAGGGGCTGCTCCTAGTACGAGAGGACCGGAGTGGACGAACCTCTGGTGTTCCGGTTGTCACGCCAGTGGCATTGCCGGGTAGCTATGTTCGGAAAAGATAACCGCTGAAAGCATCTAAGCGGGAAACTTGCCTCAAGATGAGATCTCACTGGAACCTTGAGTTCCCTAAAGGGCCGTCGAAGACTACGACGTTGATAGGTTGGGTGTGTAAGCGCTGTGAGGCGTTGAGCTAACCAATACTAATTGCCCGTGAGGCTTGACCATATAACACCCAAGCAATTTGCTTAAGAGCGAGTTGCGGTGTGTGAAGACGAAATGAACCGAAAGTTTGCACCGCTCACAAAACACCACAAAGCTATTACATACCCAATTTGCCGAAGCGTCGAAAGACGAGTCGGCACACCGAATTTCTTGACGACCATAGAGCATTGGAACCACCTGATCCCATCCCGAACTCAGAAGTGAAACGATGCATCGCCGATGGTAGTGTGGGGTTTCCCCATGTGAGAGTAGGTCATCGTCAAGATTAAATTCCGAAACCCCAATTGCGAAAGCAATTGGGGTTTTGTTTATGCGCGCGAAAAATACGTTTCTTATCTCCAAACAATTTTGCACAGTTATTTTCGGGACGGACCTCTAGAATAGCTCCACGCCTTTTCAGAGCCAGAACCTTGTATGTCAGATACGGTTGACGCCCCCGGGCTGTCGGAGTTGCCGCTGGATGACCTGGTGGCCTGCCACGAATGCGACTTGCTGATGCGCAAGCCAGAGCTGGCCCACGGAGAAAAAGCCCAGTGTCCCCGCTGTGGTTATGAGCTATACGCACACCGCCATAATGTCGTGGATCGCAGCCTGGCATTGGTTATTGCCGCGCTACTGCTCTACGTCCCCGCGAACTTTTTACCCATCATGCAGCTCAATCTACTCGGACAATCCTCGGAGGACACCGTGTGGAGCGGCGTCGTCGGTTTGTTCAATACCGATATGCAAGGCGTGGCGGTGGTGGTGTTTCTCTGCAGCATGGGTATTCCGCTGCTCAAACTGATCTGCCAGTTGTTCGTGCTCCTGAGCATTCGCCTGGATATCGCTCGCAGTTACGGGCTGTTGCTGTACCGCATTTATCATCACTTGCGGGACTGGGGCATGCTCGAGGTCTACCTGATGGGCGTATTGGTCGCCATCGTCAAGCTCGCGGACCTGGCTGCCATGACGGTCGGCCTGGGGCTGGTATGTTTTGTCAGCTTGTTATTGGTCCAGGTGTGGCTGGAGGTGGTCATGTCGCCCCATCAGATATGGGATGCCTTGGCGGGGGAGGATGCGCATGCGGGCGATTGATGCGGGCATTCTGGTCTGTAATGAATGCCATGAGCTGAACAGGCAGGAACCCGATACCGATGAGCAGACCTGCACTCGCTGCGGGGCCCTGGTGCATGCTCGTCGCCCCAACAGCATCATGCGCACCTGGGCGCTGCTGATTACCGCGGCGATCCTGTACATCCCGGCCAATGTGCTGCCGATCATGACGGTCACGTCGCTCGGCCAGGGTGATCCCAGCACCATCATGTCGGGGGTGATCGTACTGGTGCAGCACGGCATGATCCCGATTGCGGCGGTGGTGTTCATCGCCAGTATTCTGGTGCCCACCTTCAAGCTGGTGGGTATTGCCCTGTTGCTGTTTTCGGTCCAGCGCCACCAGCCGTTATCGGCGCGGCAACGCATTTGGATGTACCGCTTTATCGAGTTCATCGGCCGTTGGTCGATGCTGGATATCTTTGTGATCGCCATCCTGGTGGCGGTGGTGAATTTCGGTCGGCTTGCCAGCATCGAGGCCAATCTCGGCGCGGTGGCCTTTGCCAGCGTGGTGATCTTGACGATGCTCGCCGCAGTAACTTTTGATCCCCGACTGATCTGGGATAACACGGAGTCGGACGACGACAATGAGTGATTTGCCTAAAGCTAAAACCCGTCCGGCTTCGAACTGGTCGGCCATCTGGGTCCTGCCCCTGATCGCATTGCTGATCGGCGGATGGTTGGGCTGGCGTGCCTATAACCAGACCGGTATCGAGATCCAGGTGCGCTTTGAAAGTGGCGAGGGCATCCAGGCCAACAAGA
This sequence comes from Pseudomonas sp. 22526, assembly GCF_052044735.1. Classification (NCBI taxonomy): domain Bacteria; kingdom Pseudomonadati; phylum Pseudomonadota; class Gammaproteobacteria; order Pseudomonadales; family Pseudomonadaceae; genus Pseudomonas; species Pseudomonas sp. 22526. The sequence continues at coordinate 7,150 of NZ_JBQENK010000032.1, forward strand.
CCGAGGTGGTCTACAAAGGGATGTCGGTGGGCAAGGTCAAGGCCCTGGCCCTGGACGACGAAGGCAACACCAGAGGGGTGATTGCCACCGTCGAGATGAACAAGGACGTCCAGCAATACCTGAAAAGCAGCACCCGCTTCTGGCTGGTCAAGCCGAGCGTGACCCTGGCCGGGATCACCGGCCTGGAAACGCTGGTTTCGGGTAACTACATCGCCATCAGCCCGGGCGAGGGCGAGACTGCGCGCAAGTTCAAGGCGCTGGCCGAAGAACCGCCGCTATCGGATGCCAAGCCGGGCCTGCACTTGACCATCAAGGCGGATCGCCTGGGCTCGCTGAACCGCGGCAGCCCGGTGTTCTACAAGCAGATCCAGGTGGGCCAGGTGAAAAGCTACCTGCTCTCCGAAGACCAGAACACAGTCGAGATCAAAGTCTTTATCGAGCCGACCTACGCCAATCTGGTGCGCAAACATACGCGTTTCTGGAATGCCAGCGGCATCAGCATCGACGCCAACCTGTCCGGTGTGAAAGTGCGTAGCGAATCCCTGGCCAGCATCGTCGCCGGCGGTATCGCCTTCGCCACCCCGGAGAATCGTCGGGACAGCCCGCCGACCGACCCGACCCTGCCGTTCCGTCTCTACGAAGACTTCGACGCGGCGCAGGCGGGCATCCGGGTCAAGGTCAAGCTGAGTGACTTCGAAGGGCTCCAGGCAGGCCGGACACCGGTCATGTACAAGGGAATTCAGGTCGGTAACCTGAAGGCCCTCAAGGTCGACCCGGATCTCTCCAGCGCCACGGCGGAACTGACCCTGGACCCACTGGCCGAGGACTACCTAGTGCAAGGCACCCAGTTCTGGGTGGTCAAGCCTTCGATCTCCCTGGCGGGTATCACCGGTCTGGAAGCCTTGGTGAAAGGCAACTACATCGCGGTACGCCCCGGTGACAAGGGCGGCGCCCCGCAACGCGAGTTCGAGGCGCGGCCCAAGGCGCCGCCGCTGGACCTGCGTGCCCCAGGCCTGCACCTGGTGCTGTTCACCGAAAACCTCGGTTCCCTGGAGGTGGGCAGCCCGATTCTGTACAAGCAGGTCAAAGTCGGCTCGGTGCAGAGCTACCAGTTCTCGCGGACCCGCAAGCAGTTGGTCATCGGCGTGCACATCGAGAAGGAATACGAAGGGCTGGTGAATGGTTCGACGCGCTTCTGGAACGCCAGCGGCGTCACCTTGACCGGCGGCCTGACCGGCGGCATCCAGGTCAAGAGCGAGTCGTTGCAAAGCCTGATGGCCGGCGGTATCGCCTTCGACACGCCAGAACCCAACGTGCCGCTGAAAAAGCGCATCCCGCGCTTCCGCCTGTATGCCGACAAGGAGCAGGCGACGCAGAAGGGCACCCTGATCAGCATCAAGGTCGATCGCGCCGATGGCTTGCGTTCGGGCACGCCTATCCGCTTCAAGGGGCTGGATGTCGGCAAGGTCGAAGACGTCGACCTGAGCAGCGACCTGCAGTCGGTGCTGCTCAAGGCCCGGATCACCGAAGTGCCGGAGCGTATCGCGCGGGTCGGCAGCCAGTTCTGGGTGGTCAAGCCGGAGCTTGGGTTGATCAAGACCGCCAACCTGGAAACCCTGGTGACCGGGCAGTACATCGAGGTGCAGCCGGCGGCGAAGAACCTCGGCGCGCAAACCAGCTTTGTCGCCTTGCCCCAGCCACCGGAAGCCGCGGTCGCCGAGGCCGGCCTGAGCCTGGTGCTGAGCGCAGAGCGTCGTGGCTCGCTGAAGGTCGGCGTGCCGGTGACCTACCGTGAAGTGACGGTGGGCAAGGTGACAGGTTACGAACTGGGCCAGACCGCCGACCGGGTCCTGATCCATATCCTGATCGAGCCGAAGTACGCGCCGCTGGTGCGTGGCGGCACGCGCTTCTGGAACAGCAGTGGGTTCGGTATCGACATTGGCCTGTTCAAGGGCGCGACGGTCCGTACCGAGTCGCTGGAGACCCTGATCCAGGGCGGTATCGCCTTTGCCACGCCGGATGGCGAGCGCATGGGCAATCCGGCCCGGCCGGAGCAGACCTTCCCGTTGTTCGACAAGTTCGAGGACGAGTGGCTGACCTGGGCGCCGAAAATCCCCTTGGCCAAATAACTCCCCCCTGTAGGAGCGAAGCTTGCTCGCGATAGCGGTGTATCAGTCATATTGCTATCGCGAGCAAGCTCGCTCCTACAGGCGAAGAGGCAAACAAAAAGGCCGTGATCTCAGGATCACGGCCTTTTTGGTTTTACGGCTTCGGGCGGGTTACACCTCGTCCAGCTCCGCCTCGGCTTCCGGCTCGACGTTCAGGGTGGCCTTGACCTGATCGTGACGGCGGATGTATTTCCAGTCCGCCTCGTCGATGTAGATACCGTTCGGGCCGCTGCCGCCTTCCAGGTCGATGGCGACCTGGGCCGACACCTGCGGCTTCACACTGGCCAGGATCGGCACGAAGCCCAGTTGCAGGCTGGTTTCCAACAGCGCCGCCTGGTTCTTCTCGTCGATGTCCGCGGCCTCGTCGAGGTAGTACGGCAGGCGAATGCGCCCGGCCTGCTCGCGATCCATCAAGTGCAGCAACAGGTACATGTTGGTCAGCGCCTTGATGGTCATGGTGGTGCCGTTGGACGCCGCGCCATCGATATCGGTATGGATCACCGGCTGGCCATTGACCTTGGTGATCTCGAACGCCAGCTCGAACAGGTCCTTGAGGCCCAACTGGTTGTGGTTGGCCGCTACCAGACGGGCCAGGTACTCCTTGGCCTCTTCGTTCTTGTTGTCCTGCTCGGTGCTCTGGCTCAGGTCGAACACCGACAGGGTCTCGCCTTCTTCGTACTGACCGGCGCTGTGGATGATCTGGTCGATGTGCTTGAGCGCTTCCTTGTTCGGCGCGAGGACGATACGGAAGCTCTGCAGGTTGGACACCTGGCGTTTGTTGATCTCGCGGTTGAACAGCGCCAACTGGTGTTCGAGGCTGTCGTAGTCGCTGCGGATGTTGCGCAGGGTCCGGGCGATGTCGGTGACAGCCGCGCGACGTGCCTTGCCCAGGGTCAGGGCTTCGTCGGTGCGGTGCGCATAGGCGTTGATCAGCAGTTGCAGGCGGCGCTCCATGTCGTCTTCGCTGTCGAACTTGGCCACGCCCTTGAGGCGCACCTGGGCGTACAGCGCCTCGATCTGGCCATCGACCCGCTGCAGGCCCTGCCAGCTGTCCTGGTAGTCGTTGAGCAGGGGCAGCAGGTTGTCCATGGAGTCGTCCACCGGCTCCATGAACGGCGTGCCGAACGGCAGGTCCGCGGGCAACAGCTGGCGGCGGCGCAGGGCGTCGTCGAGGGTACGTTGCTTGGCTTCCATGTCACTGATCTGCCGGCCCACCAGTTGCAGCTTGGCCGACAGCTGCTGGACGCGTTCGGTGAAGGCGTCGCTGGAGCGCTTGAGTTCGTCCTGGGCGGCTTCCATCTGCGCCAGCTGTTCCAGCTTCTCGCCTTCCTCGGCGCTCAGGGTCTGGGCGCGGCGGAAGTCTTCCAGGGCTTTCTGCGCATCCAGCACCTGCTGGTACAGCGCTTCGGTCTGGGTCTTGCTCGCGGCGCGGTCGGCCGCCACCGCCGCTTGGGTTTTCAGCTGCTTGAGTTCTTTGTCCAGGCGCTCTTTCTGGTCGCGCAGCGCTGCGCGATCCGCCAGGGCCTGCAAGGCCGGCGGTTCGATGTGGGAGATGTCGATGGACAGGCCCGGCACTTCGAAGCGCTCGCCCTTGAAGCCATCGAGGATCAGCTCCACGGATTTGACCCAGTCGCCGTTCTCGTCCAGGGCGATGCCGTGTTCGCCCAGCGGCAGGCTGAACAATTGGCTGTTGAACAGGCGCATCAGGCGCTCGACGTCCTGCTGGGAGAACTCCTCGCGCAGGCGCGCATAGCTGTTGTTGTCGGCGTTATCGAGCTGCTGCTTGACCGACTTCAGGCGTTTTTCCAGGTCGCGCAGACGCTCTTCCAGGTCCTCGGCGGAGAACTGCCGGGACTGGGCCAGGGCGCCGGCCAGTTCGTCGTGGGCATCCTTGGCCGCCAGCAGTTGCTGCTCCAGGACCTTGACGTCGTCCACCAGAGCGAAACGATGCTTGAGCACCGAGAGTTCACCGAGCCAGCGCTGGGTGCCGGTGATTTCCCGTTCCAGGCGCATCATTTCCTGGGTGCTGCTGCGTTGGTCGTTCTGCAGCGCGTCCTGTTCGTTGCGGTAGTGCTCGGCCTGGACGGTCAGTTCTTCCTTGCGCGCGCTGGCGTAGTCGGACCAGGTGCCCAACAGCGAATCGAGCAGCGGCGACAGGCGATGCAGTTTGCCGCGCAGGATGTCACGCTGCTTCACGCCGTTGCCCAAGGCTTCCACCAGTGGGCCCGCGGCCACCAGCGAGTTGTAGTCCTGCTCCATGCGGCGCACGTCGCGGAAGGCTTCTTCGCAGGCGGCGATGTAGTCGACGCTGCCGGAGCGCAGGCTGTGCTCGAAGGCATCGAGGAACAGCTGCTTGAGCTTGGCCGCGGTGATTTCGCGCATGTGCAGCAGGTTGATGAACAACGCGCGGAAAGTCTTCAGGCTCTGCTCGCTGGTGGAGCGCAGCGGGATCAGGGTCAGGTCCAGCGGAATCGAGGTATGCCCGCCCACCAGCAAGCGGCGCAGTTCATCCGGCTTGAGTTCATAAGCCTTCAGGCCATGGCGCTCGAGGTTGGTGAACAGCTCTTTCTGCCGCAGGCAGGTGTCGTCCTTCTGGTAATGCGCCAGGTCCAGCGAGCCGGCATAGGCGAAGAACTGGTGACCGAAACTGCCGCCCGGACCGCGTCCGGCCACGCCGATCACGTGCGGGCCATGGGGCAGGGACACTTCCACCAGGATGTAGCTGGTATCGGTGGCGAAGTAGAAACGCCGCGATTGTTCCAGGCTGTACTTGCCGAAGCTCATGTCCGACATGCGCGCCAGGATCGGGAATTGCAGGGCGTTGATCGAAGCCGACTTGCCCAGGTTGTTCGCGCCGTAGACCGACAGCGGTTCTTCCAGCGGGAACAGGCCCAGGCTGTAGCCGGCGGTGTTCAAAAGGGCAAAGCGGCGGATGCCGTAGCGTTCCTTGCTCATGCGTCGAGCTCCTGTTCTTCGGCAATGGCGCGGGCCAGTGCGTCTTCTTCACTTTCTTCGGACTCGACGAATTCGCTGAGGTCCAGCGGGTCGTCGGTCTGCAGCAGTTTTTCGTCGCTGTCTTCGTCGATCAGCACCGGCGTCGGCAACGGCAGCACGCTGTGCAGGCTGGCGGCCAGGTCACGGTCCTGCTGCACCGACAGGCAGACGTCGAGGAAGCGGTGCATCGGTGGCAGGAAGCGGTAGATGCCTGGCTCCTCGCCGGCAAAACCCAGTTGGGTCATGCGCCGCATGATTTTTTCTTCCAGCTCTTCATGGGTCTGCACCTCGGCCTGGATGAACAGGTCGCGGTACTTCTCCAGCAGGGACGGCAGTTCGTCGCGGGCGAGGCTGCCGCCGTCGAGTACGGCGACCGGGTCGCGGCCCTGGTCGGCCAGGTGCTCCACCAGGATGAAGGTGAACAGCGCCAGGCGCTGGGCGGTCTTGTTCACCTGGGCGGCGGCGTTTTCCGGCACGAAGTAGTAGAAGCCGCGGGTGTCGCACACCAGCTCGAAGCCCAGGGCCTTGAACAGGGTGCGGTACTGGTCCTGGAAGTTCGACAGCTGGGAATACAGCTCCGGGTCGCGGCGGCTGACGTGATAACCCTTGAACAGCTCGCGAAAGATCGGCGCCAGCTGGGACAGTTCGGAAAGATCAAGATGCATGTGGAGTGCTCGCAGAATTCTCGGCGGCATCATCGCGGGCCGAGAGCAGGGCGAAGGAGCGCAGGCTGACCTGGTGCTCGTGGGTGTGGTAGTCGCGGCGTTCCAGACGCTCGCGCTTGAAGCGTTTTTCCCGCGACAGGCGGGAGAACCAGTACAGCAGCTCGTCGGTGGCGCCGTCCGGTTCCTGCTCCAGCAGCCAGGTCATCAGGTCCGGCATCGGCAGCGCGTCTTCGCAGCGGTCGAGCATCTCGCGCACCGTGCGCGGCGCCCGTGGCGCGTCGCCACCCTTGTGGCTCTTGTGCGCCTTGGGGAAGCGGGTCGGCTTCGGCTCGAAGCTGGCCAGGGCGTAGACATAGGCCTCGACCTGGCCGGAGCTGCCGAGGAAGGTGCTTTGCGGACGGGTGAACAGCGGCATGGCGGCTTGCGGCACGGCGTCGATGCCCTTGCGGCGGATGGCCGACAGGGCCAAGGCCGCGCCGCGGGTCACGGCGTTGTGCCGGCGGGCTTCTTCGCGCAGCGGCAGCAGCAGTTCCCGGGCGTGACGCAGGGTCAGCTGGGCGCTGGTCTGCATTTCCAGGATCCGCGCGTGGGTACGCAGCAGCATGTCGTCGTCCACCAGGTGGCCCAGGCGCTGCTGCTCGGTGAGCATGCGCAGCAGGACGTTCTCGACCTTGCGCACGCCTTGCTCGAAGGCGCCGTCGGCGTTCACCAGCTGGATCATCGGCTCGACGTATTCGTCCCAGGTGGCCAGTACCTCGGCGTACCGCTGGCGCAGGGGAATCTGCCGGTCGCTGGTCTTGGCCCGTTCGGCGACGGCCACTAGGGCCTGTTCGTCGTTGGCGAGCTTTTTCAGGACATCGCGCACGCGCATGTCCAGCAGACGCAGCTGGCGAGCCAGGTCATGGCCGTCGCGGATATCGAAGGCGTCCTGGATGTAACCGGCCAGGCGTTCGAGGTGGCGCAGGTAGGCTTCGATTTCCAGGCACAGGCCCAGGCGGTGCTCGCGCCGCAGGTAGGCGAGGAAGTCGTGGATCTGCGCGTTGAGCTCGAAACGGTTCGGGCTTTTCGCCACCGGAACCAGGATATCCAGGCGGATCCACACGTCCAGCAGGCTGGTGATGTCCTGTGGCGTACTGTCAATTTGCTGTGCGGCCAGCTGTGAACGCAGTTCGGCGAGGCTCAGGGTGCCTTGGTCGAAGTGCTCGCACAGTGGCTCCAGAAGTGCCCAGTGTTCGGCGAGGGCGCGCAACACGCGCTTGGGTTCGATCATCGGAATGGCCGGCTGGTTGGCAATGAAAAGCGGCGATTGTACTGCATCGGAAGGCTGACGATTCACCCCTCGGTCTTGTCATGGGCTGGACGGGCGTTTTTTGTGACGAATCAACTGCGGGCGATCTTCGACGAAGGACGGTAGAATCCCCCCACTTCAGTTATCCACAAGTGGCCGACCTTTGCTTATCGAGTCCCGCCGTCGCGCTTATCTGTCCGCCATGCAGGTGGTCAGCTGGCTGCCGCGCACCGAATTGCCCTTTGCGGCGCCGTCCCGTCCCGAGTTGCTGGTGATTGCCGAGCCCGTGGTCGAGGCCCCGGCAGCCCCCGCACCTGTGGCCAGAACGGTTGCCGAACCTGCGGCCAAGCCTGCCGAACGACCGAAAATCGAAGTGCCGCGTCCCGGCAGCGCTGCCGTTCGTCCGGTCAGCAAGCCCGTGGAGGAGGCTGAGGAGGCCCCGGCGCCGGTCAAGGCCCCGCCCGTGCCGCCACCGCGTTTCGCCCTGCAATTGCTGCGCGCCGGCCGTTGCCTGCTGCTGGTGGAGTTACCCACAGGCGAAGCCTTCCAGAGCCGCGACCCGGCCTATCTGCTGCTCAAGGACATGTTGCGCGCCGCCGGCCTGCCGGACAGCCCGCAGATCCTCGCCGAGCCGGTGCGCTGGCCGATGCTGACCCGCGGCAATCTCGACCAGGGGCCGGACGCGGCGCGGGATTTCGTCCAGGCCTTTGTCGGGGCGCGGGTCGAAGAAGAACCTTGCGTCTGCCTGTGGCTGATCGGCCTGCCGGCGGTGCGTTTCGCGGGCGAGGCCGATGCGCAAGCCTACAACCGCGAACTCCAGGTCGAAGGCCTGGGCTCGGCCTGGGCGCTGCCGGGGCTGGAATTATTAATGGAAGAGCCACAGCGTAAGGCTGATGTCTGGCAAGCCATGCGTCGGCTGATGGCGCGTTGGAAAAGTAGCAATGAGTGACGCTTTATCGTTCCGCCAGGCCACCGAGGCGGATCTGGATGCCATCCTGAAGATCGAATACGCGGCGTTCAGCCATCCCTGGACCCGCGGCATTTTCACCGACGCCCTGAAATCCTATGAAGTCTGGCTGATGTTCGAAGGCAGCCAGCAGGTCGGCCACGGGGTGATCCAGGTGATCATCGACGAAGCCCACTTGCTCAATATCACCGTCAAGCCGGAAAGCCAGGGCCGCGGCCTGGGCCTGCGCCTGCTGGAAGAGCTGATGAAGCGCGCCTACCAGAAAGACGCGCGCGAGTGCTTCCTCGAGGTGCGTTCCAGCAACCAGACCGCCTATCGTCTGTACGAACGCTACGGTTTCAACGAAGTCGGCCGCCGCCGCGATTATTATCCGGCGACTGGCGGGCGCGAAGATGCGCTGGTGATGGCCTGTACCCTGGTGGATTGACGAAGTATCAACCTTTTATCGTAGGAGCG
>NZ_JBQENK010000032.1:15744-37750 GCF_052044735.1 Pseudomonas sp. 22526
GCGGGCAAGCCTCGCTCCTACAGCAGTCAAACGACGGATATCAGGGTTTGCCGTCCAGCGGGTCGCGCTGGGCCAGTTCGGCCTCGTCCAGGCCGTTGCCGCCGCCGATATCGTCTTCGTCGACAATGCTCAGGTCCCAGTCGGCCGGCCGGTCTTCACCGGCTTCATGGGCGGAACGAGCGCCGTCTTCGCGGATCAGGTTTTCCGGGGTCAGCTCATCGTCGTTGGGCTCCTCGTCGGCGTTGCCGGTCAGGCTGGAGCCATGGATGTGCCTGTGGGGAGTAGGATGCTCCACAGGGCTGGAAGCAGGGTCGCCGACCCTGGCGCCGGGTTCTTCTTCATCGAAATCCAGCTCTTCCATGGAACCCATGCGGTCTTCGTTATCGTCGATGGGCTCGGGCTGAGGCGCACCATAAGGACGTCGTGATTCAGTCATGACGGTTGCTCATACTTTCGGGCTTAAAGGGTGGACCCTGAGAACCCTTCAAGATTCCACGGGCTGGATAAGCGGTATCTGCACAGACGCGCGTGACCCCGATAGACGGTCGTCTGTCAAAGCAACGCATCAATCCTGAGGCTTCACAGCATGAACGAACTACAAGACCTGATTGATAACAACGAGCGTTGGGCCGAAGCGATCAAGCAGGAAGATCCTGACTTCTTCTCCAAGCTGGCCCGCCAGCAGACGCCGGAATACCTGTGGATCGGCTGCTCGGACGCCCGCGTACCGGCCAACGAGATCGTCGGCATGCTGCCCGGGGATCTGTTCGTACACCGCAACGTGGCCAACGTGGTGCTGCACACCGACCTCAATTGCCTGTCGGTGATCCAGTACGCGGTGGACGTGCTCAAGGTCAAACACATCCTGGTTACCGGTCACTATGGCTGTGGCGGCGTGCGTGCCTCGATGCAGGATCGCCAGCTGGGCCTGATCGATGGCTGGCTGCGTTCGATTCGCGACCTGTACTACGAGCATCGCGAAGTGCTGGCGCAACTGGCCACCGAGGAAGAACGGGTCGACCGCCTCTGCGAGCTGAACGTGATCCAGCAAGTGGCCAACGTCGGCCACACCAGCATTGTGCAAAACGCCTGGCATCGCGGGCAAAGCCTGTCGATCCACGGTTGCATCTATGGCATCAAGGACGGCCGCTGGAAGAGCCTGAACGCTACCATCAGTGGCTTCGAGCAGTTGCCGCCGCAGTACCGCCTGCGTCCGGTCGGGGCGCCCTGAGGCGCTGAAAACCCATCGCGAGCGAGCTTGCTCGCGATGGGTATGTAGCCGCTGCCGCAGGCTGCGATCGAGCCCGAAGGGGGCGTTGCCTTTGAGGCGGCAGGAAGGCTCTTCGAGCCTTATCGCAGCCTACGGCAGCGGCTACAGGCACCTCAGATATGCGGCGGTGCCTCGGTACTCATCGACGGCGCCGGCGCCTTCAACTGTTTCAGCTGGGTCTGTACCGGCTCGCTGGTGCACTTGGCCTGGGCCTGCTCCGGCGTCAGCTTGCGGATCGAGGTGTAGAACAGAGTGCAGGTCTGCTCTTTGTTGGTCACCTGCCAGTTCTGCGTGCAGCTTTTGAGCTGAGCCGCCGGATCGCTGCCCGGCTTGCTGCCCATCCCGGCCTGCCAGCAGGCGGCGCTCAGATCCTGCCCCATTATCTTCAAGCCGGCCGCGTCGGCCTTGGCCTCGTCGCCGTCGTAGTTCTCCGGATCCGCCGCGTACCAGATGTAACTCGGGTGGTTGGAGCCCAGCACCGGCACCTTCAGGCCCGCGCTCGGGCTGATCTGCGCCAGGCCCAGCACGCTCACGGTGGCGCCGTACTGCTGCTTGATCCAGTTACGCACCGGCGCGCCGAAGGCCACCATCGGCAGGGCCGCGCCGCTGGCGTTCTGGCTGACCTGCTTGACCATGGTGGTCTGGTAGTCCTGGAAGTAGCCGTAGACGCCTTCCAGGTCCTTGCCGGCAGTAGACGGGGCGGCGATTGGCGCAATGTCGATGATGGTCTGGTAGCCCGGTGTCTGCTCGGTTGGAATGCCATTGGTGGTGAGCAGGGTGGCCCAGCGGTCGGTGGTGGCCGATTTCAGGTAGTCCTGGGCTTGAGTCAGCGAGTAGTCCGGCGGGAAGTGCAGCAGCTCGACGCTCTTGCGGTTTTCCAGGGCCATGCCCAGGGGCAGGAACAGGTACCAACTGTAGGTCCATTTGCCGTCGCTGTTGAGTTTGCTGGCGCCCTTGTAGGCCAGGTCGCCGGCATCCAGCAGGGCGGTCAGCGGCTTGCCATAACCCTTGGGAACACCACTGATCTTGGCGTACAGCTCGTTTTTATCGGTTTTCACACTGACCTTGGCGGTGCTGTAGCCATCGCGCTTCACGCTTTGGGTCAGGTAATGCTCGACGGTCTGTTCCAGCGTCCAGTTGCGGAAGCAGATCACGTTGCAGTTGTTGGGGTAGGAGAAGAGTTGGGTGACGCGCTGGGTGTTGCCCAGCTTCAGATCGACGTTGGCCTGGGCTGCGGTGCTCAGGGTCAGGCTACTTAGGGTCAGGCCGCCCAGGGTCAGGGCGGCGAGGGGGAGGGACAATCCTGCGAGTTTCATGCTTGGCTCCTTGTCAGCGTTGGCCTCGTCTGGGCGAGGTAAGTTCCACCCTGAAACAGTAGCGGGTGACAAGGAAAAGGGTGGAATAAATCTTTTTTTTACGCCCGCAAACGGCCGCCCGGGGCGGCCGCTGCCGCCGGTTCAGGTCGGGAAGTGCAGGGCATTGCTCAGGTCGCCCATGGGCGCCTGCCCCCGGGCGATCATCGCCGCGTCCCGTTGCTTGAGGCCGTCGAGCGGTTCCAGCTGGAACACCCGGGTGATCAGCCGCAGGATCGACGCGGTGTCGTACACACTATGGTCCACCGTGCCCTTGCGGGCGAACGGCGATACCACCAGCGCCGGGATGCGCGTCCCCGGACCCCAGCGGTCGCCTTTGGGCGGGGCGACGTGGTCCCACCAGCCGCCGTTTTCATCGACCGTGACGATCACCACCATGTTCTGCCACTGCGGGCTTTCGCGCAGTACCTTCAGGGCGCGCACGATATGCCGGTCGCCCGCGGCCACATCGGCATAACCGGCATGCATGTTGAGGTTGCCCTGGGGCTTGTAGAACGCCACCGGCGGCAACTTGCCGGCCTCGGCATCGGCGAGGAAGCGGTTGCTGCCGGCCTCATCGCCCAGGCCGCCATCGCGCAGGTGGTGGTTGCGTTCGTTCGGCTGCTCGGGACCGAACTGCGCGAAGTAGTTGAACGGCTGGTGGTGGTACTGGAAGTTGGGGATCTTCGGAATCCCCGCCGAATCCTTGTAGGCGTCCAGCGTGACCTGCCAGGCGCCGGCGTACCAGGCCCAGTCGATGTCCTTGCGCGAGAGCTTGTCGCCGATGGTGTCATGGCGTTGCGGCACCAGCACATTGGGCAGGTCGGCCTTGGCATAGGCCGGGCGCTGCGGGTCGCGGATCCAGGTCGGCCAGTAGGGCGGGGCCATGGTATTGACCGCGTAGCCGTCCGGGGTCAGCAGGCTCGGGCCGAATTGCGGCGGGCCGCCCATGGCGCTGGCCGGGGATTGCTCCAGCGGCTTGAGGCGGCTGTCGAGCGGGTCGTCGCTCTGCAGGGTGGCAATCTGCGGCTTGGCCACCGAATTGGCCGCATCCGGATAAAACGGCACGGCGGCGCTGATCAGGTACTGGTGGTTGAGAAACGAGCCACCGAAGGTGCCCTGGAAGAAGTTGTCGCACAGCACGAATTCCCGGGCCACATCCCACAGGCGCAGTTCATAGCGGCTCTGGGCGTAATAACCCATGGGCAGGCCGCCGGAGTCGGCCCAGGCCACGAAACCATCGTTCTTACCGCCGTTGATCTGCATCTGGTTCTGGTAGAACACGTGCCACAGGTCGCGGGTGACCAGGCTCAGGGGCAGGTCTTGGCCATCGGGGCCCTTGAGGGCGAAGGGCGCATTGGGCAGGCGTTCCTGGTACTGGGTGCCGACCGGGTAGGTCACGCCATCCAGGGCCTGGGGCCCGACCTGGGCGACGCCGCCCCAGACCGGCGGCAGGGTCTGCAACAGGTTGCCGTCACGGTCGCGTTGCTGATAGTCGGCGGGCTTGAGGGCCGAGAGCGGTTTTTCCAGCCCCGGGAAATCGGCGAACAGGTTGTTGAAGCTGCGGTTCTCGGCATAGATCACCACCACGTTCTTCACGTTGTCGCGCAGCGCCCGGTCCAGCTCGGCGGGCGACAGCGGGCGCTCCACCGGCTTGCCCGGCGCCTGGTCGTTGTGGCCGCAGGCGCTGAGCGTCGCGCCGACACCCAGCACCGCCACACCGCCGAGAAAACGCCGGCGGCTGGTGTCGGTGGGGGGCTCCGTGGCCTTGGAGTGTTCTGGGTCTTTCGAGTTTTCGTCGCTCATGCCGGTCTCTGATTGCCTTTCGATCAATTCGTAACAAAGTGTTTCGGCTGCAGGGTAGCAACCGAATATGGCGGAAAGACTACAGAAAAGGCTCTGGGACGGGGCTTAGACAGTGGTAGGGGGAGTCTGGAAAGGGTGTAGGGCTGTTGCTCCTGTAGGAAGCGAGGCTTGCCCGCGATGACGGTATGGCGGGCAAGCCCCGGCCTGGTGGCCGATCGCGAGCAAGCTCGCTCCTACAGGGGAGCGAGTCGCTGGCAAAAGATTAGGGCGCCATAGGCGGCATATAGCTCAGCGTGGTGCCCAACGCCCACAGCAGCACCAGCACCAGCGGCGCGTGCACCAGCAACTGGACGAATGAGAAACCGATCAGGTCCCGCGCCTTGAGCCCCAGCACCCCCAGCAGCGGCAGCATATAAAAGGGGTTGATCAGGTTTGGCAGCGCCTCGGCGGCGTTGTAGATCTGCACCGCCCAACCCAGGTGGTATTGCAGGTCATTGGCTACCTGCATCACGTAGGGCGCCTCGATGATCCACTTGCCTCCGCCGGAGGGAATGAAGAAGCCCAGCACCGCCGAGTAGATGCCCATCAGCAGCGCGTAGGTGTCGTGGGAGGCGATCTGCACGAAGAAGGTCGAGATGTGGTGGGCCAGGGTCTGGCCGTCGACACCCTTGACCACCGTCAGCAAGGCTGCGATGGAGCCATACAGCGGGAACTGGATCAGCACCCCGGTGGTGGTCGGCACGGCCCGGGCCACGGCTTCGAGGAAGCTGCGCGGGCGCCAGTGCAGCAGCGCACCGAGCATCAGGAACAGGAAGTTATAGGTGTTGAGCCCGGAAATCGCGGTGATCGCCGGCTTGGTGGCGAACTCGTGGTAGAGCCAGCCGGCTGCCAGCAAGGCCAGCAGGATGGTCAACAGCGGGCTGTATTCCAGCCACTCGCCGGGACGGGTGCGCGGTTGTGGCTTGGGCATGCTGAAGCTCGGGTCGATGCCGCAGGCCTTGGCGTCCCGCGCCGAGTTCGGGCCGGGCGCGGTGGCGTAGGCGATGACCAGCGAGACGACGATCAAGGCCAGCAGCAACACGCCGGATTGCCAGAGAAAGATGGTCTGGGTGAACGGAATCACCCCGGTGATCGACAGGATCGACGGCGGCAGGCTGCCGGGGTTGGCCTGCAATTGCGCGGCGGACGACGACAGGCCCAGGGCCCAGACCGCGCCCAGGCCCAGGTAGGCCGCGGCGCCGGCGGCGCGGTAGTCCATGCGCAGCTCGGTACGCCGGGCCAGGGCCCGCACCAGCAAGCCGCCGAACACCAGGGACAGGCCCCAATTGAGCAAGGAGGCGACCATGGAAATCAGCGCCACCCAGGCCACGGCGGAGCGGCCGTTTTTCGGGATGCGCGCCAGTTTGTCGATCAGCTTCACCGCCGGCGGCGAGCTGGCGACCACATAACCGCCGATGACCACGAAGGCCATCTGCATGGTGAAGGGGATCAGGCTCCAGAAGCCGTCGCCGAAGGCCCTGGCGGCGTCGGTGGGCTTGGCACCCATGGCCATGGTGGCCAGGGCGACTATGACCACCGCCAGCGCGGCGAACACCCAGGAATCAGGGAACCAGCGCTCGGCCCAGTTCGAGCAGCGCAGGGCAAAACGGGCGGAACGGCTGTCTTCAATGTCTGTGGACACGTCGATACCTCAAGTCTTTTTATGATTGTCAGGAGGTCGGCCGCCCCAGGCTGGGGCGGCCGAAAACTGTGCAAGAATGCGGCAATTGGTACCCACTGCAAAGGATTGAAGTACATGCCATTCCCGCTCGAAGAACGCCAGGCGCTGCTCAAGGTCAAGGGTGTCGGCGAAACTGTGGTTGCCCGCCTCGAACAACTGGGCATCGATTCCCTCGCCCGATTGGCCCGGGCCGATGCCCTGGACATCGTCACTCAGGCCTCGGCCCTGGTCGGCTCCAGCTGCTGGAAAAACAGCCCCCAGGCCCGCGCGGCGATCCAGGCGGCGATCGCCCTGGCCAAGGACGCCTGAAGCGGTGAGCCGCGAAACGCCTTTCGCCTACCAGGCTGTCTACCGCTACCTGGTGGAGTGGCTGGATGGTGCCAGCACGGTCGAGCAGCGTCTGCCGTCATTGCGCGCCCTGGCCCAGCGCCTCAAGGTCTCGGTCTCCACCACCAAGTACGCCTACGGTCTGCTGGAAGACGAAGGGCGGATTTACGCCCGGCCCAAGCAGGGCTACTTCAGCCGCCCCGTGCCGGCACCAGGGCTGGCGCCGGATACGCACCTGCTGGACCGGGTCTATGCCTACGCCCGCCAGCCCGGAATGCTGGCGCTGTGCAGCGACGCCCCGGCGATGTTGCTGTCCCTGGACAATCCGCTGTTGACGGCCGAGCGCGAGCTGGTGCGCCAGTACCCGCGCTCCCAGGCGCCGCTGTACCAGCCGTTTGGCGAGGCGGAACTGCGCACGGCGCTGGCCGAGCGCTACACCCGCTCGACCACGGATTACTGGCAGGCCGAGCAGGTGTTTCTCGGCACGGACCTGCGCGCAGTGCTGGCGTTGTCGTTGGATGCCCTGGAGCTGAACGGCAGCGTCGCCCTGGTGGAGTCGCCCTGTTCCTGGGCGATCCTGCGGCAATTGCAGGCGGCGAAGATCCGGGTGATCGAGCTGCCGCTGGACGCCGAAGGGCGTTTCGATCGACAGAGGCTGCATGAGGTGTTGCAACGCGAGCCGGTGCGCCTGGCGCTGCTGTCCTCGACGTTGAATACGCCCCACGGCAGCCTGATGCCCGCGGCGGACAAACAGCAGCTGTGCCGCTGGCTGGGGGAGCGCGGCATCTGGCTGTTGGAAAATGACAGCTATGGCGAGTTCTGCTTTACCCCGCAGCCGGCGCGGTATCGCGATTACGCCGATCCCGAGCGGCTGCTGGTGTTTTCCACCTTCGACAAGCTGATCGGTTCCGAGGCGCCTTTCAGCTATGTGCTGTGCCGCGGCCAGGGCGCGCGCTTGCAGCGGCATTTTCTCGAGCGCGCATTCCGCCTGTCACCAATCCGCCAGAAGGCCGTGGCCAAGCTGCTGGGCAGCGGCCGTGTCGATCAGCACCTGGCTCAACTGCGCAGCCTGTTGCGCGAACGCATGGGCCAGATGCAGGCGCTGCTGGCCGAACACGCCGCGGAGCAGCTGCGGGTAGTTACCCCGGCCGGGGGCGCGACCCTCTGGGCCGAGGCCACGCGCCCGGTGGATATGGCCCAGGTCTATGAACAGCTGCTGGGCCAGGGCATCGTCATCGCCCCGGGGCAGATGTTCAGCCAGCAAGGCCTCTGGTGCCATCACCTGCGCCTGAGCTTCACCCTCGACTGGCGCCAGGACATCGCCAGCGCCGTGCAACGCCTGGCCCGGGCCATCGATCAGACGCCGTAGCAGTGTCGCGCCTCGGGGAAACGGCCGTCGCGCACTTCGGCGGCGAACTGCTCGCAGGCCTGGCTGATCAGCGCGCCGACATCGGCGTACTGTTTGACGAAGCGCGGCACCTGGGGCCCGCCCAGGCCCAGCAGGTCCTCGGTCACCAGCACCTGGCCGTCGCAGGCGGGGGAGGCGCCGATGCCGATGGTCGGCATCGCCGAAAAATCGCTGATGCGCCGCGCGAGGTTTTCCGCCACCCCTTCCAGCAGCAGGCTGAACGCCCCGGCTTCGAGATGGGCGCGGGCGTCGGCCTCGATGGCCTGGGCGGTGGCGTCGTTCAGGCCCTGGGCCTTGAAGCCGCCCATCACATTCAGGTACTGGGGCATCAGGCCGATATGGGCCATCACCGGAATCCCGCGCTGCACCAGGAACTCCACAGTCGGCGCCAGGGCCAGCCCACCTTCGAGCTTTAGGGCGTCACAGCCGGTGCGCGCCAGCACCTCGGCACAGTTGCGGTAGGCCTGCTGCGGCGATTCCTGGTAACTGCCGAACGGCATGTCGGCGATCACGCAGGCCAGCCGGGTGCTGGCGACCACGGCGCGGGTGTGGCCGATGATCTCTTCCAGGCTCATGTCCAGGGTCGAGGTGCGGCCGTAGCCGACCATGGCCGTGGAGTCGCCGATCAGCACGAAATCGACGAAGGGGTCCATCAGCCGCGCCATGTGGCTGGTGTAGGCGGTCAGGGAGACGATCTTCTGCTGGCCTTTCATGGCCACCAGTTGCGGCACGGTCAGGCGTTTGCTGCGGGTATGGATGCTCATGGCGGCTTTCCTGTTGCGGGTGGGAAAGTCGCCGATTATTGGCGTCCGCGGCGCCGATTCAATGCACAGGATCGCGCTAAAAACCGACCCAGAAGGGTGTTGCGGTTGTCCCTCGCGGCGTTTGCGTAGACCATGGGCGCCTTGAATTCTGCCCAACACCGAGTGGCTTTATGTCTTTCACCCCTGAGGCGCGGCCGGCGCCGTTTTCCCGGTCCGACTACAAGACCCTGGGCCTGGCGGCACTGGGCGGCGCCCTGGAAATCTACGATTTCATCATCTTCGTATTTTTCGCCCTGACCCTGAGCCAGCTGTTCTTCCCGCCGGAAATGCCCGAGTGGCTGCGCCTGTTGCAGAGCTTCGGGATCTTCGTCACCGGCTACCTGGCACGGCCGCTGGGCGGCATTCTCATGGCGCATTTCGCCGACCGCCTGGGGCGCAAGAAGGTGTTCAGCCTGAGCATCCTGATGATGGCCCTGCCGTGTCTGCTGATCGGCATCATGCCGACCTACGCGCAGATCGGCTATTTCGCGCCGCTGTTGCTGCTGGCGCTGCGGGTGCTGCAAGGCGCGGCGGTGGGTGGTGAGGTGCCGAGCGCCTGGGTGTTCGTCGCCGAGCACGCGCCGGCCGGCCATCGCGGTTATGCCCTGGGCTTTCTGCAGGCCGGGCTGACCTTCGGCTACCTGATCGGTGCGCTGACCGCGACCCTGCTGGCGCAACTCTTCACCCCGGCGGAAATCCTCGATCACGCCTGGCGTTACCCCTTCCTGCTCGGTGGGGTGTTCGGCGTGATCGGCGTCTGGCTGCGCCGCTGGCTCAGCGAAACCCCGGTGTTCATGGCCATGCAGGAGCAGCGCGACAGCGCCGTCGAACTGCCGCTGCGCACCGTGCTGCGCGAGCATCGCCTGGCCCTGTTGCCGGCGGCGATTCTCACCTGCGTGCTGACCTCCGCGGTGGTGGTGTTTGTGGTTATCACTCCGACCATGATGCAGAAAACCTTCGGCATGAGCGCCAGCCACACCTTCGCCCTGAGCAGCCTGGGCATCGTGTTCCTGAATATCGGTTGCGTGTTGGCCGGGCTGATCGTCGACCGCATCGGCGCCTGGCGCACGGTGATGCTCTACAGCCTGCTGCTGCCGCTGGGCATCGGCCTGCTCTACGGCTGCCTGATCAGCGGCGGCGACTGGGTCGGCCTGGCCTACGCCATCGCCGGCCTCGGCTGTGGCGTGGTGGGCGCGGTGCCGTCGGTGATGGTCGGGCTGTTTCCGGCGCGGATCCGCGTGTCCGGCATCTCCTTTACCTACAACATCGCCTACGCGCTGTGGGCGAGCACCACGCCCTTGCTGCTGATCGGCCTGATGCCCTGGAGCCCATGGATCTGCGTGATGTATTGCGCGGTGATGGGCGCGGTCGGGGTCATCAGTGCCGGCTATTTTGGGGCGCGCATGCCGAAGCTGACGGGGAGTGCGGTGCCTGGAGTTTGTGCGGGGTCCTGAGGCGCTTTCGCGAGCAAGCGAGCGCTCCCGCGGGGGAAATTTTTCGCCTGCGGAAATACCTGCAGGCGCCGGCGCATGCGGGCTAGAGCCTTCGCCGCCAACCCGGCCTTTTACCGGGTAAATGCCCGTGAAAGTTAGGCTTAGCCAAGGCCCATTTACCCGCTAATCTCTCGAAAAAAAGCGCGGTCCACGCGCCAGTTTTCGGGAGCTGCCTTGATCCGGTCCGTCCTTTGTTCCCTGCGTGATTTCTCCACGCTGCCCCCGCTGCTGCAGGCGGCGTGGTTGTCCTTTGCCATTGGCCTGTTCATGACCCTGCTTCATCTGTGGATCTTCAATTTTGTCGACTATGGGCTGGACGGTGCCAACGTCGAATCCCTCAGCGGCAAGGTGCTGTATGCCGACGGTGGCGGGATGCTGATAGAGGACGCGGACAGCGGCGAATACACCCGGCTCAAGGTGGTTCGTGGCATCACCTATCTGAACGTCGGCCATGACCAGATCCTGGGTCGCACGCTGAGCTTCACCCACCTGCGCGACGCGGTGCTGAGCTGCAGCCTCGATGGCGAGGAGCTGTGCATCGCGCAATGCTCCAACGCCATGGAATGCCTGGACAGCCGCCGCGAGCGCGAGACGCCGCAGGGCATATTGATCGTAGCCTTCGGCACCAGCCTGGTGTGCATGGGCCTGCATGTGCTGCGCCGGCGCAAGTCCGCATCGGGTACCGGGATCTTTTGAATTGCCGCCGGGCACCGTTGCCCCTAGGCTGTGCGGCATCCGTTTCAGACCAGGAGCCCTGCATGCAGGTCGTGCCGATACTCGAAACCAGCGCACAGGTGCAGGCGCGTGTGCGCGAGCTGCGCAACCAGCCGGACGTGCGCAAGTACATGTACACCTCCCACGAGATTTCCGAGGTCGAGCACCGTGCCTGGCTCGCCTCGCTGGCGGGCAATCCACGGCAGTCGGTGTTCGTGGTGCTGCAAGAGGGAGCCGCCTGTGGCGTGGTGTCGCTGAACGCGATCAATGCCCTGCACAAGAGCGCCGACTGGGCCTTCTACCTGGACAGCGGCTTGCAGGGCAAGGGCCTGGGCAGCCAGCTGGAATTCTGGCTGCTCGACCATGCCTTTGGCGCGGCTGGCCTGGAAAAGCTCAACTGCGAGGTGCTGGCGCTGAACCAGGCGGTGATCCGCCTGCACCAGAAGTTCGGTTTCACCCTCGAGGGCGTGCGCCGGCAGAACGTCGAGAAGGACGGCCAGCGCATCGACGTGATGCTGCTTGGCATCACCCGCGAGGAATGGGCGGCCCAGCGTCCGGGCATGCTCGCGGTGATGGCGCGGCTGGGGCGCTGAAAGCCGTTACGCATAACAGTCAGATGGCGGCGGTATGACCATTGCGTCATTTTGCCGGGGCAGGCTGTCCAGGCCGGCTATCATCAGCCACGACGATTTTCACTAGCGGGGGCTTTCATGGGCGCAGGGCACAGTCACGGACAGGTTCGGGCCGGACACGAACGCAAGTTATGGATGGCCCTGGGGCTGACCGGCAGTTTCATGATCGCCGAGGTGATCGGCGCCTTTGTCACCGGCAGCCTGGCGCTGCTGTCCGATGCCGCCCATATGATGACCGACGCGCTGGCGCTGGCGATCTCCCTGGTGGCGATCCAGATCGGCAAGCGCGCGGCCGATCGCAAGCGCACCTTCGGTTATGCGCGCTTCGAGATTCTCGCCGCGGCGTTCAACGCCATCCTGCTGTTCGTGGTTGCCTTCTACATCCTGTTCGAGGCCTGGCAGCGCCTGTCCGCGCCGGCGGAAATCCAGTCCACGGGCATGCTGGTGATCGCGGTGCTGGGGCTGATCGTCAACCTGATTTCCATGCGCCTGCTGGCCTCGGCGAGCGCCGAAAGCCTCAACGTCAAGGGCGCCTACCTGGAAGTCTGGAGCGACATGCTCGGCTCCATCGGCGTGATCGTCGCGGCACTGGTGATCATGTACACCGGCTGGGGCTGGGTCGATTCGCTGGTGGCCGCGGCCATCGGTTTCTGGGTGCTGCCGCGTACCTGGACGCTGCTCAAGGAGAGCATGAACGTGCTGCTGCAAGGCGTGCCGGACGGCATCGATATCGACCAGGTCGAGCAGGGCATCCGCGCCATCGACGGGGTGACCGAGGTTCACGACCTGCACCTGTGGGCCCTGACCAGCGGCAAGAACGTGATGAGCACGCACCTGGTGGCCGACCTCGGACGGCGCAGCGAACAGCAGATACTCACCGAGGTCACCGAGCTGATGCACGAGCGCTTCGATATCTCCCACGTGACGGTCCAGGTCGAACAGGCCGGATTTCACGAACAGGGGCATGAAGAGCACGTGCACTAATTCTGGGCCTCTCTTGAGATTGCCAAGGTCCTGCGGACCTATCGCAGCCTCGCTGGGGCTCGNTGGTGTCTGCCGTACACCCTGTAGCCGCTGCCGAGCAGCGCGAGGCTGCGATCGACCGCGAAGCGGGCGCTGTCAATCGCGCTCTTCGAGCACGTAACCGACGCCGCGCAGGGTGTGGATAAGTTTGCTCTCGAACGGGTCGTCGATCTTGGCCCGCAGGCGGCGGATCGAGACTTCCACCACATTGGTGTCGCAATCGAAGTTCATGTCCCACACGAACGAGATGATCTGGGTGCGTGACAGCACCACGCCGCTCTGGCGCATCAGCAGGTGCAGCAGGGCGAACTCCTTGGTGGTCAGGTCGATGCGCTGCTTGCCGCGAAAGGCCCGGTGGCGGCCCTGGTCCAGTTCCAGGTCGGCCACCCGCAACACGTCGGGTGTCGGTGACTGCTCGCTGCGCCGCAACAGGCTGCGCACCCGTGCCAGCAGCTCGGGGAATTCGAACGGCTTGACCAGGTAATCGTCGGCGCCCAGGTCCAGGCCCTTGATCCGGTCCACCAGGCGCCCCTGGGCGGTGAGCATCATGATCCGCGTATTGCTGTTCTGGCGAATGCGCTGCAGCACCCCCCAACCGTCCAGCTCCGGCAGATTGACGTCGAGAATCACCAGGTCGTAGGCGTGCTGGCGGGTCAGGTGCAGGCCATCGGCGCCGTTGTTGGCGCAATCGACGACGTAGCCGCTTTCGCTCAATCCCTGATGCAAGTAGTCGGCGGTTTTCGGTTCATCCTCGATCACCAGAATGCGCATGCTGAATTAGCCTCGGTGTTTAATGCAGTGGGGAGGCCCAATAACTTCGTTGGAAGTAACGGGCTGGGTGATTCAAGTTTCGGATTTCAAAGTTCTGGATTTAAAGGTTCTGGATTTAAAAGTTTCGAAGTGTCGTGCGGGGAGAAGTTGTTTCTCTATATTTCAAGTTGTTGGTTTATTGCACTTGCTCTCGGGTCGATGGCCCGGATGTTAATACAGAAGCCCGTGGCAGAGCGTTTGCTAACGGATTTGTAATCTTTGCGCCACCCTGTCGATAAGTACCGAAGGCTACATTTGGCCGGCACTAAATACTCACCTGTTAGTTGTTTTATAGGTGGAGTGTGGATGCGTCGTGCCGGTTCAACTTCCTCGCGCCGCAGAGCCTCCGCCGTCACTCTGTACCGGTAAGGGGCCAGAAAGCGTTATGCCAACCACCATTAAAAAACTTGCCTGGATAGTCGGGGCATTGTCTGGCGTCCTGTTGTTGGCCAGTGCCGCGCTGCAGGACGCCGCGGCGGCCGAGGGCCGGGTGCTGAGCCTCGATAATGCCTTGGCGGACGCCTTCGCCAACAACCCCGAACTGGCGGCCGCGCGCTGGGAAATCGACATTGCCCAGGGCGGCCGGCAGCAGGCGGGATTGATCCCCAATCCGGTGTTGTCCTGGGACGCCGAAGACACCCGCCGCAGCTCGCGCACCACCACCGTCAAGCTCAGCCAGACCCTGGAGCTGGGCGGCAAGCGCGGGGCGCGCATCGATGTCGCCAGCCGTGGCCAGGAAGCCGCGGCGCTGGAGCTTGAGCGCCAGCGCAACCAGCTGCGCGCCGATGTGATCGCCGCCTTCTACGGCGCCTTGCGGGCCCAGGAACGCAGCGATCTGGCCGGCCGCTCCCTGGCCCTGGCCGAGCGCGGGCTGACGGTGGCCAAGGGGCGGGTGAGCGCCGGCAAGGCCTCGCCCGTGGAGGCTACCCGCGCTCAGGTCCAGCTCTCGGAGGTACGCCTGGAGCTGAGCCGCGCCGAGATGGATCGGACTAACGCCTATCGGCAGCTGGCGACCGTGACCGGCGCTGCCACCACCGACTTCAGCGCCGTTGCGGAGCCAGCCAGCGGGTTGCCCGCGCTGCCGCCTTCGGCGCAATTGCTGGCGCGCCTGCAACAGACCACCGAACTGCGCCTGGCCGAAATGCAGGTGGTGCAGCGCGAAGCGTCCCTGGGGCTGGAAAAGGCCCAGCGCATTCCCGACCTCGATATCAGCGTGGGCAGCCAGTACGACGCCAGTGTGCGTGAGCGGGTCAACCTGGTTGGGGTGTCGATGCCGATTCCGCTGTTCAACCGCAACCAGGGCAACGTGCTGTCGGCGGCGCGCCGTGCCGATCAGGCCCGGGACTTGCGCAACGCCGCTGAGCTGCGCCTGCGCAGCGAAACCAAGCTGGCTCTCGATCAGTGGAGCACCGCCAGCAACGAAGTGCAGTCGTTCAACCAGGTGATCCTGCCGGCCGCGCAAAACGCCGTGGACACCGCCACCCGTGGCTTCGAGATGGGCAAGTTCAACTTTATCGAGGTGCTCGACGCCCAGCGCACGCTGATCAGCGCCCGCACCCAGTACATCGCCGCGGTGGCCCAGTCCACCGACGCCTGGGTGCGCATCGAGCGCATCTACGGCGATCTCGCCGGCCCCGATCGCACGCTGTGAAAACGCTGTTGTTCGTCCTGTTGTGCCTGGGCGGGCTGCTGCTGGTGGACTGCAGCGTGCCGGTCCGGGCCGAGGAGACCTCGTCCCATTGGTGCCTGCATGAACTGCATCGGGCGCTCGGCGATTTCTTTTTTCCACAGACCTCGTGATGCGTCGCCGTTGCCGGATGACGCGTCGAGTCGATTTTTTCAGGAGCATTCATGGACAAGAAACGAAGCACAGCCATGGCATTGGCCGTGGCGGTCGCGCTCGGCGTGGCCGGGTTGATGTGGCAGGACCTGTTCCAGGGGGCGCCGGTGGCCGCGCAGGCGAAACCCGCGGCCAAGGCGGACACGCACAAGGACGGCGAGGCGCATCAGGAGGGTGAGACGCATCAGGAAGCTGAGGGAACTCAGCCGGAAGCTGAGGGACATGCCGAGGAAGAGGGCAAGGTTGAACTCAGCGCCGAGCAGATCAAGGCCGCCGACATTCAACTGGCCGCGGCCGCACCGCGCAATCTCAGCAGCTTGCTGACCCTGCCGGGGGAGATCCGCTTCGACGAGGACCGCACCTCGCACATAGTGCCGCGCGCGGCCGGGGTGGTGGAGTCGGTGGCGGTCAATCTCGGCCAGACGGTGAAGAAGGGCGAGCTGCTGGCGGTGATCGCCAGCCAGCAGATCTCCGACCAGCGCAGTGAGCTGGCCGCCGCCGAGCGCCGGGTCGAGCTGGCGCGCACCACCTTCCAGCGCGAACGCCAGCTATGGGTCGACCAGATCTCCGCCGAGCAGGATTACCTGCTGGCGCGCCAGACCCTGCAGGAAGCCGAAATCGCCCTGAACAACGCCCGGCAAAAGATGAATGCCCTGAGCGGCAGCACGGTGCTGGCGGGCGGCAACCGCTATGAGATGCGCGCGCCGTTCGACGGCGTGGTGGTGGAAAAACACCTGAGCGTCGGTGAGGTGGTCGGCGAGACCAGCGCCGCCTTCACCCTGTCCGACCTGTCGCGGGTCTGGGTCACCTTCGGCGTGTTTCCCAAGGACCTGAACAAGGTCCGGGTGGGCAAGCCGGTGCGGGTGCAATCCACGGAACTGGGCACCCAGGTGCAGGGCACGGTGGCCTATGTCGGCAGCCTGCTGGGCGAGCAGACCCGGACCGCCACGGTGCGGGTCACTGTGCCCAACCCGGACGATGTCTGGCGGCCGGGGCTGTTCGTCTCGGTGCAGGTGGCGACCGACACCTACCAGGCGGGTGTCACCGTGCCGCAAGACGCGATCCAGACCGTGGAGGACAAACCTTCGGTGTTCGTGCGCGTCGCCGACGGCTTCCAGGCCACGCCCGTGGTGCTGGGCGGCAGCGAAGGCGGCTTCGTCGAGATCCGCGAAGGCTTGCCGGCCGGGGCCCTGGTGGCGACCTCCGGCAGCTTCATCCTCAAGTCCGAACTGGGCAAAGGCTCGGCCGAGCATGGCCATTGATCTGCCTCATTAGCGAGTGCTTCCCAGGAGAGTGACTTCCCATGTTTGAACGCATCATTCAATTCGCCATCGAGCAGCGCATCATCGTGCTGCTGGCGGTGCTGCTGATGGCCGCCGTGGGCATCGGCAGCTACCAGAAACTGCCGATCGACGCGGTGCCGGACATCACCAACGTGCAGGTCCAGGTCAACGCCAGCATGCCCGGCTACTCGCCGCTGGAAACCGAGCAGCGCATCACCTATCCGGTGGAAGTGGCCATGGCCGGCCTGCCGGGCCTGGAGCAGACTCGCTCGACCTCGCGCTCGGGGCTGTCCCAGGTGACGGTGATCTTCAAGGAAGGCACCGACCTGTACTTCGCCCGGCAACTGGTCAACGAACGCCTGCAAGTGGCCCGCGAACAGCTGCCCGAAGGCGTGGAGGCGAGCATGGGGCCGATCTCCACCGGCCTCGGCGAGATTTTCTTCTGGACGGTGGAAGCCGAGCCGGGCGCGCGCAAGGAAGACGGCACGCCCTATACCCCGACCGACCTGCGGGTGATCCAGGACTGGGTCATCGCCCCGCAGCTGCGCAACGTGCCGGGGGTGGCCGAGATCAACACCATCGGCGGTTTCGCCAAGCTCTATCAGATCGCCCCGGACCCCAAGCGCCTGGCGGCCTACAACCTGACCCTGAGCGACCTGATGACCGCCCTGGACCGCAACAACGCCAACGTCGGCGCCGGCTATATCGAGCGCAACGGCCAGCAGTTGCTGATCCGCGCGCCGGGGCAGGTGAAGTCCATCGAGGACATCGCCAACATCGTGATCAACACCGTGGACGGCACGCCGATCCGCGTCAGCAACGTGGCCACCGTGGACATCGGCCGTGAGCTACGCACCGGCGCGGCCACCGAGAATGGCCGCGAAGTGGTGCTCGGCACGGTGTTCATGCTGGTGGGGGAAAACAGCCGCACGGTGTCCCGGGTGGTGGCGGAAAAACTCGCCGAGATCAACCGCTCGCTGCCCAAGGGCGTGACCGCAGTCACCGTGTACGACCGCACCAACCTGGTGGATAAGGCCGTGGCCACGGTGAAGAAAAACCTTATCGAAGGCGCGCTGCTGGTCATCGCCATTCTGTTCCTGTTCCTGGGCAATATCCGCGCCGCGTTGATCACCGCCATGGTGATCCCGCTGGCCATGCTGTTCACCTTCACCGGCATGTTCACCAACAAGGTCAGCGCCAACCTGATGAGCCTCGGCGCGCTGGACTTCGGGATCATCGTCGACGGCGCGGTGGTGATCGTCGAGAACGCCATCCGCCGCCTGGCCCATGCCCAACAGCATCACGGGCGCATGCTCACCCGTTCCGAACGCTTGCACGAAGTCTTCGCTGCGGCCAAGGAAGCGCGACGGGCGCTGATCTACGGGCAGCTGATCATCATGGTGGTGTACCTGCCGATCTTTGCCCTGTCCGGGGTGGCCGGGAAGATGTTCCACCCGATGGCTTTCACCGTGGTGATCGCTCTGCTGGGAGCGATGATCCTCTCGGTGACTTTCGTCCCGGCGGCGATCGCGCTGTTCGTTACCGGCAAGGTCAAGGAGGAAGAAAACTTCGTCATGCGCGGCGCCCGCCGTGGCTACGAACCGGTGCTGCGCTGGGTGATGAGCCATCGTTCCCTGGCCTTTGCCCTGGCGTTTCTCAGTGTGCTGGTTTCGGGCCTGGTGGCCAGCCGCATGGGCAGTGAATTCATCCCCAGCCTCAGCGAAGGCGACTTCGCCCAACAGGCGATGCGCGTGCCCGATGCCAGCCTCACGCAGTCGGTGGAAATGCAGAAGACCCTGGAGAAAACCCTGCTGGCGCAGATCCCGGAAATCGAGCGGGTGTTCGCCCGTACCGGTACTGCCGAGATTGCCTCGGACGTGATGCCGCCGAACATTTCCGATGCCTACCTGATGCTCAAGCCCAAGGAGCAATGGCCGGACCCGGGCAAGTCGCGCGAGGCGATCATTGCCGACATCGAACGGGTCAGCAACAGCCTGCCGGGCAACGTCTACGAGCTGTCGCAACCGATCCAGCTGCGTTTCAACGAACTGATTTCCGGGGTGCGCAGCGATGTCGCGGTGAAGGTCTTCGGCGATGACATGGAGGTGCTGAACAAGACCGCGGAGGAGATCTCGCAGACCTTGCAGAAGATCGACGGCGCCGCCGAAGTGAAGGTGCAGCAGACCACCGGCCTGCCGGTGCTGACGGTGAATGTCGACCGTGACAAGGCGGCGCGTTTCGGCCTCAACGTCGGCGATGTGCAGGACGCCGTGGCGATTGCCGTGGGCGGGCGCAAGGCGGGCATCCTGTACGAGGGCGACCGGCGCTTCGACATGCTGGTGCGCATGTCTGACAGCCTGCGCACCGATATCGACGGGCTGTCGCGCCTGCTGATTCCGGTGGCGGCGGCCGCGGGCAGCGTCAACGGGCAACTGGGTTTCATCGCCCTGTCGGAAGTCGCCAGCGTCGACCTGGTGCTCGGCCCGGCGCAGGTCAGCCGCGAGAACGGCAAGCGCCTGGTGATCGTCAGCGCCAACGTGCGCGGTCGCGACATGGGCTCCTTCGTCGAAGAAGCGACCCGGGCCATCGGCGACCAGGTGAAGATCCCGACCGGCTACTGGATCACCTGGGGTGGCCAGTTCGAGCAGTTGCAGGAAGCCTCCAAGCGCCTGGAGATCGTGGTGCCGGTGGCGCTGCTGCTGGTGTTCGGCCTGTTGTTCATGATGTTCAACAACCTCAAGGACGGGCTGTTGGTGTTCACCGGGATTCCCTTCGCCCTGACCGGCGGGATCATGGCCCTGTGGCTGCGCGACATCCCGCTGTCGATCTCGGCGGGGGTGGGCTTCATCGCGCTGTCGGGGGTGGCGGTGCTCAACGGCCTGGTGATGATCGCCTTTATCCGCAACCTGCGCGAAGAGGGGCGGATGCTCGCGGCGGCGGTCAACGAAGGCGCGCTGACCCGCCTGCGCCCGGTGCTGATGACCGCCCTGGTGGCGTCTCTGGGGTTCATCCCCATGGCCCTGGCCACCGGCACCGGCGCCGAAGTGCAGCGGCCGCTGGCGACTGTGGTCATCGGCGGCATCATCTCCTCCACCGCCCTGACCCTGCTGGTGCTGCCGGCGCTGTACCACTGGGCGCACCGCAAGGAAGAAGAACAGGAGCTGCAAGACCTGCTGAACGACTGACCCGCGATAGGCCTCACCCAACCCCGCCTGCGTCATACGCAGGCGGGGTTTTGTTTATGTGGGGTTTGCCACAAGCCGCTGCCGCAGGCTGCGATCGAGCCCGAAGGGGTCGCGACTTATCTGAAATCGCTGAAGGTCCTGCGGACCATCGCAGCCTTCGGCAGCGGCTACAGGGATATGGAAACATCTGCTGAAAGAGTGCTCCCGCAAGCGAAAGCGGGAGCGGCTAGGTTGAGGAAGATGACCTGTATAGAGAGCAAAGGATTGCTTATCCACTCCAATGGCTACCGTCTACTCAAAGGACGGGTATCGGAAGCTGGCCGTATCTACTCGATAACCGTTGTGACTCACCAACGGCGACCCTTGTTTCGCGACTTTTGTGTTGGCCGTCTGGTGGTTGATCAGCTCAAGCAAGTCCATGAAGCCGACCACGTGAGTTCATTGGCCTGGGTTGTCATGCCCGACCATATTCACTGGCTATTTGAACTGCGAGACAGATCCTTGGGAGAGGTGATGTGCCGTTTCAAATCCAGAAGCAGCCTGCAGATCAATCAACATCTCAGGAGTCAGGGCCGCCTTTGGCAAAAGGGTTATCACGACCGCGCTCTGCGCAAGGACGAAGACCTGAAGACCATCGCCCGCTACATCATTCTCAACCCGGTGCGAGCGGGTCTTGTTCAACGTCCCGGCGACTATCCCCTCTGGGACGCGATCTGGCTTTGATGTCGCCGCTGCGTGACCGGGCTATTGGGGTTGTTCCCTGTAGCCGCTGCCGAGCCCCGCGAGTCTGCGATCGACTGCGAAGCAGGCGCTGCTCTTGAGCTCGCAGGAGGTCCTGCGGACCTATCGCAGCCTTCGGCAGCGGCTACAGGGGGAGGGGTAAACGCCGGGCAAAAAAAAGCGCCCCATGCGGGACGCTAAAAATTCATCTCTTTCCAAAGGAGCATTCGAAAAAACGCTTCAGAGATGAATGTGCTCGGGATGGGCCGGCGTCAGCGGGAGGCTGTGCACGCCAGGGGCCCTATGGTTCTGTGAGGGTCGGCGTTGGTCGCGCCGTTATGGTTCTTTTCGTCGTTGTGCTGTTGCTGGCCGAGCCAGAATTGTTCCAGGGCATGCCTGGCGCGTTCGCTACCGTTATCGCTGGGGAGCGCGCTGGGCTGGCCAGGCGGAGTCAGGTGGGCAGGCTTCAAGACATGATCTCCCGCAGGTGCTGGCCGCTAGCGAAGCGCTGTCGGCTCGGGCATGGGGGCAAGTATATGAAGGCCAACCTGACGAGAAGGTGAGGGTGATATTACAGTTCTGAAAGACAAGCGTCTGTGAAGAAGTTTTAACGTCGGGCGGGGCTCGAACCCGCCCGGCGCAAAGGCTTAAAGAATGGCCAGTGGGTATTCGACGATCAGGCGAAATTCCTCCAGGTCGGACTCGAAGCTGCTGGAGCGCACGGTGGCCTGGCGGATGCGCAGCGACAGGTCCTTGAGGCTGCCGCCCTGCACCACGTACTTGGCTTCGATATCACGTTCCCAGCGGCGCTGGTCGGTCAGCGGATTGCCGTCCGCGTCGCGGCGCATGTAGACCGCGTTGGCGTTGCTGTAGTCGGCGTCGCTGCCTTTGCCGTAGCGGGTCATGAACGACAGGCCGGGAATGCCGAAGGTCTCCATGTCGAGGTCATAGCGGACCATCCACGAGCGTTCCTTCGGCGAGTTGAAGTCGCTGTACTGGATCGAGTTGTCGAGGAAGATCGAGTCCGACTGGCGCAGGTAATCGAAGTCGTCGTCGCCGTTGTTGCGCTGGTGCGACAGGGACAGGGTGTGGGCACCATAGGTGGCGCCGACCTTGGCGCTCCAGATGTTGTTGTCGAACTCGCCGAGCAGTTTCTTGCCCTCGTCCACCGCCTTGTAATAGTTGAACCCGGCGAACAGTGAGAGCTGGTCGGAGATCGGCCAGGTGGCCGCGGTGCCGAAGTAGTACTGGTCCCAGGCGTCCTTCAGGCGGCTGCTGTAGAGGCTGACGCTGAGGTGCTTGTTCAGGCTGTAATCGCCGCCGAAGTAGGCGACCCAGGGCGAGTCGACCTTGCCGGCATAGAAGGTGGCAAAGCCATCGCGCAGGCTACTGCTGTCGGGCTGGCTCATGCTGTGCAGGCGTCCGCCCTGGACACTCAGGCCGTCGATGCTGGTGTTTTCGAAGGTGGCCCCGCGAAAGCTCTCCGGCAGCAGGCGCGAGTCGCCGTAGTGCACCACCGGGGTTTTCGGGAAGACGTCGCCGACCTTGATCACCGTATCGAGCAGGCGCATTTTCGCCGCGCCGCCGATCTTGCTGTAGTTGTCGGCCGGGTGGTTGTCG
>NZ_JBQENK010000033.1:0-37519 GCF_052044735.1 Pseudomonas sp. 22526
ACCAGCACCCGGCAGCCCGAGGCGCCGATCGGGTGGCCGAGGGCGATGGCGCCGCCGTTGACGTTGACCTTGCTCGCGTCCCACCCCAGTTCCTTGCCCACCGACAGCGACTGGGCGGCGAAGGCTTCGTTGGCTTCGATCAGGTCCAGCTGCTCCAGGGACCAGCCGGCCTTGTCCAGGCAGCGGCGGGTGGCCGATACCGGGCCGATGCCCATGAACGCCGGGTCGACCCCGGCGTTGGCGTAGGCGGCGATCTTCGCCAGCACCGGCAGGCCCAGGGCCTTGGCTTTGGCGGCGCTCATCAGAATCACCGCGGCGGCGCCGTCGTTCAGCGACGAGGCGTTGCCGGCGGTGACCGTGCCGTCTTTCTTGAAGGCCGGCTTGAGCTTGCTCAGGGATTCGGCGGTGGTGCCGGCGCGCGGCTGCTCGTCGGTGGCGAAGGCCACTGGCTCGCCCTTGCGCTGGGGAATCAGGATCGGGGTGATCTCATCGACAAAACGCCCGCCCTCGATGGCGGCCATTGCCTTCTGCTGCGAAGCGGCGGCAAAGGCGTCCTGGGCTTCGCGGCTGATGCCGTATTTGTCCACCAGGTTCTCGGCGGTGATGCCCATGTGGTAGTCGTTGAAGGCGTCCCACAGGCCATCGCTGATCATGCTGTCGATCATCTGGCTATGGCCCATGCGCAGGCCGGTGCGGGCGCCGGGCAGCACGTAGTTGGCCAGGCTCATGTTCTCCTGGCCGCCGGCGATGATCACCTCGGCGTCGCCGCAGCGGATCGCCTGGGCGCCCAGGTGGAGGGCCTTGAGGCCGGAGCCGCAGACCTTGTTCAGGGTCAGCGCCGGCACGGCGTGGGGCAGGCCGGCCTTGATCGCGGCCTGGCGCGCCGGGTTCTGCCCGGCGCCGGCGGTGAGCACCTGGCCCATGATCACTTCATCGACCTGGGCGCCCTCCAGGCCGGTCTGGGCCAGCAGCTGGCGGATCACCGCGGCACCCAGATCAACCGCGGAGATGTTCGCCAGCGAACCCTGGAAACTGCCGACCGCGGTGCGGGTGGCGGCAACGATTACGACGTCTTGCATGGCGCGAATCCTCATTGCTATGGGCGGCATCGGTCGGTGACTACGGACAAGGGACCGATGCGCGAGAACTTGGAAAATCATGGTTGCATAGAAGGTCGCGACGCCGCCAATCGCGAACCGGTGGGTCGCGTTCTGTTCGCCTGGTCGGCTATTACAGGCCCATGCGCCGGCGTGCGCGATGTATCGAGCCGTTGCGTACCGCCCAGCGCAGCATCGGCGCACTGCGGTTGACGCTGGCGCGGATCAGCTGGCGTTGCAGCAGCCCCTGGTTGACGCCAAGCATGTCGCTGGCCCAGTCGGGCAGCAGGTCGATGCCGGCCTGCATCATCAACGAGCCGAATGGCTTGGCCAGGCGGCTTGGGGCGGGTGCCGCCAACAGCAGGCGCAGCACTTCGCGGCTGCGTTCATCGCAGAGCAGCTGTGGGCGCATCCGTGCCAGGTAATCCGCCACGGCCCGGCGCGAGCGCGGCACATCGCTGGCGCCGAGGCGCTCGGCGATCAGCGCGACTTCCCCGTAGTAACGATCCTGGTCGGCAGGCGATAGGTGCGGATTGCGGTAACGCAAATGCGCCGCCAGAAAGCTGCTGACTTCGGCCACATGCACCCAGGTCAGCAGTTGCGGATCGCTGGCGGCATAGGGTCGGCCGTCTGGTGCAGTACCGACGATCTGCAGGTGAATGGTGCGCACCTTGTCGATCAGCCATTCGGCATCCTGCCGCGAACCGAAGGTGGTGCCGGAAATGAACTGCGCGGTACGCCGCAGGCGCCCGATCATGTCTTCCCGGAAGTTCGAGTGATCCCAGACCCCGGCCAGGGCCAGCGGGTGCAGGGCCTGCATCAACAAGGCGCTGATGCCGCCGATCAGCATGCTGCTGAAATCGCCATGCACCTGCCAGCAGATGGCGTCCGGGCCGAACAGGCCCGGGTCGCCCTTGGGGTTGTCCAGGTCGAGCTGGCCCAGCGACAGGCCACCCAGGCTCATCACCTGGGTTTCGATACGACTGCGAATGAATTCCATACCGCTTGGCTGTTCCTTGGTTGAGGCCTGAGGCCCGGCTCAGAGGTTCAGGCGTTTATCGATCAGGCCCTCGACCACGCTCGGGTCGGCCAGGGTCGAGGTATCGCCCAGACTGTCGAGCTCATTGCAGGCGATCTTGCGCAGGATACGCCGCATGATCTTGCCCGAGCGGGTTTTCGGCAAGGCCGGTGCCCACTGGATCAGCTCCGGCTTGGCGAAACTGCCGATCTCGCGGCTGACCAGGCTCAACAGCTCCTGTTTCAGCTGGTCGCTGGGCTCGACGTCATTCATCGGGGTGACAAAGGCATAGATGCCCTGGCCCTTGAGGTCGTGGGGGTAACCGACCACCGCGGCCTCGGCGATGCTGTCGTGCAGGACCAGGGCGCTTTCGACTTCGGCGGTGCCAATACGATGCCCGGACACGTTGATCACGTCGTCGATGCGTCCGGTGATCCAGTAATCGCCGTCTTCATCGCGCCGCGCGCCGTCGCCGGTGAAGTAGTAGCCCGGGTAGGGTTTGAAATAGGTCTCGACCATGCGCTGCGGGTCGCCGTAGACACTGCGGATCTGCGCCGGCCAGCTGGCCTTGATCGCCAGGATGCCGCTGCCGGCGCCGCTGATTTCCTTGCCGTGCTCGTCCAGCAGCACCGGCTGCACCCCGAACATCGGGCGGGTGGCGCAGCCTGGCTTGATGTGGCTGGCGCTGACCAGCGGGCTGAGCATGATGCCGCCGGTTTCGGTCTGCCACCAGGTGTCGACGATCGGGCAGCGCTGCTCGCCGACGATATTGAAATACCACTCCCAGGCTTCCGGGTTGATCGGCTCGCCGACGCTGCCCAGCAGGCGCAGGCTGCTGCGCGAGGTGTGCTGCAGCGGCTCGGGGCCTTCGCGCATCAGTGCGCGCAAGGCGGTGGGGGCGGTGTAGAAGATGTTCACCCGGTGCTTGTCGATGACTTCCCAGAAGCGCGAGCTGCTCGGATAACTGGGCACGCCCTCGAAGATCAGGCTGGTGGCGCCATTGGCCAGCGGGCCATAGACGATGTAGCTGTGGCCGGTGACCCAACCGACGTCGGCGGTGCACCAGAAGACTTCGCCTTCGCGGTAGTCCAGCACGTATTTGAAGGTCATCGCCGTTTGCAACAGGTAACCACCGGTGGTGTGCAGCACGCCCTTGGGTTTGCCGGTGCTGCCGGAGGTGTAGAGGATGAACAGCGGGTCTTCGGCGTCCATCGGTTGCGGCGGGCAGTAGTCCTCGACGTCGCGCAGGGCCTGGTGATACCAGAGGTCACGGCCTTCGACCCAGTTCACCGGGTTCTGGGTGCGCTCGACCACCACCACCGTGCTGACGTTCGGGCAGCTTTGCAGGGCCTTGTCGACGTTGTTTTTCAAGGGCACGAACTTGCCGCCACGGACCCCTTCGTCAGCGGTGATCAGGGTGCGGCAGTCGGCGTCGAGAATGCGGTCGCGCAGCGCGTCCGGGGAGAACCCGCCAAAGACCACCGAGTGCACCGCGCCGATGCGGGTGCAGGCGAGCATGGCGTAGGCCGCCTCGGGGATCATCGGCATGTAGATGCAGACCCGATCGCCTTTTTTCACGCCACGGCTTTTCAGGACGTTGGCCAGGCGGCAGACGTAGTGATGGAGTTTCTTGTAGGTGATTTGCAGCGACTCGGCGGGGTCGTCGCCTTCCCAGATGAGCGCTACCTGATCGCCGCGTTTTTCCAGGTGGCGGTCGATGCAGTTGTAGCTGACGTTCAACTGGCCGCCGGCGAACCAGGTCGCGGCGCCGGTTTTCAGGTCATAGCGCTGCACGGTTTGCCAGGGGGCACTCCAGTGGAGAAAGCGGGTGGCCTGTTCGGCCCAGAAGGTGCTGGGGTGCTCGATGGATTCGCGGTACAGCCGCTGGTAGTCGTCCTGACTCAATTGCGCAGCCCGGCGGACGGCATCGGCTTTGGGGAACATGCTGATATCGAACATGACGGTTCCTTATTCTTGTTTTAGCGACAAGCGATAAAGATGCGCCTTGATCGGAAGGGGTTCAAGGGGAGGGTGGCCAATCGCGAGCAAGCTCNCTTGCTCGCGAAGGGGCGTTTCAGGGCGTTATCAACCGCGGTGACGACCGCGGAAGTAGTTGATCAGGCCCTGGGTCGAAGCATCCTCGGCCGGGGTTTCTTCGCTGCCGACCAGGCGGTTGTAGACGCCCTTGCCCAGCTCCTTGCCCAGCTCCACGCCCCATTGGTCGAAGGCGTTGATGCCCCAGATCACGCTCTGCACGAAGACCTTGTGTTCGTACATCGCCACCAGCGCGCCCAGGCGGCGCGGGCTGATGCGCTCGACCACCAGGGTGTTGCTCGGGCGGTTGCCCGGGATCACCTTGTGCGGCGCCAGCTTCTGGACTTCGGCCTCGCTCATGCCTTTTTCACGCAACTCGGCCTCGGCCTCGGCGCGCGTTTTGCCGAGCATCAGCGCCTGGCTTTGCGACAGGCAGTTGGCGTACAGCCACTGGTGATGGTCGGCCACCGGGTTGAAGCTGACGATCGGCACGATGAAGTCGGCCGGGATCAGCTGGGTGCCCTGGTGCAACAACTGGTGGTACGCGTGCTGCCCGTTGCAGCCCACGCCACCCCAGATCACCGGACCGGTGTCGGTGGAAACCGGCGTGCCGTCCTGGCGCACGCTCTTGCCGTTGGATTCCATGTCCAACTGCTGCAAGTGCTTGGTGATGTTACGCAGGTAGTGGTCGTACGGCAGGATCGCGTGGCTTTGCGCGCCCCAGAAATTGCCGTACCACACGCCCAGCAGGGCCAGGAGGACCGGCATGTTCTGCTCGAACGGCGCGGTCTGGAAGTGCTGGTCCATGGTGTAGGCGCCGGACAGCAGTTCCTTGAAGTTGGACATGCCGATGGCCAGGGCGATTGGCAGGCCGATGGCCGACCACAGCGAGTAACGCCCGCCGACCCAGTCCCACATCGGGAAGATGTTCTCTTCGCGGATGCCGAAGGCCACGGCGGCGGCGTTGTTGCTCGACACCGCGATGAAGTGGCGATACAGCTCGGCCTCGGAACCGCCCTGAGCCAGGTACCAGGCGCGTGCGGCCTGGGCGTTCTTCAGGGTTTCCAGGGTGTTGAAGGATTTCGACGAGACGATGAACAGCGTGGTTTCGGCGCGGATCTTCGACGACAGTTCGTGGAATTCGCTGCCGTCGATATTGGCCAGGTAATGGCAACGCACGCCTTTCTGGGCGTAGGACAACAGGGCTTCGGACACCAGCTCGGGGCCGAGGAAGGAACCGCCGATGCCGATGTTCACCACGTCGGTGATCGGCTTCTCGGTGTAGCCGCGCCACAGGCCGTCATGGATGCGTCCGACCAGTTCGGTGATCTGGTTCAGCACCTTGTGCACTTCCGGCATCACGTTGACGCCGTTGACCGACAGCTTGTCGCCCACTGGGCGGCGCAGGGCGGTGTGCAGGGCCGGACGGCCTTCGGAAGAGTTGACCAGTTCACCGGCGAACAGCGCCTTGATCGCGTCCTGCAGACCGGCTTCATTGGCCAGGCCCACCAGCAGGTTGCGGGTTTCGGAGGTGATCAGGTTCTTCGAGTAATCGAGAAAAAGCCCACAGCCGCTGAGGCTGAATTGATGAAAGCGCTGCGGGTCGGCATTGAAGGCCTCGCGCATGCTGAAATCCTGCATGGCTTGGCGGTGGTCATTCAACGCTTGCCAGGCGGGCAGAGCGGTAACGTCGTGAGGAGTGCGGTAGTACGCCATCGCTGCGGTTTTCCTTTTACTTGAACTGCCTGTTGGACACTGAAAAGCCCGGAACGTCCTGCTCGAAGAATAACGTTCGGTCAAACCTGCGCTGACACGATTAAGCACGCAGGGCGATTACAGTAACTCTCGCGTGCTGATCTGTCTTGGCTTTGTCTGACCTGCGGCCGGTACTTTTTTATACCGGCGCCTCAGAGCCGCGCAACGAGCGGGATTTCAGGGGATGAGAATAATCGGGGCTCAGGCGACCTGAACCGGAATGGCATGGCTGGTGTGGCTCAGCTCGTTGCCCGGCGCCATGTAGAGCATGCGCGGCTTGAAGTCGAGCAGTTCGGCTTCGCTGTAGTGAGCGTAGGCGCAGATGATCACCCGGTCGCCGACCTTGGCCTTGTGCGCGGCGGCGCCGTTGACCGAGATCATGCGCGAGCCTTCCTCGCCACGAATGGCGTAGGTGGTGAAGCGTTCGCCATTGTCGACGTTGTAGATCTGGATCTGTTCGTACTCACGGATACCGGACAAGTCCAGCCATTCGCCGTCGATGGCGCAGGAGCCTTCGTAGTCGAGCACAGCGTGGGTGACTTCGGCGCGATGCAGCTTGGCCTTGAGCATGATGGCGTGCATGAGTGGTTCTCTCGGTCGGATCCTCGAACAGGGCCCGCAGCATCGCTGCAGGCCCCGGGCGGCGGCAGTTTGCCCGAAGGTCAGGCTTCGGGCAATCGGCCTCTGGAACCTAGGCGTCGAGGTCCAGATGCAGGTTGTCGATCAGGCGGGTGGCGCCCAGATAGGCCGCCGCCAGAATCACCAGGTCGCGGTCTTGCGCGGTGGCCGGGCGCAGGGTCCGGGCGTGGCGGATTTCCAGGTAATCCGGGCGGAAACCGGCGGCTTCGAGCAGCTGTTTCTGCTCGTCCAGCAGCTTTGGATAGTCCCGCTCGCCCTGGCTGATGGCTTGGGCGATCTGAGTCAGGCCACGATAGATCGCCGGAGCGATGGCACGCTGTTCTTCACTCAGGTAGCCGTTGCGCGACGACAGCGCGAGGCCGTCGGCGGCACGCACGGTGGGCTCGCCGATGATCTGGATCGGCATGTTCAGGTCATGCACCAGCGCGCGGATCACCGCCAGTTGCTGGAAGTCCTTCTGTCCGAAGACCGCAAGGTCCGGCTGCACCATGTTGAACAGCTTGCTGACCACAGTAGCCACCCCTTCGAAATGCCCGGGACGGCTGGCGCCGCACAGGCCTTCGGAGAGTTGCGGCACGCTGACCCGGGTCTGGCCGTCCATGCCGTCGGGGTACATCTCTTCGACGGTCGGGGCGAACAGCAGATGGCAACCGGCTTGCAGGAGCTTTTCCTGGTCGGCGGCCAGGGTCCGCGGGTACTTGTCGAGGTCTTCGCCGGCGCCGAACTGCAATGGATTGACGAAAATGCTCGCCACCACGAAGTCCACCCGCTGGGCCGCCTTGGTCACCAGGGCAGCATGCCCGCTGTGCAGGTTGCCCATGGTCGGTACGAAGCCGATGCGCTTGCCCTCGCTGCGGGCACGGGCCACGGCGGCACGCAGTTCACGTACGGTTTTTACAGTATTCATGCAGAAAACCCGTGCTCGGCGCCTGGGAAGGTCACGGCCTTGACTTCATTGACGTAGGCGCTCAGGGCCGCCTGGATGCTTTCCTGGCCGGCCATGAAGTTCTTCACGAACTTCGGCGCACGACCGCTCAGGGACAGGCCCAGCATGTCGTGCAGAACCAGCACCTGACCGTCGGTGGCGCTGCCGGCGCCGATGCCGATCACCGGAATCTTCACTGCCTGGGTGATTTCCGCCGCCAGTTCGCTCGGTACGCATTCGAGCAGCAGCATCGCTGCGCCGGCCGCTTCCAGGGCGATGGCGTCGGCACGCATCTGTCGGGCCTGGTTTTCGTTACGTCCCTGCACCTTGTAGCCGCCGAGGATGTTCACCGATTGCGGGGTCAAGCCCATGTGGGCGCAGACCGGGATGCCGCGCTCGGCCAGCAGGCGGATGGACTCCGCCAGCCACAGCGCGCCTTCGACCTTGATCATGTGCGCGCCGGCCTGCATCAGCTGGGCGCTGTTGTTCAGGGCCTGTTCGGTGGTGGCGTAGGCCATGAACGGCAGGTCGGCGAGGATCAGGGCGCCACTGTTACCGCGTTTCACCGCGGCGACGTGGTAGGCCATCTCGGCGGTAGTGACTGGCAGTGTGCTGTCGTGCCCTTGCAAGACCATGCCGAGGGAGTCGCCCACCAGCAGTACTTCAACGCCGGCCTGGCAACAGGTGTGGGCGAAGGTCGCGTCATAGCAGGTCAACATGGTGATCTTTTCACCTTTCTGCTTGAGGCCTTGCAGGGTGGTCAGGGTGATGTCTGGCATGAAAAGGGGTCCTCATTCAGGCGCTCTGGAAACTGCTGCGAGTAACGCGCGTGATTCTTTATCTATGCAGGCGCACGGTCTGTTGTCGTGCTTATAAGGCCTGGATTGCGCCCTGTAACGCCGTGTTGGCGGCAACGGGACGCCTATAGTCGTGAGGAGAACTCGGGAAGTCAATTGCATGTGTTACCGCATTGTTACGGCGTGAGTGTTACCGCCGTAACTGATGCGTTTCAGCAGTCAGGCCAGACGTTCCAGGCCGACAAATGGGCAGGCGGCGAGCAGGTCGCGCAGCTGGCGACCGTCGGCCAGCTGCAGGTCGGCGGGGGCCAGTTCGGCCAGGGGATAGAGGACGAAGGCCCGGGCCTGCATGTGGTAATGCGGGACCTTGAGCCGCGGTTCGTCGATCAGGCGATCGCCGAACAGCAGGATGTCCAGGTCCAGGGTGCGCGGCCCCCAGCGCTCGAGACGCTCGCGGCCCTGGCCGTTTTCGATAGCTTGCAGCGCGTCCAGCAGTTCGAGGGGCGCGAGGCTGCTGTCCAGGGCGGCCACGGCGTTGGTGTAGCGCGGTTGGCCGGGCAGCAGGGAATCGCTCTGATAGAAGGCCGAGACTCCCGCCAGTTGGCTGTGCGGCAACTGCGCCAGCGCGTCGATCGCGCTGCGCAATTGCTCCGCCGGGGCAGCCAGGTTGCTGCCCATGCCGATGTAGATGCGTTCCATCGGGTTATTCGCCGGAAGCGCTCGGTGCGCCGGCGGTGGCGCGTTTGCGTTTGGCGCCACTGCTGCGACGACGTTTGCGCGGACCTGTGCCGGCTTCGTCCTTGCCGCTCAGGTCGCGAATCATGTCGCGGCGCCCGGCGTCGTTGGCGTCCTGGTAGTCGGTCCACCACTCACCCAGGCCATCGGTCTGTTCGCCGGCGCTTTCGCGCAGCAGCAGGAAATCATAACCGGCGCGGAACCGCGGATTGTCCAGCAACTGGTCGGCGCGCTTGCCGCTGCGACGTGGCAGGCGTTCCTGCATGTCCCAGATTTCGCGGATCGGCATGGTGAAGCGTTTTGGAATAGCGATGCGCTGGCACTGTTCGCTGATCAATTCGTGAGCAGCTTCCTGCATCGCCGGAATCGGCGGCATGCCGCGTTCCTGAAGGCGCAGCACGCGAGCCGGCAGGGCCGGCCACAGCAGCGCGGCGAACAGGAAAGCCGGGGTTACCGGCTTGTTCTGCTTGATGCGCAGGTCGGTATTGATCAGGGCTTCGCTGATCAGGGTATGGGTGTAGGTCGGGTTGTACTCCAGCGCCTCGGCGCTGGCCGGGAACAGTGGATCGAACAGTTGCAGGTCGACCAGCATCTCGAAGGTGTCGGCGGCATGGCCGGACAGGAACAGCTTGAGCACTTCCTCGAACAGGCGTGCCGAGGGGATTTCCCGCAGCATGGGGGCCAGGTCGCGGATCGGCGTGGCGGTGTGTTTCTCGATGCCGAAATCCAGCTTCGCTGCGAAGCGCACGGCCCGCAGCATGCGTACCGGATCTTCCTGGTAGCGCTGGCGCGGATCGCCGATCAGGCGGATCAGATGATTGCGGATGTCGTGCACGCCGTTGGCGTAATCGAGGATGCGCTCGCTGACCGGATCGTAATACAGGGCATTGATGGTGAAGTCGCGGCGCTGGGCGTCCTCTTCGAGGGTGCCGTACACGTTGTCGCGCAGGATGCGCCCGCTTTCGTTGCGCGAGGATTGGTTGCTGTCTTCCTCTTCATCGTTTTGCGGGTGATTGGCGCGGAAGGTCGCGACCTCGATGATCTCGCGGCCGAAGTGGATATGCACCAGCTTGAACCGACGGCCGATGATCCGCGCGTTGCGGAATTCGGCCCGCACCTGTTCCGGCGTGGCGCTGGTGGCGACGTCGAAATCCTTGGGGGTGATATTGAGCAACATGTCGCGCACGCAGCCGCCGACCAGGTAGGCCTGGTAGCCAGCGTTCTGCAGGCGTTCGACGATGTTCACCGCATAACGGCTGAACTGGGCGCGTTGCAGCGAGTGTTGGCTGCTGTTGAGCACTTCAGGCGTGCTGCGTTTGTGTTGCGTACGACGCAAGGGGGAACGGAATGACTGGAACAACTTCTTCAGCATGGGATGCACTGTTTGAAGGAATGTTCGGCCATAACGAAGAATGACCGCATGATGGGCGGGGATTCTAGCATTTAGTCGGGGGATGGTGTAGGAAGCTGCGGCGAGTCGTGCGCGGCGCTTTGGAACGCGGGTTGGCGGGGCTTTTCGCGAGTAAAACCGCAATCGCGGAAACCACAAGGGGAGCCGAAGCTCCCCCAGAAGTGTTTGCGTGCTCTATTTTTATTATTGGTTTCGGGCTTCTTGTTTTTGTTTAACGCCCTTGTCACCTGGTTAACCCAGAGTGACCCTCCCAATCGGGAGCCAAGAGCAAACGGATTGCTTTGGTCGCTGTGCTGCAATGATCAGTGATCCAACCAGTTCAGGCTCTGCCTTAGGGCAGTTTTTGTTGTTCTCGGCCTGGTTGTGGGGCAAGCCCCAATGACAACGCCTCTCCAAAAGAATCAGTTAGCTGCGCCTCCGCCGTGTTGTTTTTATTGTGCGTGAGTCGATTCGTCTTATTTTTATTGTCTTATGCATTGCTTGTTATTGTTCTTGTACCAAACATATAGCAGGTGCCGTGCCAACTTTTGCGGGGCCCAGTAAAACAAGGGGTTAGGTGCGGTTCGGAGGTTTCTCCAGGCGAAAAAAAGCCGGGGCTTCGTTACCGTAAGCCCCGGCTTTTGTTACGTGAAATGACTGAGGTAACAGTTTTTTCACAAGGTCGCGTGTTACCCGCAACCCGTTACCGCCGGGCTTCAGCTTTCGCTGGCGACCCCGGTCTTGCGCCGTGGGATGCCCAGGCGCTGGCGGCGTTCCCACAGGCATTTGCGGCTGACGCCCAGTTTGCGGGCCAGTTCGGTCTCGGTCATGTGGTCCTGGTGCTCGAGAACGAAATGCTGGAAGTAGTCTTCCAGCGACAGGTCTTCGGTCGGCTCATGGCTGCTGTTGTTGGCGTTGGCGGCCTGGGGCGCCAGGCCGATGAACTCGTCGTCTTCCAGGTCGCTCAGTTCGATATCGATACCCAGCAGCTCCGCAGAGATTTCCGGGCTTTCGCACAGGATGACCGAGCGCTCGACGGCGTTTTCCAGTTCGCGAACGTTGCCTGGCCAAGAGTAATGGCGAATGGCTTGCTCGGCGTCCGGGGCGAATTTCAGGTCGGTGCGGCCCACGCGCGCGCTCTGGCGGGCGAGGAAGGCATTGGCGATTTCGTTGACGTCGGCGCCGCGCTCGCGCAGGGCTGGCAGTTTCAGGGCAATCACGTGCAGGCGGTAATACAGGTCTTCACGGAACTGGCCGATCTTGGCCAGGCTCTTGAGGTCGCGGTGGGTCGCGGCGATCAGGCGCACATCGACCTTCTGCGATTGCACCGAGCCGACCCGGCGGATCTCGCCTTCCTGCAATACGCGCAACAGGCGGGCCTGGGCTTCGAGCGGCAATTCGCCGATTTCGTCGAGGAATAAAGTGCCGCCATCCGCCGCTTCCACCAGGCCGGCGCGCCCGGCGCTGGCACCGGTGAAGGCGCCTTTTTCGTGACCGAACAGC
Source organism: Pseudomonas sp. 22526 (assembly GCF_052044735.1). Taxonomy (NCBI): domain Bacteria; kingdom Pseudomonadati; phylum Pseudomonadota; class Gammaproteobacteria; order Pseudomonadales; family Pseudomonadaceae; genus Pseudomonas; species Pseudomonas sp. 22526. Next base: position 11,894 of record NZ_JBQENK010000033.1, read on the forward strand.
TCGGACTCGATCAGGGTTTCCGGAATGGCCGCGCAGTTCACCGAGATCATCGGCGCCTTGGCGCGCTTGGACAGGTTGTGCAGGGCGCGGGCTACCAGTTCCTTACCGGTCCCGGATTCACCCTGGATCAGTACATTGGAATCTGTCGGGGCGACCTTGCGGATCTTGCTGTACAGGTCCTGCATCGGTGGGCAGGAACCGATGATGCCGATTTCGCCATTGCTGGCGTTGGCACCGGCCTTGTCCGCGCCGTTGCCCGACTTGGCGGCCGGACGCTCGTTCGGATTGCTCTGTGCGCTCTGGCGGTCGCGCAGGATGCGCGCCACGGCCTGGAGCATTTCATCGTGATCGAAAGGCTTGGCGATGTAGTCCACCGCGCCCATCTTCATCGAGTCGACCGCCGAGCGCAGGCTGGCGTAGCTGGTCATGATCAGCACCGGGGTGCCCTGGCCAAGCTTGATCAGCTCGGTGCCGGGGGCGCCAGGCAGGCGCAGGTCGCTGACGATCAGGTCGAACGTGGGAATGCTGAAACGCTCTTGTGCTTCCTGCACGGAACCGGCTTCGCTGACCTGGTACTGGTTGCGTTCCAGCAGGCGGCGCAAGGCGGAGCGGATAATTGTTTCGTCTTCGACGATCAAAATGTGCGGCATTGATTCGATTCTCTCGACGGTCTCAGTTCACAGCGGACGTCGCTTCGACATGACGCGGTAAGGTCACCCGGATACGGGTGCCGCGTTGGCTTTCGGTGTCAGCCGGGCTGTCGATGGTGATTTGTCCATAATGCTCTTCAACGATGGAATAGACCAGTGCAAGGCCCAGTCCGGTGCCCTCGCCAGGATCCTTGGTGGTGAAGAAGGGTTCGAACAGTCGATCCATGATGCTCGACGGGATGCCGCTGCCTTCGTCTTCGACGATCAGGTCGATCGTGTGTTCGCCGGCCTCGCTCTTGACCCGTACCGCGCTGCCCGCCGGTGATGCGTCGCGGGCATTGGATAGCAGGTTGATCAGTACCTGGGCGAGCCGTTGCGGGTCGCCGTCGACCCAGTGGTCCGGATCGCATAGGTTGAAGAACTGCACTTCGAAATTGCGCCGGTTCAGCGCCAGCAGACCAATGGCGTCCTGCGCCACCTCGGCCAGGCACACGGCTTCGTCGTTGTGCTGGTGGCTGCCGGCGTGGGCGAAGCTCATCAGCGACTGGACGATGCGCGACACGCGCTTGGTCTGCTCGAGGATCTGGCCGCTGATTTCGGTGAGTTCGCCGTCCTCTTCGCGCTCTTCGCGCAGGTTCTGCGCCAGGCAGGCGATACCGGTGATCGGGTTGCCGATTTCGTGGGCCACGCCGGCGGCCAGGCGGCCGATGCTGGCCAGGCGCTCGGAATGCACCAGCTTGTCTTCGAGCATCTGGGTTTCGGTCAGGTCTTCCACCAGCAGCACCAGGCCGCTGTTGCCCGGGGCCAGGGGTTCGTCGATGGCGGCCTTGTGCAGGTTCAGCCAGCGGGTCTGGCCATCGAGGGCCAGATGCTGCTTGTGCAAATGTTCGTCGGGGACGTTGATGAAGCCTTGCAGCAGCTCTTTCCAGGGATCGGCGATGGTGCTCAGGCGCGAACCGACCACATGCTGCGCCGGAATGCTGGTCAGTTCTTCCATGGCCTTGTTCCACATGAGGATTTCCTGATCCTTGGCCAGGGAGCAGACGCCCATCGGCAGTTCCTGCAAGGTCTGGCGGTGGTAGCGGCGCAAGGCATCGAGCTCGGCGGCCAGGCCGGTCAGGCGCGAGTGGTAGTCCTCGAGCCGGCTTTCGATGAAGTGAATGTCTTCGGTTACATAGTTTTCGCCGCCGGCCTTGTAAGGCAGGAAGGTTTCCACCATGTCCTGGGCCACGCTGGGGCCCATCAGGCCGGACAGGTTGGCCTCGATACGGTCGCGCAAACGGCGCAGGGCATAGGGGCGGCGCTCATCGAAGGGCAGGTACAGGTCGCGCAGCGCCTGCTCGACTTCCTTCTGCGCGGCCTTGGCGCCCAGGGGCTTGGCCAGCTGGGTGGCGAACTCCTGGGGCGAGGCAGCATGCAGTTCGCGACGTTGCGGCCGGCGCACGTTGTCCACCGCACAGGCTTCGGCGGCGCTGGCTTCTTCGGAGCTGGCGTTGGTGAACAGCGAAATCAGGGTGAACATCAGGACGTTGGCCGCCAGTGAGGCGATGGCCGCCATGTGCCAGCTGGTGTCGTCCAGCACGTAGATCATGTTCAGCAGCGGTATATAGAAGCCCTGCAGATTGCCGATCAGCGGCAGCAGCATGGTCACCAACCACACCAGCGTCCCGGCCATCAGCCCGGCGATGAAGCCGCGCCGGTTGGCGGTCGGCCAGTACAGCACCGAGAGCACGCCGGGGAGGAACTGCAGGGTCGCGACAAAGGCGACGATGCCGAGGTTGGCCAGGTCCTGTTCGGCCCCCAGCAGCAGGTAGAAGGCATAGCCGGCCATGATGATGGCCACGATCAGCGCGCGGCGGGTCCATTTCAGCCAGCGGTAGATATTGCCTTCGGCCGGTGGCTGATACAGCGGCAGCACCAGATGGTTGAGGGCCATCCCCGACAGCGCCAGGGTGGTGACGATGATCAGGCCGCTGGCGGCGGAAAGCCCGCCGATATAGGCCATCAAGGCCAATGCCGGTTTGTTGGCGGCGATGCCGATGCCGAGGGTGAAGTACTCGGGGTTGGTGGTGGCGCCCAGTTTCAGGCCGGCCCAGAGGATCAGCGGCACTGCCAGGCTCATCAGCAACAGGAACAGCGGCAGGCCCCAGCTGGCGCTGACCAGCGAGCGCGGGTTGAGGTTTTCGGTGAAGGTCATGTGGTACATGTGCGGCATCACGATCGCCGAGGCGAAGAACACCAGCAGCAGGGTGCGCCAGGGTCCTTCCTGCAGCGGCGTATGCAGGGCGGCGAGGGCGGTCTGGTTCTGCAGCAGCCAGAGTTCCAGCTGTTGCGGGCCATCGAATACGCCGTACAGGGCATAGAGGCCGACGCCGCCGATGGCGATCAGCTTGATCACCGACTCGAAGGCGATGGCGAACACCAGGCCTTCGTGTTTTTCCCGGGTGGCGATGTGCCGGGAGCCGAAGAAGATGGTGAACAGGGTGATCAGCGCGCAGAAACTCAGGGCGACCCGGTGCTGCACCGGCTCGCGGGTGAGGATGCCGATGGAGTCCGCGACCGCCTGGATCTGCAAGGCCAGCAGTGGCAATACGCCGACCAGCATGATCACCGTGGTCAGTGCGCCGGCCCAGGTGCTGCGAAAGCGAAAGGCGAACAGGTCGGCCAGCGACGACAGTTGGTAGGTGCGGGTGATTTTCAGGATCGGGTAAAGCAGCACCGGCGCCAGCAGGAAGGCGCCGGAGACCCCGAGATAGCTGGAAAGAAAACCGTAGCCGTACTGATAGGCCAGGCCGACCGTGCCGTAAAAGGCCCAGGCGCTGGCGTAGACCCCGAGGGACAGGGTGTAGGTCAGCGGGTGGCGGATGATCGAGCGCGGGATCATGCCGCGTTCGCTGACCCAGGCCACCCCGAACAGCACCAGCAGGTACGCGGCGCTGATCAGGATCATCTGGGTCAGGCTAAAGCTCATCGGCATCTTTTTGGCTCTGCAGGATGAAGGTCACGACGATCAGGATCAGCCAGAGCAGATACGGGCGATACCAGGCGCCCGTAGCATCGATCCACCAATCCATGATGGCGGGGGAGAACAGATAGATCCCCACTACCAGCAGCAGGACCAAGCGATAGATGTACATCTCGGCCTCTCTTTATTGTGTGCGTGCCCGAAAACGTGCGGCGATGGTAACGGATGGGCGCCAACCTGCAAGGGGCGTCAGCGTATTTGCGCTTCGGGCACGCTCAGTGTGCGTGGGATCAGTAAAGCATCCCAGTGTTCGATGCCCCAGCTCAGCACTTCCCGAGGGCTGGCATGGAGCATTTCGCTGTCGGTTTTCTGCCCCAGGGCGCGCAAGGCACGCAACAGCAGCGGTGTGGCCTGGTCCGCGGCCAGCGGCGGGGAGCGGTAGGACTTGCCCAGTTTGTGCCCGTCCGGCTGGGTGATCAGCGGCACATGCAGGTAACGCGGCTGCGGCAGGCCGAGCAGCTCTTGCAGGTACAGCTGGCGCGGGGTGGAGTCCAGCAGGTCGGCGCCGCGCACGATATCGGTCACCCCTTGCCAGGCGTCGTCGAGCACCACCGCCAGTTGATAGGCGTAGAGACCGTCGCGGCGACGGATCACGAAGTCGCCCACATCGCGCCCCAGATGCTGGCGAAATTCGCCCTGGACCCGGTCGGTGAAGCGATATTCCAGTTCCGGCACGCGCAAGCGGATGGCAGCGTCTTCCTGGCCGTGTCCGGCATTGCGGCACAGGCCCGGATAAATGCCGTGGTAGGGCTCCAGTTGCTTGCGCGAGCAGGTGCAGGCGTAAGCCAGGCCCTGGTTGAACAGGCGGTTGAGGACTTCGGCGTAGGCCGTGTGCCGGTCGCTCTGGCGGACCATTTCGCCGTCCCACTCGAAGCCGTAGCTTTCCAGGGCCTTGAGGATGGCCGCCTGGGCGCCGGGCTCTTCCCGGGGCGGATCGAGGTCTTCCATGCGCAACAGCCAGCGGCCGCCGACGGCGCGGGCATCGAGGTAGGAGGCCAGGGCTGCGACCAGCGAGCCGAAATGCAGGTGCCCGCTGGGGGTGGGGGCGAAGCGCCCGATGTAGGAAGAGGTGTGAGAGGCAGTCATGGAGAGGATGTTACTTCGTTCGGTCCCAAGGTGACGATGGCGTCTGCAGGGTCGCCATCGCGAGCAAGCTCGCTCCTACAGGGGGGAGGCGTCAGAAACAAAAACGGAGCGTTCGCACGCTCCGTTTTTCGTTCAAGCCAGCGATTATTTGCCGACTTGTTTTTCCTTGATTTCCGCCAGGGTCTTGCAGTCGACACACATGTCGGCGGTAGGGCGGGCTTCCAGGCGGCGAATACCGATCTCGACGCCGCAGGATTCGCACCAGCCGTATTCTTCGTCTTCGATCAGTTGCAGCGTCTTGTCGATCTTCTTGATCAGCTTGCGCTCACGGTCGCGGGCGCGCAGTTCAAGGCTGAACTCTTCTTCCTGGCTGGCACGGTCGGCCGGGTCGGGGAAGTTGGCTGCTTCGTCTTTCATGTGATCAACAGTGCGGTCGACTTCCTGCATCAAGTCCTGTTTCCACTTGTTCAGGATCTTGGTGAAGTGCTCGCGCATGGGCTTGCCCATGTACTCTTCGCCCGCGGTTTCAACATAGGGCTCGAAGCCGCTGATCGATTGATTCTGTTGCTTTGCTTGGGTGGGCATGAAATGGACCGCCTCTACTCATGTAATCCATTGCGCAGGATTGCTCCATCACCGGCATGCCGGCCCTGCGACTGCAAGCGGGCGAACTTACCAGATCGAATCGGGCGGCGCTACTCCCGGTTGTCGAGCCCGCGTCTTGCGGTGCTCGCAAAGGTCGATGCCGCCTGGCCTGGTCTGTTCGGGGGCCTGGTCAATTAATGATTTTAGCCAAGCCTGGGCCTGGTGTCCGTCTTCTTTACAGGGGGGGATGGCAGGTGCTTGAAGGCTTTGGGCTCTCCCTTGTCCCCGGGGTTGGGTAGAATCGGTTTTTTGCTCACTTCAATGAAGGAAGGCTAATGGCTCAGTCCTACAGTGCGCGCAGCCGCGCTATCGAACCTTTCCATGTGATGGCCCTGCTGGCCCGTGCCAATGAGCTGCAAGCGGCCGGGCACGATGTGATTCACCTGGAAATCGGTGAACCGGACTTCACCACGGCTGAGCCGATCATCAAGGCCGGGCAGGCCGCCCTGGAGGCGGGCAAGACCCGCTACACCGCCGCCCGCGGGATCCCCGAGCTGCGCACGGCCATCTCCGGTTTCTATCGGCAGCGCTACGGGCTGGACATCGACCCCGAGCGCATCATGATCACGCCCGGTGGTTCCGGTGCGTTGCTGCTGGCCAGCAGCCTGCTGGTCGACCCAGGCAAGCACTGGCTGCTGGCGGACCCGGGCTACCCCTGCAACCGGCACTTCCTGCGTCTGGTGGAAGGCGCGGCGCAGCTGGTGCCGGTCGGACCGGACGTGCGCTATCAACTGACGCCGGACCTGGTGGAGCGTTATTGGGATCAGGACAGCGTCGGCGCCCTGGTGGCCTCGCCGGCCAACCCGACCGGCACGCTGCTCACCCGTGACGAGCTGGCGGGGCTGTCGGCCGCGGTAAAGGCGCGTAATGGCCATCTGGTGGTGGACGAGATCTACCACGGCCTGACCTACGGCAGCGATGCCGCCAGCGTGCTGGAAGTCGATGACAGCGCCTTTGTCCTGAATAGCTTTTCCAAATATTTCGGCATGACCGGCTGGCGCCTGGGTTGGCTGGTAGCGCCGCAGGCGGCGGTCGGCGAGTTGGAGAAGTTGGCGCAGAACCTTTATATCAGCGCCCCGAGCATGGCTCAGTACGCCGCTCTGGCCTGCTTCGAGCCGGACACCATCAGTATCCTGGAAGAGCGCCGCAACGAGTTTCAGCGGCGCCGCGACTTCCTCCTGCCAGCCCTGCGCGAGCTGGGCTTTGGCATCGCGGTGGAGCCGGAAGGGGCGTTCTACCTGTATGCCGATATCAGCGCTTTCGGCGGCGATGCCTTTGCCTTCTGCCGGCACTTCCTCGAAACCGAACACATTGCCTTTACCCCGGGTCTGGATTTCGGTCGCCATCAGGCTGGGCACCATGTCCGGTTCGCCTACACTCAGAGCCTGCCGCGCCTGCAGGAAGCGGTGGAGCGGATTGCCCGTGGCCTGCGGAGCTGGCAAGGCTGATGCGCTTTCATCCTCCCCTCGAAGAAGGTCGCCTGGTTCGTCGTTACAAGCGTTTTCTCGCCGATATCGAGACCATTGGCGGCGAGTTGCTGACCATTCACTGCCCCAACACCGGTTCCATGTTCAATTGCATGGTCGAGGGTGGGCAGGTCTGGTTCAGCCGTTCCAATGACCCCAAGCGCAAATTGCCCGGGACCTGGGAAATCAGCGAAACGCCCCAGGGCCGGCTGGCTTGCGTCAACACGGCGCGGGCCAACACGCTGGTGGAAGAAGCCTTGCGCGCCGGAGTGATCGCTGAGCTGAACGGTTTTACCGCCCTCAAGCGTGAGGTGCCCTATGGCCAGGAGAACAGCCGGATCGATTTCCGCCTGGACTACCCGGACGGCCCGGCTTTCGTCGAAGTCAAAAGCGTCACCCTGGGCTTCGACGGTTCCGCGGTCGCGGCCTTCCCGGATGCGGTGACCCAGCGTGGCGCCAAGCATTTGCGGGAGCTGGCCGGCCTGGCGCGTGAGGGTATCCGGGCGGTGCAGTTGTATTGCGTCAACCTGTCGGGGGTCGAGGCGGTGCGGCCGGCCGAAGAGATCGACCCCGGTTATGCCGCTGCGCTGCGCGAGGCGGTGGCATCCGGGGTCGAGGTACTGGCTTACGGCGTGCGTTTGACTGCCGAGGAAGTGTGCATCGAGCGCCGTCTGGACGTATTGCTCAACGGCTAGAGCTGAACCCAGATGCCCTGGCTGTCTTCCCGGCAGGGGATGACCGTCAGGGATTGCCCGGCACAGGGGCCGGCCACGCATTCGCCGTTTTCGATCAGAAACAGCGCGCCGTGGGTGGCGCACTGGATCAGGCTGGCGCTTGGGTCGAGAAACTGATCGGGCTGCCACTCCAGAGCGACCCCGCGATGGGGGCAGCGGTTGGTGTAGACGTAGACCTGTCGATCGCGACGCACCGCGAAAAGTGGCCGGCCTTCGAGGTTGAAACCTCGGCTGGAAGCCTCCGGCAGATCGCCGGGGGCGCAAAGAAACTTCATGTCTATCCTCGTAACCGACGGCTCTGGGTTCAGGCTGTCACAGTTTTCCTGCGGGCGCTTGATGAAACATGTCTGTGCTTGACGGTCAAATGCAAACAATTATCAAATGGCTGCTTCGCCTGTGGGGCGCTTGCTCATTTCGATGCCTGGGTTGCAGGGCATGTCACATGTACGGCGGCTTCCGTGGGCCCACTCTCTGAAGGAACTACCTTTATGCGTTCGAGTGCCCGCGCAATCGCGCTCTGTGTCGGACTTCTGGCCAGCCATGCCGCTGCGGCGGCCGAGTTACCACAACGCTGGGTGAGCGCCGGCGGCGCCTTGTCCGAATGGGTGAGCGCGCTGGGCGCCGAATCGAAGCTGGTGGGCGTGGACACCACCAGCCAGCATCCCGAATCCCTGAAGAAGCTGCCGAGCATCGGTTATCAGCGCCAGCTGTCGGCGGAAGGCATTCTCAGCCTGCGTCCGCAGATTCTGGTGGGGACCGAAGAGATGGGGCCGCCGCCGGTGCTCTCGCAGGTGCGCAGCGCCGGGGTGCAGGTCGAGCTGTTCTCGGCCCAGGCCGACCTGCCGACCCTGCAGGACAACCTGCAGCATCTGGGCAAGTTGCTGGGCAGCGAGGACAAGGCCACGCAGTTGTTCGAGCAATATAAGCAGCAGCTGGATCAGCAGCAGGCCTGGGTCAGCCAGGCCCGGAAAAAGCAGGCGGCGCCGGATGTGCTGCTGTTGCTCGGGCATGCGGGCGGCAAACCTCTGATTGCCGGTAAGGACACCGCTGCCGACTGGCTGTTGCAGCAGGCGGGTGGACGCAATCTTGCTACCCATACGGGTTACAAACCCTTTTCCACGGAGTCGTTGGCCGAACTCAACCCCGAGGTTCTGGTGTTTGCCGATCGCAGCCTGAGCGGCGAGGCGGCCCGTGCCGCGCTGTTCAAGGAAAACCCGATCCTCGCCTCCAGCGGCGCGGCGAAGGCCGGCCGGGTCTTCGAGATTGATCCGACCTTGCTGGTGGGCGGCCTGGGGCCACGCCTGCCACAGAGCCTGAAAAGGTTGTCGGCCGATTTCTATCCAGCCGAGTCGGGCCAGGCCAGCACTGCCCAATGACCCCTTTGCTTAAACCCCGTGCTTTGTTCATTGGCCTGAGCCTGCTGTGTCTGTTGGCGATCTGGTTGTCCCTGGCGCTCGGGCCGGTCAGCCTGCCGCTGCTCGATACCCTGCAAGCCGCCCTGCGTCTGCTGGGCTTGCCCATTGAGGGGCAGGGGCTGGAGCAGGCCGAACTGATCCTCGGGCAGATTCGCTTGCCTCGCACCCTGCTGGGGCTGGCGGTAGGGGGCGTGCTGGCCCTGTCCGGCGTGGCGATGCAAGGGCTGTTTCGCAATCCCTTGGCTGACCCGGGGCTGGTGGGTGTCTCGAGTGGCGCGGCGCTGGGCGCGGCCTTTGCCATCGTCGGTGGTGCGCTGCTGGGTGGCGTGCCGGAAGCGATCGGCCCTTATCTGTTGTCGTTCTGTGCCTTTCTCGGTGGCTTGGTGGTGGCGTGGCTGGTCTACCGCCTGGGGCGGCGCAATGGCCAGACCCATGTGGCGACCATGCTGCTGGCGGGGATTGCGTTGACGGCGCTGGCCAGCTCGGCGGTGGGCCTGTTCACCTACCTGGCCGACGATGCGACCTTGCGCACCCTGACGTTCTGGAACCTGGGCAGTCTCAACGGCGCCAGTTATTCGAGATTGTGGCCACTGCTGCTGGTCAGCGCGGCCGTGGCATTGTGGTTGCCACGCCGGGCCAAGGCCTTGAATGCCTTGCTGTTGGGCGAGTCCGAGGCCGGTCACCTGGGGATCGATGTCGAACGGTTGAAGCGGGAGCTGGTGTTCTGTACCGCGCTGGGTGTCGGTGCGGCTGTCGCCGCTGCCGGGCTGATCGGCTTTGTCGGGCTGGTGGTACCCCATCTGGTACGCCTGCTGTCGGGGCCTGATCACCGAACCCTGTTGCCGGCGTCGATACTGGCCGGCGCCAGCCTGCTGTTGCTGGCGGATCTGGTGGCGCGCCTGGCGCTGGCGCCTGCGGAGTTGCCCATTGGCATCGTGACCGCCTTTATCGGTGCGCCCTTCTTTCTGTTTCTGTTATTGCGAGGGCGCGCCTGATGCTGCGAGCGGAGAATCTGACGGTGCGCCGTGGCAGGAAAACCGTGCTGGAGGGGATCGACCTCGAGCTCAAGCCTGGCGAAGTGCTGGGAGTGCTGGGCCCCAATGGCGCAGGTAAAAGCACTTTGCTGGCGGCCTTGTGCGGCGAATTGAAACCCGATCATGGCCAGGTCTGGCTTGATCAGTGCGAACTCTCCAGATGGGACGGTGGGCAAAAGGCGCAAAGGCTGGCGGTGCTGCCGCAAAGTTCGACGCTCGAGTTCGCCTTCCGGGTCGAAGAGGTCGTTGGCCTGGGACGCCTGCCTTATCAAAGCGGTCGGGCACGGGATGAGGAGATCGTCATGCAGGCCCTGCAAGCGGCGGATGCGGGGCATCTGCACGCTCGCAGCTATGTGGCCTTGTCGGGCGGCGAACGTCAGCGCGTGCACCTGGCCCGGGTGTTGGCGCAGCTATGGCCGGGCGCGGTCGGCCAGACCCTGTTGCTCGATGAGCCGACCTCGGCCCTCGACCCCTTGCATCAACATGTCACGTTGCAGGCCATCCGCGAGTTTGCCGATCGTGGGGTCGCGGTCCTGGTGATCCTGCATGATCTGAACCTCGCCGCGCGATATTGTGATCGCCTGTTGTTGCTCGAAGGCGGGCGGCCTCACTCGCTGGACAGCCCGGCGCAGGTGTTGCGGCCCGAACCGCTCAAGGCGGTGTTCGGACTGGAGGTGTTGGTGCAGGTGCATCCCGAGCGCGGCCACCCTTTGATCATCGCCCGCTGAGGCGATTTGCGGAGGCGCCAGATGCGTGTGTTATTGATCCTGAGTGTGCTGCTGCTGGGCGCCTGCCAGGGCGTGCCGGTCATGCCTGAGCTTCCGGTCCAGGCTGAAAGCGGGGCGATTCAGGATCTGCGCAGTGGAAAGCTCCTGACTCCAGAGGAGCTGGTCGTTCGTTTGTCCCAGGCACCGCGGGTGATTGTCGGCGAGCAGCATGACCACCCTGAACATCATGCCTTGCAGCTGTGGTTGTTGCGGGCGATGGCGACCCAGCGCGCGCAAGGCAGCCTGCTGTTGGAAATGCTCACGCCGGACCAGCAACCGCGAGTCGACTCGCTTCGCCAGTACCAGGCGGCGCAGGGCTTGCCCGATGATCTGCCAGGCGCGCTGGCCTGGTCGCCGGGTTGGGACTGGGCGCTGTACGGACCTATAGTGCGTTATGCGTTGCTCCAGCCTTATCCGTTGCTGGCGGCTAATCTGGATAGCTCCGAAGTTCGCGACATCTATCGCCAGGCACTGGCCTTGAGTGGCGAGCGCTCGAATGCCGCCTCGGTGCGTACCGAGTTGTTGCAGCAAGTTCGTGATTCCCACTGTGGCCTGCTGCCGGAAAGCCAGATGCCGGCGATGCTGGCGGTGCAGCAACAGCGCGACCGGCGCATGGCCGAGCGCTTGCTGGCGGCACCGACGCCAGCGCTGCTTTTTGCCGGGGCCTTTCATGGGCGCAAGGATATCGGGGTGCCGGTCCACCTGCTGGACCTCGACGCGTCGAACGGTGCCGTGGTGCTGATGCTGGCGCAGAAGGGTACGCAGGTATCGGCGCAAAGCGCGGATTACGTGTGGTACAGCGCACGGCTGCCGGATAAGGATTACTGCGCCCAGATGCGCCAGTAGGCAATGACCTTTTTTCAGGCAAAAAAAGACCCGGCAAGAGCCGGGTCAAATAACCGTGATTAGCCTGATGAGGAGATAATCTGAGAGTCCGAACCACTGGTCTTCCAGGTTATCGACTGATCTCGCGACCAGTTGTGATAATCATAACGATTCTCATTTCCGCGTCAACAAGGTTTTTCCTGTTTCTGCGAATTCCGTCAAACGCTCGTTTGGATTGCCCGTAAATACGGGGCTTTAAGGGTTGGCGCTCAGGCTGTGCAGGCGGCTGACTTCCTTGTTCAACAGGTCGATTCGCCGCGCCATGCTTTCGATCAGGCTATGGGCGATACGTGGATTGCTCTGAGTCAGGCTGAGAAACTGGCTCTTGGGGATCAGCATCAGGGTGCATGGCTCGCTGGCAATCACACTGGCGTTGCGTTTCTCCCCGGTGAAAACGGCCATCGCACCAAAGATCTCGTCCTTGGGCACGTCTCCGACCTTGTGTCCGTCGACAAAGGCTTCGGCGTGCCCTTCGATAATCACGAACACATGATCGGCGTCATCGCCCTGGCGAATCAGCACCTCGCCCTTGGCCACGCGTTGAAAACCGTTGCTGTTGCGCAACTCGGGTTGCTGGAGGCGGGCAACGGCATCGGAGAGCAGGGCGGTTTGTCCGATCAGGTACTGCAGAAACAGTTCGGAACGCTGTTCGTCGGCATACAGATGCTGGAACACCGCGGAACGCTGATAGGGGATCAGGCTCAACGGTTGGTCGCTGCTGAGTTGCCAGCGCGGCAGCTCAGCTCCTCGGCGCAGCCCGAGCAGGTCGCCTTCATGCAGATAAAACAGTGGGCGCTCATCGATGCTGGCTTGTACCTGGCCGCTTTCGAGCAGGAACAGCTGGCTGTCGGCAAGGCTGCTGGAGAGATCCTTGGAAGGGGCCACTTCCAACACATCGCCAGACGGCAGCAGGCCTTCCAGCAGGCGCGGCGGGATGCTCTGCAGCCGATTGATCAAGGCGTCGGCGTAAGCCGGTTGTTCCCCCAGTAAATACATAAGAAGCCTGCCAGGTCAGTTCTTGTGGCGTGTAGAAATGGCGTCCAGCTGTTTGTTGAGTGCTTCCTTGCGTTCTGCCGGAATGTCGTTCCAGTGCACATCCATCAGCGCGCCTTCGATGGCGTACAACAGCACCTTCGAGGCTCGGAACCCTCGGGTCCGCACGGCCCGATAGGCATCCACCGCCCCCAGGCGGCGCAAGTCCGAAGCGCTATGGATGCCCACTGCATGCAGCCATTGTGCCGACGTCTTGCCAAGGTTCTTCAGGTGTTGCAATTCATCATTCATCAAGCCTCCTTGCGACGGCCGAATGGTGCGTGGGCAAGTCTCAAAGGAGTGTAGCGCTCAGTAGGAAAAGCGCTGTTCTTTGGTCGGTTTTGGCGCAAAAGCTTCTAAGGCGACAGAGGAAAGCACGTCAGAAGCAGAGGGAGGAGAGGGAAAGGAGCAGGCCAAGTCCAGCGTAAGGCAGAGGGCGCCGGACCTTGGAGCAAAAGGCGAGATTACTTGGTGCGGTAGCGCAGACGAGTGCCGAAATTGACGGACATCAGGATTTCATCGGCGGTCAGTTCGGGCGGGAAGTAGGCGCCGGAGATCTGCGCATGGGCCAGGCTGGCGCCTTCCATGGAAGAGTTGCGCAAGTCGAGGCCGCGCAGATCGGCAGAACGGAAGTAGGCGTCGGTGAAGTCGATGCCGTCGGCGTTCAGCTCGCGCAGGTCGAGGCCGCGAAAGTCACCGCCGCGCATGTCGACAGGCTGATCCTTCGGGCGCTCCCGATTGAAGCCGTCGATGTCGTCTTTGTGCAGCAAAGCGTAAAGGGGGGTGTCGAGAAGTTTGGGCTGACTCATGGGGGGGGCGTCCCTGCTGGAATTATGACGCCAGTATAGTGCCACTAATTTCAGCCGTGAAATCTTTGCGGTTTCACGGCTGAAATAGTTGATTACAGACCTGGGAGGCGCTGGCGAATGTTCGCCACCAGGGTGTCGAGGCTCCCGCTTTCATTGGTCTCGACGCGCTTGCTGCGCAGCACTTCTTCGGCGTTCAGGGCTTCGCGATTGGCTTGCTGCTGTTCGATCACGGCCAGGGTCGCGTCCGACGGGTCGTTGCGATCGGCCTGGCGTTGCGCCAGCCAGCTGGCGATGACGGCCTGCGGGGCGTTGCAGTCGATGATCAGGCAAGGGGTGCCAGTCGCTTCGGCAACCTTGGCCGCGGCATCACGCTGGTCGCGCTTGAGGTAGGTGGCGTCGATGACCACCGGGAAACCGGCGCGCAGGACGATACCGGCCAGTTCATGCAGGCGGTCATAGGTCGCGCTATTGGCCTGGGCATTATAAATGCCGGCATTCGGATCGTTCTGTACCTGCTGCTCGCCGAACAGGCGTTTGCGCTCGACATCGGAGCGCAGGCGAACGGCGCCCAAAGCTTCCACCAGGCGCATGGCCACATGGCTTTTGCCAACGGCGGAAACGCCAGAAGTAATCGCCAGGAAGCGCGACGGAATGGTGCTGTAGCTCTCTGCCAGGTTGGCGTAGTTGCGGTACTGGCGCAGGGCCGTGGCGCGCTGCATCGGGCTGGCATCGGCCGGCATGCTGAACAGGGCGACCTTGGCCCGTACCAGGGCGCGGTAGGCTTTGTAGAAATTCAACAGTTCCAGGCCCTGATAGTCACCGGTCTGTTCCAGGTACTGGCTGATGAAACGGCGTGCCAAGCACTTCAGGCCGCGGTCTTCCAGGTCCATGGCGAGGAAACCGGCGTCGGCATAGACGTCAGTGAAGCGGAACGGTTCGTTGAACTCGATGCAATCGAAGATCACCACCTTGCCGTCGATAAGCGTCGCATTGCCCAGATGAATGTCGCCGTGGCATTCGCGGATGAAACCCTCGGCCTTGCGCTGGATGAGGAGTGGCTTGAGGCGTTCGAAGCTGCTTTCGGCCCAGGCTTGCAGGGCTTCGAGTTGTTGCAGGTCGGCCTTGTCGCTGAGGAACGGGCGGATCTGCTCGAAGTTCTGACGCACCGGCGCCATTACGCTTTCCGGGGTGCCGGCTTCGTGGGCTGCCGGGACCCGCGGGGCGTCGAGGTGGAACCTGGCAATCTGCCGGGCCATTTCGTCGATGTGCACAGTGGTCAGTTCGCCATTGGCTTGCAGCGTGCTGAGCAGTTGGCTTTGCGGGAACTGGCGCATTTTCAGGGCGTATTCGATGACCGGGCCGTCACCCGCGATCTGCGGTGCTTCGGCACTGCCAGTGATCGGCAACACTTCCAGATACAAATCATCGGTCAGGCGCTGGTTGAGACGCAGCTCTTCGCCGCAGAAGTGCCCGCGTGCTTCAAGGCCGGTGAAATCGAGAAAGCCGAAGTTGACCGGCTTTTTCAGCTTATAGGCATAGGGACCGGTGAGCAGGACCCAGGAAATATGGGTCTCGATGACCTGGAATCCGTCTACGGGATGCGGGTAGAGGGCCGGGTTTTGCAGGGCGGCGATCAGGGATTGGCTCACAGGCGATCCTTCAGAGTCGGGGAAAATTCAAGGGCGTCATTATGGCCGCTGACAGGGCTAACGCAAACCTCGGGCGGCTCCTGTTGACTATGAATAAAGTGCGTATAATCCGCCGCCATGACTCGTACTCGATCCCCCCGTTCCGCTAAAAAACATCCGTCTAGTGGCCCGCGCCCCTGGCTGGGCTGGGCCTTGAAGCTCGGTCTGGTCGCTCTGGTGGTGCTCGCCGGCTTTGCGGTTTATCTCGATGCCGTGGTCCAGGAGAAGTTCTCCGGCAAGCGCTGGACCATTCCGGCCAAGGTCTATGCGCGTCCGCTGGAGCTGTTCGTCGGACAGAAGCTCAGCAAGGACGATTTCCTCACCGAACTCGATGCACTTGGCTATCGCCGCGAAAGCGTGGTCAACGGCCCTGGTGCGGCGTCGGTCAGTGGCAATACCGTTGAACTCAATACCCGCGGTTTCCAGTTCTACGAGGGTATGGAGCAGGCACAACCGGTGCGGGTGCGTTTTTCCGGCGACTACGTGGCCGAGCTGTCAGGCAGCAAAGGCTCGAAACTGGCCGTGGTACGCCTGGAGCCGCTGCTGATCGGCGGCCTGTATCCGAAGAACCTCGAAGACCGGATCCTGATCAAGATCGATCAGGTGCCTCCTTATCTGCTGGAAACCCTGGTGGCGGTCGAGGACCGGGATTTCTACAGCCACTTTGGCGTGTCGCCCAAGTCGATTGCCCGGGCGGTGTGGGTCAATACCTCGTCCGGTGCCATGCGCCAGGGCGGCAGTACCCTGACCCAGCAGTTGGTCAAGAACTTCTACCTGACCAACGAACGCAGCCTGAGCCGCAAGCTCACCGAAGCGATGATGGCCCTGCTGCTGGAGCTGCATTACGACAAGCGCGAGATCCTCGAGGCGTACCTCAACGAAGTCTTCATCGGTCAGGACGGCCAGCGTGCGGTGCACGGTTTCGGCCTGGCCAGCCAGTTCTTCTTCAGTCAGCCGCTGGCCGAACTGAAGTTGCATCAGATCGCCTTGCTGGTGGGGATGGTCAAGGGACCGTCCTATTACAACCCGCGTCGTTATCCGGAGCGCGCGCTGGAGCGGCGTAACCTGGTACTCGATCTGCTGGCGCAACAGGGTGTGGCGACGCCGGAGCAGGTCGAGGCGGCGAAGAAAATGCCCCTGGGCGTGACCAAGCGCGGCAGTCTGGCGGACAGCTCGTTCCCCGGCTTCCTGGACCTGGTGAAGCGTCAGTTGCGTGAGGATTACCGCGACGAAGACTTGACTGAGGAAGGGCTGCGGATTTTCACCAGTTTCGATCCGATTCTGCAGATGAAGGCCGAGGCTTCGGTGAGTGACACCTTCAAGCGTCTGGCCGGGCGCAAGGGATCGGATGAAGTCGAAGCGGCGATGGTGGTGACCAACCCGGAAACCGGCGAAGTCCAGGCCATGATCGGCAGTCGCCAGGCTGGTTTTGCCGGCTTCAACCGGGCGCTGGATGCGGTGCGGCCGATCGGCTCCCTGATCAAGCCTGCGGTTTATCTGACGGCGCTGGAGAAACCCAGCCAGTACACCCTGACCAGCTGGCTCTCCGACGAGGCCTTCTCGGTGAAGGGCGGCGACGGGCAAGTCTGGAAACCCCAGAACTACGACCGCCGTTCCCACGGCACGGTCTTCCTTTATCAGGGGCTGGCCCATTCCTATAACCTGTCGACCGCGCGCCTGGGCCTGGAAGTCGGTGTGCCGAACGTGCTGAAAACCCTGGGACGCCTTGGCGTCACCCGCGAATTCCCGGCGTTCCCTTCGATGCTGCTGGGGGCGGGGGGCTTGAGCCCTATAGAAGTCGCCACCATGTACCAGACCCTGGCCAACGGCGGTTTCAATACCCCGATGCGTGGGATCCGTAGTGTGCTGACCGCCGAAGGCGAGCCGCTGAAGCGTTACCCGTTCCAGATCCAGCAACGTTTCGATCCGGGTTCGATCTACCTGATCCAGAGCGCGATGCAGCGCGTCATGCGTGAAGGTACTGGTAGCTCGGTCTACAACGTGTTGCCGCGTTCCCTGGCGCTGGCGGGCAAGACCGGCACCAGTAACGATTCCCGCGACAGCTGGTTCGCCGGTTTCAGCCAGGATCTGCTGGCGGTGGTCTGGCTGGGGCGTGATGATAACGGCAAGACACCGTTCACCGGCGCCACCGGCGCGCTGCAGGTCTGGACCAGTTTCATGCGCAAGGCCGACCCGCTGCCATTGGATATGCCACAACCGGATAACGTGGTGCAGGCCTGGGTCGACTCCCGGACCGGGCAAGGCTCCGATGCCAACTGTCCGGGGGCGGTACAGATGCCGTATATTCGTGGCAGTGAACCCCCTCCCGGTCCAGCATGTGACGTCGATATCCCGGCGCCCGTTGAATCGGTGATGGATTGGGTCAAGGGCTGGATGAATTAAGCGAAGAGGGTTTGACGTGAACAAGTGGTGGATTCCAGCTATTACAGCTCTGGCTTTGCTCAATGGTTGCGCCAGCGTGCAGCGTGGCTCGATTCCGGTGGTGGACTCCGGTACCGCCGTGTCCAACAGTGAGCGCATATCGGCCAACGGCGGCTTCCGCAAGACGACGGTCAAGCGTCCGGCCCAGGCACAGACTCAAAGTATTCCGCAGGACTCGGGCGTGGTGGTGATGGTGCCGGGCGGGGCTGCGGCCACTGCCGCGCCAATCAGCAGCGCGCCGATTACCCCGGGCCCGATCACCCCAGGGCCTATCGATACCTCGCCGATCCAGTCCGCGCCGACCAATCAGGGCAGCTACAGCCTGCCACCGACGCCGAGCGGAGTGCCTTCGGCCAGCTCTGGCGGGCTGTCCGCCGATGAGCAGCTGGACGGTCCAGTGCTGGCGCTGTTGACCACCGCTCAGCAGCAACAGGCGAGCGGCGATCTGAACGGCGCCTCCTCCAGCCTCGAGCGCGCGCAGCGTGTAGCACCGCGTGAGCCGCAGGTGCTGTATCGCCTGGCCCAGGTACGCATGGCCCAGGGCGATGCGGCCCAGGCTGAACAGTTTGCCCGCCGCGGCCTGAGCTTCGCCAACGGTCGTCCGGACCTGCAGGCCAGCCTGTGGGCGCTGATCGCCCAGGCGCGCGAGAAGCAGGGCGATGTCGCCGGTGCCGCTCAGGCCCGGCAAAAAGCCAAGGTATCGCTGTAATGGACGCGCGTTTTCCAAAGATCGCCGAGCAGTTGCTGTTGATCGAGCGTGAGTTGCGGCTGCAGGGCCTGTGGGATGACACTCCTCCGAGCGCCGAGGCCCTGGCCAGCGTCGAGCCTTTTGCCGTGGACACGCTGGAATTCGAGCAGTGGCTGCAATGGATCTTCCTGCCGCGGATGAAGGTGATTCTTGAACAGGATCTGCCTCTGCCCAGCGCTTCGGGGATCCAGGAAATGGCCGAGGTGGTGTTCGCCGGTCGTTCGATGCAGGGGCGGGATCTTCAGTTGCAGATCCTGCTCAAAGAGTTCGACCAACTGATAGTCTCTACCCGCTGAAAACCTCTGCAACCACTGCCTAGCGGCAGTGGTTGTCTATCGCCTTCTGCGTTTCCACGATGCGCTGCTGACGTTGTTCCTCGGTCAGGCGGCGTACTCCCCCCTCGATGTTCTCGCTCAGGCGTGGGTTGTTCTGCAACTGCGCCAGGCTGGTTCGTGCCTGTGTGCAAAAACGCCTGCGCTCGGCTTCCTGCCTGGCGAGCTGTTGCTTGGCCTGGTTATCCATGACCTGTTGCTGGGTGTCCGGCTTGTCGGGTGGCGGCGTACGGGGCGCACCTTTCGGGTTTTTCGGCAGAGTGATGGCGGTGCTGGTCACGCCTTGGGGTGGCTGGGCGTCGAAATGGGTGACTCCCTGGGCGTCGACCCATTTGTAAATCTGCCCGGCCTGGCATGGGAGACTCATGGCGAGCAGCAGGCCAGCGGTCATGGCGAAGGTTCGCATTTTTGAATTCCTTATCCAGGATTGCGCAATTGAAGCGCAGACACTCGCGGTTTACAGGTTTTTTCTTGCGTTCTCATGCGCTTAGTTCGAATAAAGCACATTGACGTCTTGACTTGCAGAGGGCGAAACAGAAGAATCCAAAGTCCGCTGTAGAGGGACTGCCAGAAGCAGACCCACTCGGCAGAACATGAGGCGCACATCCGCGCCGACCTGCTACACCCGCAACGCGTTACCTCGCGCTGGGTGGGAAAACCCCGCAACACTTGGGGCACTCCCAATACTTGCTCAGTCAGTGCTGACGTAGTCGGCGACCACCGTCGCTCATGCTCTGCCGAGAAGTAAACCTATTAAGACCCGTCCCCTTTCAAGAGGGCGGTATTCTGGCGTTTTAGAGGTGAACAACGTGGAGCTTTTATCTGGCGGTGAGATGCTCGTCCGCTTTTTGCGTGACGAAGGCGTCAAATATATCTATGGGTACCCGGGTGGTGCTCTCCTTCATGTTTACGATGCCCTGTTCAAAGAACCGGAAGTGACCCACATCCTGGTTCGTCACGAGCAAGCGGCTACCCATATGGCTGACGGCTACGCCCGTGCCACCGGCAAAGCCGGCGTGGTACTGGTGACTTCCGGCCCTGGCGCGACCAATGCCATCACCGGTATCGCCACTGCCTATATGGACTCCATTCCAATGGTGATCATTTCCGGTCAGGTGCCTAGCACCATGGTCGGTACCGACGCGTTCCAGGAAACCGACATGATCGGTATCTCCCGGCCGATCGTGAAGCACAGCTTCATGATCAAGCACGCTTCGGAAATCCCGGAAGTCATGAAGAAGGCGTTCTACCTGGCGCAATCCGGTCGTCCGGGTCCAGTCGTGGTCGATGTCCCCAAGGACATGACCAATCCGGCTGAAAAGTTCGAATACGTTTTCCCTAAAAAAGCGAAGCTGCGCTCCTACAGCCCGGCTGTTCGTGGTCACTCCGGACAAATCCGCAAGGCGGCAGAAATGCTCCTGGCGGCCAAGCGTCCTGTGCTGTACGCAGGCGGCGGGGTGATCCTCGGTGGCGGTTCCGCGCCGCTGACCGAACTGGCACAAATGCTCAACCTGCCGGTCACCAATACCCTGATGGGCTTGGGTGCCTACCCTGGCACCGATCGGCAGTTCGTCGGCATGCTCGGCATGCACGGCAGCTACACCGCCAACCTGACCATGCACCATGCCGATGTGATCCTGGCAGTCGGCGCGCGTTTCGACGACCGTGTGATCAACGGCCCGGCGAAATTCTGCCCGAACGCCAAGATCATCCATGTCGACATCGACCCGGCGTCCATCTCCAAGACCATCAAGGCAGACGTGCCGATCGTGGGTCCGGTAGAGAGCGTCCTGACCGAAATGGTCGCGGCCCTCAAGGAAATCGGCGAAACCCCGAACAAGGACACGGTCGCCAGCTGGTGGAAGCAGATCGAGGAGTGGCGCGGTGATCGCGGCCTGTTCCCTTACGACAAGGGCGACGGCAGCATCATCAAGCCGCAGACCGTGATCGAGACCCTCTGCGAAGTGACCAAGGGCGATGCCTATGTGACCTCCGACGTGGGCCAGCACCAGATGTTCGCGGCGCAGTACTACAGGTTCAACAAGCCCAATCGCTGGATCAACTCCGGCGGCCTGGGCACGATGGGCTTCGGTTTCCCTGCGGCCATGGGCGTCAAGTTGAGTTTCCCTGATGCTGACGTTGCCTGTGTAACGGGCGAGGGCAGTATCCAGATGAACATTCAGGAACTGTCGACCTGCCTGCAGTACGACCTGCCGGTCAAGATCATCAACCTGAACAACGGTGCGCTGGGTATGGTGCGTCAGTGGCAGGACATGAACTACGGTAGCCGTCACTCGCATTCCTACATGGAATCGCTGCCTGATTTCGTCAAGCTGGCCGAGGCCTATGGGCACGTGGGCATTCGCATCACGGACCTGAAGGATCTGAAGCCGAAGATGGAAGAGGCGTTCGCCATGAAAGATCGTCTGGTGTTCCTCGACATTCAGGTCGATACCAGCGAGCACGTCTACCCGATGCAGATCAAAGACGGCTCCATGCGCGATATGTGGCTGAGCAAGACGGAGCGTACTTAATCATGCGGCACATTATCTCCTTGCTTCTGGAAAACGAACCGGGCGCCTTGTCTCGTGTGGTTGGCCTGTTTTCGCAGCGCAACTACAACATCGAAAGCCTGACCGTGGCGCCGACCGAGGACCCGACCCTGTCGCGTCTGACGCTGACCACCGTGGGGCACGATGAAATCATCGAGCAGATCACCAAGAACCTGAACAAGCTGGTTGAAGTGGTCAAGCTGGTCGACCTGTCGGAAAGCGCTCACATCGAACGCGAGCTGATGTTGGTCAAGGTCAAGGCCACCGGCGCCCAGCGCGCCGAGGTCAAGCGCACCACCGATATTTACCGTGGGCAGATCGTCGACGTCAGTGCCAGCGTGTATACCGTTCAATTGACCGGTACCAGCGACAAGCTCGACAGTTTCATCCAGTCGATCGGCACCGCCTCGATTCTGGAAACCGTACGCAGTGGCGTCACCGGCATTGCCCGTGGCGACAAAGTACTCAGCATCTAACTCAAATTAGCGAACGGCCTGAACGGCCTGATATAGGGGAAATTCATGAAAGTTTTCTACGATAAAGACTGCGACCTCTCGATCATCCAGGGCAAGAAAGTTGCCATCATCGGTTACGGCTCCCAGGGCCACGCTCAAGCGTGCAACCTGAAAGACTCCGGCGTCGACGTGACCGTTGGCCTGCGTAAAGGCTCGGCTACCGTTGCCAAGGCTGAAGCCCATGGCCTGAAAGTGACCGACGTTGCCGCGGCCGTTGCCGGTGCCGACCTGGTCATGATCCTGACCCCGGACGAGTTCCAGTCCCAGCTGTACAAGAACGAAATCGAGCCGAACATCAAGAAGGGCGCCACCCTGGCCTTCTCCCACGGCTTCGCGATCCACTACAACCAGGTCGTTCCGCGTGCCGACCTCGACGTGATCATGATCGCGCCGAAGGCTCCAGGTCACACCGTACGTTCCGAGTTCGTCAAGGGCGGCGGTATTCCTGACCTGATCGCTATCTACCAGGACGCTTCCGGCAACGCCAAGAACGTTGCTCTGTCCTACGCAGCTGGCGTGGGCGGCGGCCGTACCGGCATCATCGAAACCACCTTCAAGGACGAGACTGAAACCGACCTGTTCGGCGAGCAGGCTGTTCTGTGTGGCGGTACCGTCGAGCTGGTCAAGGCCGGTTTCGAAACCCTGGTCGAAGCTGGCTACGCGCCGGAAATGGCCTACTTCGAATGCCTGCACGAACTGAAACTGATCGTTGACCTCATGTACGAAGGCGGTATCGCCAACATGAACTACTCGATCTCCAACAACGCCGAATACGGCGAGTACGTGACCGGTCCTGAAGTCATCAACGCCGAATCCCGTCAGGCCATGCGCAACGCTCTGAAGCGCATCCAGGACGGCGAATACGCCAAGATGTTCATCAGCGAAGGTGCTACCGGCTACCCATCGATGACCGCCAAGCGTCGCAACAACGCCGCTCACGGTATCGAAATCATCGGCGAGCAACTGCGCTCGATGATGCCGTGGATCGGTGCCAACAAGATCGTCGACAAAGCCAAGAACTAAGTTCGAGTCTTGTCAGGGAAAACGCGGCCTAGGCCGCGTTTTTTCGTTTGGATAGGCAGGTTCTGGTATAAAGCTGGATCCTTTGTGGTCCAATCGTGGCCCTGGGTATCGTCGAAACTTTTCACACCGTTGCAAGGTAATGTCCATGAGCGAACGTCCCGAAGAGCCAAACCAGGCCTCTGACGCCGATAGCCTGCTACCCATCGATGAGCATGTCGAAGAAGGGCATGACGCTGAAGGCCGTAAAGTCCGGCATCGTGGTATCTATCTGCTGCCGAACCTCTTCACCACCGCGAACCTGTTCGCCGGTTTCTACTCGATCATCAATTCCATGAGTGCCCAGAGCGCATTGAGCGCCGGGGACGCGGCAGGGGCGAGCAAGTATTTCGCGTTCGCGGCCATCGCGATCTTTGTCGCCATGGTGCTCGATGGCCTGGACGGGCGCGTAGCCCGCATGACCAATACCCAGAGCGCCTTTGGCGCCGAATATGACTCGCTGTCCGACATGGTTGCCTTCGGCGTTGCGCCTGCCTTGCTGGCATTCGGTTGGGCGTTGGGCGACATGGGCAAGGTCGGCTGGATGGTCGCCTTCATCTATGTGGCTGGCGCGGCTTTGCGTCTGGCCCGTTTCAACACCCAGGTGGGGACTGCCGACAAGCGTTACTTCATTGGCCTGGCCAGTCCGGCGGCGGCGGGTGTGGTGGCCGGTATTGTCTGGGCATTCAGCGATTACGGTATCCAGGGTTCGAAGATGTCGTTCCTGGTGGCGCTGATGGTAGCGGCGGCCGGCATGCTGATGGTCAGCAACATCAAGTACAACAGCTTCAAGGAGCTGGATCTGAAGGGGCGTGTACCTTTCGTGGCGATCCTCGCGGTGGTTCTGGTATTCGCCGTGGTCTTCAGCGATCCGCCGCGGATTCTGCTGCTGGTTTTCCTCGCCTACGCAGCCTCTGGCCCGATTCAGTACTTGTTGCATCTTCGTCGTCGCAAAACGTTGCCTTAATGTAATTTCCCCCATACTCCGCAGTCTATTGGTGCATCAGTCCTCCAATGCTGCGGAGTTGCCATGTTGATCAAAGTCCCCAAGTCGTCTGACTGCAAAGAGTCGGACGTCACGCCTGAATCCCTTTATTTCTCTCGCCGTAGCCTGCTGGGGGGGGCCATTGCCGGTCTGGCTGCCAGTGCGCTGCCGCGTTGGGCCAGTGCCGAAGACGCAGGGCGTTATCCGGATGTCGAGCCTGGCAAGGCGCCGTCATGGTTTGCGCAAAAACTGCCAGCGACCAAATGGCAGGCGGTCAACGTCAAGGATGAGGCGATCACTCCGTTCAAGGATGCCACCCACTACAACAACTTCTATGAGTTCGGTGCCGACAAGGGCGATCCGGCTGCCAATGCCGGCGCGCTGAAAACCGAGCCCTGGAGCGTGGTGGTGGACGGGGAGGTGGGTAAGCCAGGGCGTTATGCGCTGGAAGACTTCATGAAGCCTTATCAGTTGGAAGAGCGGATCTATCGGCTGCGTTGCGTCGAGGCCTGGTCCATGGTGATTCCCTGGATAGGTTTCCCGATTTCCGAGTTGCTCAAGCAGGTCGAGCCAACTTCGAAGGCCAAATACATCCGCTTCGAAACCCTTCAGGACCCTAAAAGCATGCCCGGTCAGCGTTCGGGGTTTGCCCTGATCGATTGGCCTTATGTAGAAGGCCTGCGTCTGGATGAGGCGATGCACCCGTTGGCGATTCTTGCCGTGGGGATGTACGGCCGCGAGCTGCCTAACCAGAACGGTGCGCCATTGCGCTTGGTGGTGCCGTGGAAGTACGGCTTCAAAAGCATCAAGTCCATCGTACGCATCAGTCTGGTGGAGGAACAGCCGAAAACCACCTGGCAAAGTATCGCTGCCAATGAGTACGGTTTTTACGCGAACGTGAATCCTACGGTTGATCACCCTCGCTGGACCCAGGCGCGCGAGCGTCGGCTGCCCAGTGGTCTGTTCAGTCCCAATGTGCGTGAGACGCAGATGTTCAACGGCTACGCGGATGAAGTCGCTTCTTTATATACCGGCCTGGATCTGCGGAAGAACTACTGATGCGCTACCCATTCTGGCGCCTTGGCGTCTTCATCGTTGCGGCTATCTGGCCTTTGCTCTGGTTGTACCAGGCTTGGGCCTCGGCGCTCGGACCCGATCCAGGGAAAGTGCTGGTCGATCGTCTGGGGCTGGGGACGCTGATCTTTTTGCTGATCACCCTGAGCATGACGCCCCTGCAGAAGCTGACGGGGTGGGCGGGATGGATCGCGGTACGACGCCAGCTCGGTTTGTGGTGCTTTGCTTATGTGGTGCTGCATTTAAGTGCTTACGCCGTATTTATCCTCGGGCTCGACTGGTCTCAGCTGGGGGTGGAGTTGCGTAAGCGGCCCTACATTATTGTAGGAAGCCTGGGCTTTCTCGGATTGTTGGCCTTGGCGGTGACTTCCAATAGATACAGTCAGCGTCGTCTGGGCAGTCGTTGGAAGAAACTGCATCGGCTGGTCTATCTCATTCTTGGGCTGGGTTTACTGCATATGCTCTGGATCGTTCGGGCTGATCTTAAAGAGTGGGCTATCTATGCTTCTATCGGCGCATTGTTATTACTGCTGCGGTTACCGCCGGTGACACGTCGAATCCCCCGTTTAATGGTAAAAAAACCATCTTCTGCAACAAAAGCGTAATTAGGGGTTGACGGCAGATTCTACAGGTCTATAATTCGCCCCACTTCCGGCGCAGTCGAAACGGAAAACTCCTTGATA
>NZ_JBQENK010000034.1:0-5562 GCF_052044735.1 Pseudomonas sp. 22526
CAGCCTGCGGCAGTGGCTACAAAAGCCTTCATCAGGCGGTCATGAAGTTGTGAGCGCCTTACCCCCAATCTCTGTGGAGCTGCTTGTGGATAACCTGAGCGCAAGCCGCTACAGGCCATGCTGGCTGTGCCTTACAGACAGGCGATCATTTTTTGATCAGGCCCACTAAGCACTGCTGAATGCTGCGAAGCGGGAGTGCCAACAGTGATGTTGCTGGAGGTCCTGCGGACCTTTCGCAGCCTGCGGCAGCGGCTACAAAAAGCTTCATCAGGCGGTCATGAAACTGTGAGTGCCTTACCCCCAATCTCTGTGGAGCTGCTTGTGGATAACCTGAGCGCAAGACTCTGCAGGCTATGGGATACAAGCCCTGCAGAGCACTGAACGTTTTTTGATCAGCCCCCTGTTATAAGCCGCTGCGGGACGCATGGAGCATTGGCGGCGGGCCTGCCTCGGGTAGAATGCCTGGCTTATTCCGCCACGCCGCCGCCCGCCATGACCTTATCCAGCACCGCCCTGCCCCATCACGTCGCCATTATCGGTGGCGGCCCCGCCGGCCTGATGGCGGCCGAGGTGCTGAGCCTGGCGGGCATCCGCGTCGATCTCTACGACGGCATGCCCTCGGTGGGCCGCAAGTTCCTGCTGGCCGGGGTCGGCGGGATGAACATCACGCACTCCGAGGCCTACCCGGTCTTCCTCTCGCGTTATGCCGAACGGGCCCCGCAGATTGCCCCGCTGTTGCGCGAATTCGGCAGCGAGGCGCTGTGCCAATGGATTCACGGCCTGGGCATCGACACTTTCGTCGGCAGCTCGGGCCGGGTGTTCCCCACCGACATGAAAGCCGCGCCGTTGCTGCGCGCCTGGCTCAAGCGCCTGCGCGACGCCGGCGTGGTTATCCACACCCGCCATCGCTGGCTCGGCTGGAATGCCGATGGCAGCCTGCGCATCCACAGCCCGGAAGGCGAAAAGTCGGTTCAGGCCGACGCCCTGTTGCTGGCGCTGGGCGGCGGCAGTTGGGCACGGCTGGGTTCGGATGGGGCCTGGATGCTGCCGCTGGAACAGCGCGGCGTGCAACTGGCCCCTCTGCAACCGAGCAACTGCGGGTTCGAAGTGCAGGACTGGAGCGACCTGCTGCGCAGCAAGTTCGCCGGCGCGCCGCTGAAGAACGTGGCCATCGGCCTGAACGACGACATCCCCCGCCTCGGCGAATGCGTGATCACCACCACCGGGATCGAGGGCAGCCTGATCTACGCGCTGTCGGCGCCGATTCGGCAAGCCATCAACCGCCACGGTTCGGCCACGGTACATATCGACCTGCTGCCGGGCAAACCCCATGACCGGATCCAGGTCGCGCTGAGCAAGCCTCGGGGCTCGCGCTCCATGGCCAAGCACCTGCACAGCCAGTTGGGCATCGACGGGGTGAAAGCCGCGCTCTTGCGTGAACTGACCAGCGCCGACTGCTTCGCCGACCCGGCGCTGCTGGCCAAGGCGATCAAGGCCCTGCCGTTGACCCTGGTGAAAACCCGACCGCTGGACGAAGCCATCAGCAGCGCCGGCGGCGTGACGTTCGAGGCCATGGATCAACGCTTGATGCTCAAGCAATTGCCAGGTGTGTTCTGCGCCGGAGAAATGCTCGACTGGGAGGCACCCACCGGCGGCTACCTGCTCACCGCGTGTTTCGCCAGCGGGCGGGCGGCGGGGTTGGGGATGATCGAGTGGTTGCGGGAAAAGGCCTGAGGCCGGCGTACATCCTGTAGCCGCTGGCGCAGCCTGCGATCGGCTTGGGCGGCATTCCGACGTAGCGGCCGCAAAACCAAACGACGCGTTTTTTCCAGGAAGACCGAGTCGTTTGGTTTTACGAGGACTGCGTCCTCGATCGCAGGCTGCGCCAGCGGCTACAGAGGCGGCGTTATGGCTTACGCTTGCGCGGCCCGGTGTTGAACGCCGGCACCTTGCGCACCGGCTTCACCGCTGGCGCTTCGGCCACTTCGCCGCTGTCCACCCACTTGCCCAGGTTGCGCTTGCCGCCACCGCCGGAAGTCTTGGGCTTCTTCGGTTTTTTCGGCTTCTTGATCACCTGGCCGCTGGCGTCAGTTTCCGGCACCCGGTGCTCCGGGATGAAGTCCGGCTCGTCATGGCGCTTGAGGGTCTGGCGGGTCAGCATCTCGATGGCCGACAACAGGTTCACTTCATCGGCGCACACCAGCGAGATCGCCTCACCGGTGGAACCGGCGCGGCCGGTACGGCCGATGCGGTGGATGTAATCCTCGGCGACGATCGGCAGGTCGAAGTTGACCACCAGCGGCAGGTCCTCGATGTCCAGGCCACGGGCCGCCACATCGGTGGCCACCAGGATCTGGATCTCGCTGGCCTTGAAGCGGTCCAGCGCGCGCTGGCGGGTGGCCTGGGGTTTGTCGCCATGGATGCCGTCGGCATTCACGCCCTGGCCCTGCAGCCTTTCCACCAGCGCATCCACGCCGTTGCGGGTCTTGGCGAACACCAGCACCTGCTTCCAGCGGTTCTTGCGCAGCAGGTGGCTGAACAGCTCCGGCTTGCGCTTCTTGTCCACCGTCACCACCCATTGCTTGACGGTGTTGGCGGCGACGTTGCGCGGGCTGACTTCGATGCTCAGCGGGTCGTTGAGCATCTGCCCGGCCAACAGGCGGATGGCGTCGGAGAAGGTCGCGGAGAACAGCAGGGTCTGGCGCTTTTTCGGCAGTGCCGCGTAGATGTCCTTCAGTTCTTCGGAGAACCCCAGGTCGAGCATGCGGTCGGCTTCGTCCAGCACCAGGGTCTGCAACTGGCTGAACTTCACCGCGTTCTGCCGGTACAGGTCGAGCAAACGACCCGGAGTCGCCACCAGCAGGTCAATGCCTTTGCGCAGCTTCATCATCTGCGGGTTGATGCTGACGCCGCCGTATACCGCGTAGGTGCTCAGCGGCAGGTGTTCGGCGTACTGGCGCACGCTCTCGTGCACCTGTTCGGCCAGCTCGCGGGTCGGCACCAGGATCAGCGCGCGCACCGAGTTGCTGGCCACTTTCGGCCCTTCCATGGTCAGCGATTGCAGGAGCGGCAAGGCGAAGCCGGCAGTCTTGCCAGTGCCGGTCTGGGCCGCGGCCATCAGGTCGCGACCGCCCAGCACCGCCGGAATGGCTTGCGCCTGCACCGGTGTCGGGGTCTGGTAGCCAAGCGTTTCGAGGGCGCGCAGCAAGGGTTCGATCAGGCCAAGAGTGGCGAATGTCATGGGGATACCGTAGGGAAAAAGTCAGCGCAGGTGTGCAATGGGCGGCAGTTTACCCTAATTCAGGCGGGTTTCTTTCGGGCTGACGAGTTGCCCTGCCTCCCGCCGTTACGGGTCACCGGGCGGCAAGCAGCGATAATCCTGGTAGACGCGCCTTGAGCTGCCGGGAGAGGATTCACCTCTTTCATCCCCATCGCCCCGCTGAAGATCCAGGAGCCTGACCTGTATGGACACACCCAACCCCTTCCAGACACCGGCCGCCGAGTTGCAGACCCCGGCTGCGGCGACCGCGCCATTGCGCCTGTACAGCATCAATGCCGTCGGCCTTGCCACCTTCCTCGGCACTTCCGTGGCGGGTGCCTACATGATCACCGCCAACCTCAAGGCACTCGGTCGCGAAAGCGAAGTGAAGAAGGTCTGGTATGTCGGTATCGGCCTGCTCATCCTGATGATGGTGCTGGGCGCAGTGTTGCCGGAAAGTGTTCCTGCCGTGGCCTTCGTACTGCCACCGCTTTTTGCGATGAACACCTACGCGCGCCAGCTCTTCGGTCCGGTCGTCATCGAACACAAACTCAGCAAGGGGCCTTTCTTCTCGTTGTGGCGCGTCGCCGGGATCAGCCTGCTGTTCATGCTGGCCTTCGTCGTGGCGCTGATACCGCTGGTGATGCTGTTCAACCCGGCCTGATTACGACAGGCTGGAACAAAAAACGCCGGGCAATGCCCGGCGTTTTTGATTGCGCGCCAACAGACCGCCTCAAGCGGTGGCTTCTTCCTGTATCGCAGCGGCTTTTGGCTTGCGCCACTGTGGCAGGCCGATCAGCACCACGGCACTGATGATCACCACCATCGCCAGCGCCTCCTCCAGGCCAATGGTCTCGCCGACAAAGACTATCCCCAGCAGCACCGCCACCGCCGGGTTGACGTAGGCATAGCTGGTGGCCGCCGCCGGGCGCACGTGCTTGAGCAGGTACATGTAGGCGTTGAAGGCAATGATCGAGCCGAAGCCGGTCAGGTACGCCAGGGCTACCCAGCCTTCGATGGGCGGAACGCCGGCCAGTTGCTCGCCGCTCAACCAACTGCCGACCAGCAGCACCACGCCGCCCACCAGCATCTCGGCGGCACTGGCCATCGCCCCTTGCGGCAACGGCAGGTGTTTGCTCCACACCGAACCGAAGGCCCAGGCCGCCGCCGCGAACACCAGCAGGGCCGCGCCAGTCGGGCTCGACTGCAGGTTGGAACCGAGGTTGAGCATGGCGATGCCGATCAGCCCGAGGACGATCCCGGCCCATTCCAGGCGGGTGTTGCGCGCGCCCCAGAAGTAACCGCACAGCAGGGTGAACAGCGGCACCGTGGCCACCGCCAGGGCCGCCACTCCGGACGCCACGCCCATGTGTTCGGCGACAGTGACCGCGCCATTGCCGCAGCTCAGCAGCAGGATGCCGATCCCCCCTGCCGCCCGCCATTGCGCCCAGGTCGGTGCCGGCGCCCCGCGCCAACGCAGGAAGCCGTACATCAGGCTGCCGGCGATGACGAAACGGATACCGGCGAGCATCAGCGGCGGCCAGTATTCGACACCGATACGGATCACCAGGTAGGTCGACCCCCAGATCACGTACAGCGCAAAAAAGGCGGCAATCAAGGGCAAGGGAAAACGGCGTAGGCCAGGCATGGGAAGCTCGAAGACAGGCAAGGGAGAGGGCTTATTCTAGAAAGCCGGCCGACGGAACTTAAGCTACAAAACCTGTTTAAAGCGCCAGTACACTTTTCAAAACATGGAGATTCTGGCTATAACCCATGCTTTCGAAAGTCGCTGTGTTTGGAAGCCTTATCATGGACAAATATGACCGCATGCTCCTCGCCGCCCTGCTGGAAAATGGCCGGGCGAGCTACGCCGAGTTGGCGCGCAAGGTGAACCTCTCCGCCCCGGCCGTGGCCGAACGGGTGGCCAAACTCGAAGCCAGCGGAGTGATCACCGGCTACCAGGCCAAGGTCGACCTGGCCAAGCTCGGGCTGCCGATCCAGTGCGTGATCGAACTGCGCATGGCCCAGCACGGCAATCAGAAGGCCTACGACGAACTGAGCCGGATCCCGCAACTCACCGAATGCCAGCGGGTCACCGGCGATCCGTGCGTGATCATGCGCGCCGCCGTCGGCTCGATGCCGGAGCTGGAAGAGCTGATCAACCGCGTCGCCCAGTTCGGCTTCAGCAAGACCTCGATCGTGCTCTCCAGTGCCATCGAACAGCGCGTGCCGCTGGGGCACCTGGAGAACAACGGCAAGTGAGCCAATCCACGCCGCCTGTAACCGCCTGTAGCCGCTGCCGA
>NZ_JBQENK010000034.1:5593-30850 GCF_052044735.1 Pseudomonas sp. 22526
GGGCTCGGCAGCGGCTACAGTCGGCTACAGGGATTGCGGGTCAGGCGCCGCGATGGCGCTTGAGGTGTTCGCCGATCTTGGCGGCCGGCACTTTCTGCAATTTGCACAGGAAGTCGTGGGACAGCTCGCGCAGCCCGTGCTTCTGCCGCAACTCCAGCGCCAGGTGCGCGGTGAGGTTGGCGGCCATTTCCGCGTCGGCCATGGCCCGGTGAGCCTGGCCGGTATGGGGCAGGCTGGCGAACGTGGTGAGGGTGCCGAGCTTGTGGTTGGGTGCCGCCGGCATCAGCCGTCGCGCCAGCAACAGGGAACAGGCGAAGTTCTGCAAGCGGGTGCGTTTGATCCGGCCAAGCTCGTAGTCCCAGAACTTCTGGTCGAACGCGGCATTGTGCGCCAGCAGCGGCGTGGTACCGACGAACTCGTTGACCTCGTTCATCACCTGCTCGGCCGGCGGCGCGCTGCGCAGCATGGCGTTGCTGATGCCGGTCAGCTGTTCGATAAAGGCCGGCACTCGCACACCGGCATTCATCAGGCTCTGGTAACGCTCGACGATGCGCCCCTGCTCAAGAATCACCACGGCGATTTCCGTGGCCCGGCAACTGCTGCTCGGGGAGATCCCGGTGGTTTCAAAGTCGATGACTGCGATGCGTTCCAAACCTGTCCAGCTCCGTACAAAAAATAGTCAGCTCAGCTTTTGAGCAGTAGCGCGCCTTCGATCGGCACGTAGCGCGTGGCCGCGCGAATCAGCGAATTGGCGGTGAGTCCCGGCACGCCATAGGCAACCGCTTCGACGCCGTGTTTATTGATGATGCGCTCGAGCAACAGGTCGAAATCGCCGTCGCCGGAGGCCAGCACCACTTCGTCGACATGGGCGGCGGCGTCCATGATGTCGATGGTGATGCCCACGTCCCAGTCACCCTTGGCCGAGCCGTCGCTGCGCTGGATATAGGGTTTGAGTTTTACCGTAAAGCCCAGGTTGCGCAGGATCTGCTGGAACTGCTGCTGCTTGCTGTCGCCCCGGTCGATCGCATAGGCGTAGGCCTCGACTATCTGCCCGCGTTGGCTGATATCGGCCCACAGGGCGGCATAGTTGAAGTGACAGCCATAGGCCTGGCGCACGGTGTAATAGAGATTCTGGACATCGGCGAACACAGCGATTTTTTTCACCGCTTATCCTCATGGCGCTGACGCGCGCGAACTGGGCCGGGACTCAAACCCTGAAAAGTCGCCCAGTATGCCAGCCAGAAGGAAGGTTCCGCGAATAATCGGCCCGGGACGCGACGGCGTTCCGGACCGATGGCGGATCAGACGAAGGAATCGTCGTCGGAAAAGAACGAACTGTCGTCGTTGCCGTAGTCGGCATCGCTGAAGCCACCCTGGTCGTTGT
The DNA here is from genome assembly GCF_052044735.1 of Pseudomonas sp. 22526. NCBI lineage: Bacteria > Pseudomonadati > Pseudomonadota > Gammaproteobacteria > Pseudomonadales > Pseudomonadaceae > Pseudomonas > Pseudomonas sp. 22526. The sequence goes on from NZ_JBQENK010000034.1 coordinate 6,978, forward strand.
TGCCCCAGGAATCGTTGTTGGCCATGCGCTGCTCGTCATTGCCCCAGCCACCCGAATTGTCGCTGGCGGGCGCCGGTTCTTCCTTGATCACTTCGACGATTTCCTGCGGCTGCTGGTTGCCGTGGAACAGACTGCTGAGACCTTGCGCCAGCATCACGCCGCCCGCCACGCCGGCGGCAGTCTTCAGCGCGCCGCCGAGGAAGCTGCTGCCAGCCGGAGCTTGCTGGGGTGGCGCGGCATAGTTCTGCTGGGGATAGCTCTGTTGCGGGTAGTTCTGTTGCGGGGCGCCGAAGTTCTGCTGCGGCTGTGGGTTGAACGCCGGCCGCGCCGGTTCGCGCCAGCCACCGCTGGACGAGGCCGGGGCGCTTTGCGTCGGCGCCGGCTGCGGATCGCGGGAACCGCTGCCGAAGATGCTCGAAAGGAACCCGCCACCGCTGCTGGGCGCCGGCGCCGCGGCCTGGGACCTGGCCTGCTGCAGTTCGGCCTGCAGTTGCTGGACCTGCTGGGTGAGTTGCTTGTTCTGCTCGTCGAGGCTCTTGATTGCCGCCTCTTGCACCAGAATCGCCTGGGTCATGAAATACCCGGCGGCAGGCTGCCGGGTCAGATGCTCCTTGATCCGCGTCTCGGCCTGGGCGTCGCGCGGGGCTGAATCCTTCTCGGCTTGCTGCAACCGTGAAAACAGTCCATCGATCAGGGTTTGCTCTTCGCTGTTCATGGCGACCTCTTTAGATTGCCGGTAAAAAACTGGGCCTTGCCTGTCATGCGCAAGGTGCAACCAGTAATGGGGCTGCCCAGCGGGCTTTCAATAGCCTTTACCTAAGGTTTACGTTTGCTCGCCCGGGGGTCGCATCGGTTAAAGTGTCCAACCGCTTTTTGTGATCTGCGATAACCACTGATGAATCCGTTAACCGTTCTGCGCGACTCCCTGTACTTCTGCCAGCGCAACCTGGGGCGCATCGTCCAGCTGTGCCTGCCGCTGGTGGTCCTCGAAGCGCTGCTGCAGCAGGCAGTCGACAGCTCGCTGGGCCCCGAGGCCTTTCCCGGCTACAGCGTGGTCGTCGGCCTGCTGATCTACCCGCTGTACACCGGGGTGTTGATCCTGTTTCTCGATGCCCGCAGCCGTGGCGAATCGCCATTAGCCCGCGACCTGCTCGCCGCAACCCTCAGCCTGTGGCCGCGTTTTGCCCTGCTGACCGCCATCAACACCCTGCTGATCCTGCTGGGCCTGTCGCTGTATTTCCTGCCCGGGCTGTGGCTGATGGTGACCCTGGCCTTCGCCGAATACCTGCTGGTGCTCAAGGGCCTGCAGCCGCTGGCGGCGATCAAGGAAAGCTTCCGCCTGACCCGCGGGCACTTCCTGCGGATCCTGGTCTGCATCCTGGCCGTGATGGCCCCGCTATGGGTGCTCAAGGGCGCCAGCCTGGCGGCGTATCCCGAGCCGGGTCCGATGCTATCGCTGCTGATCGAAAGCGCCCACAGCTTCCTGCAGTTGTTCACCAGCGTGGTGGTGTTCCGCCTGTTCATGCTGATCGCCGACTCGCCCGAACAGGCGTGACGCCAAGGCCCGGCCGCTCTACCCCTTGGGCCGCGGCCCCGCTCTCGGTTATGCTCGGGCTCAATCCAGCAACGCCATAAGCCGAGCCGATGCCCCGTCCATTACGCTTCATCCTCCTGGGCCTGCTGATCAGCGCAGGCCTGTTGTCAGCCCTGGTCTACAGCCTGACCTGGCGCCCCGACGCCAAGGAGTCGCTGCCGGTCGCCTGCACGGGCAAGGTGCCCAGCCTGGTGCCGGGCCAGGCGCTGAAGGTGATGACCTGGAACGTGCAGTACCTGGCGGGCAAGCGCTACGTGTTCTGGAACGACCAGGCCCAGGGGCCGGACGAGCGTCCGACCCTGGAAGACATGGCCTTCAGCCTGGATGAAGTGGCGCGGGTGATTCGCGACGAGCAGCCGGACATCGTACTGCTGCAGGAACTGGATAACGGCGCCAAGGCCAGCGACTACCAGGACCAGCTCAAGCTGCTGCAGGAACGCCTGACCGACCTGTATCCCTGCAGCACCCAGGCCTTCGACTGGAAGGCCGACTTCGTACCCTCCCCGCACATCTTCGGCAGCGTCGGCCGGCAACTGGCGACCTTGAGCCGCTACCGCATCGAACACGCCGAACGCCTGCAATTGCCGGCGCCCGAGGCCAATCTGCTCAGCCGCCAGTTCCAACCGAAAAACGCCGTGCTGGTGAGCTACCTGCCCTTGAGCGACGGCGGGCAGATGGCGGTGCTCAACACCCATCTGGACCGCGCGACCAAACCCGACAACACCCTGCAAGCCCAGGTAAATGCGGTAACCAGGATCCTCGACCGCTTCGAAGCCCGCGGCACGCCCTGGCTGATCGGCGGCGACTTCAACCTGCTGCCCCTGGGCCAGTACCAGCGGCTCGCCCCCGAGCAGCGTGCGCCCTATTCCGCTGACAGCGCGTTGCACACCCTCTGGGACAAGTACCCGATGATTCCTACCAACAACGAAGCCAGCGGCATCGACCGCGCCCTGTGGTTGACCCACTACCCCAACGACCCGGCCCTGAGCGGCCCGGATCGCACAGTCGACTACCTGTTCCACAGCCCGCGGCTCAAACGGGTCGAGGCCCGGGTACGACAGGACGACACCCTGCGCATCTCCGACCACCTGCCGCTGATCGCCCGTTTCCTCTTGCCCGCCGCGCTGTAGCCCTGTAGCCGCTACCGAAGGCTGCGATAAGGCCGAAGGCCTTCAGCGGTCTCAAGACCTTGCACCTCCTTCGGAGGTGATCGCAGCCTTCGGCAGCGGCTACAGGGTGGGTTATTTGCGGGGTTTGGCGCGGGCCGTGGCCTCGGCTACCAGCGGGTCGTCCGGCCAGTAGTGTTTCGGGTAGCGGCCCTTGAGGTCCTTCTTCACCTCGGCGTAGGTGCTGCGCCAGAAGTTCGCCAGGTCCTGGGTGACCTGCACCGGCCGCCGCGCCGGGGACAGCAGGTGCAACTTGACCACCTGCCGGCCACCGGCGATCCGTGGCGTTTCGGCGAGGCCGAACAACTCCTGCAGGCGCACCGCGAGAATCGGTGGCTGTTCGCTGTAATCGAGGCGGATCGACGAGCCGGACGGCACTGTCAGGTGATGCGGCGCCAGCTCGTCCAGGCGTTGCGGCAATGGCCATGGCAGCAGGTTGTGGACAATGCTGGCCAGCTCCAGGTTGGCGAAGTGGCTGAGGCGCGAAACCTTGCCCAGGTACGGCAGCAGCCAGCTCTCCAGGCTCTTGAGCAGGGCCGCGTCACTGACATCCGGCCACTCACTCTCGCCCTTGCTCTCTAGATCCAGCTGGCGCAACAAGGCCACCCGGGCCTGCCACTGGCGCAGCTCCGGGGTCCAGGGCAACAGTTCCAGGCCCTTGCGCCGCACCAGATTGACCAGGGCCTGGCACCGCGCCGCCTCGTCCAGCCCGGTCAACGGCTCGCGGCTGAGCACCAGTTCACCGACCTTGCGCTGACGCTCGGCCCGCAACACCCCTTCGCGCTCGTCCCAATCAAGCTGGTCGACGCTGCGCACCTGCTCGGCCAGGACCGAGTCGAACAGCGCCGGATCGAAATCCGCCGCCAGGTAGATGCGTTCTTCCCGCTGCCCCTGGCGACTGCCCAGGTCGGCGATCACCAGCCAGGGTTGCTTCATCAGGCTGTCGGTCTCGCTGAACAACGCCGCCCGGCCGTTGGCCAGCCGGTACTCGGCACCGCCGGGGCGGCGTTGCTGGGCGACCCGGTCCGGATAGGCCAGCGCCAGCAAGGCGCCCAGCCAGCGCGGATGGTCCGGGTCCGCCACCGCCTGGCTCGGCTGCCCACGCAGATAACCGCGGTACTGCCGGGCCAGTTGCCGAGCCCGCTGTACCCCACCCTGGGCGCCACGGGCCGCGCGCTCCTCGCCGGACAGCAGCACCAGGCGGCTATGCAGGTCGGCACCACCGCCGCGCAGGATGTCGCGCTCGCCGAGCAAGGCGGCGACGTCGCAGGCCATGTTCGCCAGGCCCAGGGCCTGGCCCCGCAACAGCAGATGGGCAATGCGCGGATGGGCCGGCAACTCGGCCATTGCCTGGCCATGGGCAGTCAGCTTCCAGTCCTCACCGGCTTTGGCCGTCAGCGCGCCAAGGCGTTCGAGCAGGTCCTGGGCCTGGGCATAAGCCGCGCCGGGCGGCACATCCAGCCATACCAGTTGCGCTGGCGTCACGCCCCAGCGCGCCAGTTGCAGGGCCAGCCCGGCCAGGTCCGCCTGGAGAATTTCCGCACTGCCATAGGCCGCCAGCTGTTCGTGCTGGTCCTGGGACCACAGGCGATAACACACCCCCGGTTCCAGGCGCCCGGCCCGACCGGCGCGCTGGGTGGCGCTGGCCCGGGAAATACGCTGGGTGTCGAGACGGGTCATACCGCTGCCCGGGTCGAAACGCGGCACCCGCGCCAGCCCGGCGTCAACCACCACGCGCACGCCGTCGATGGTCAGGCTGGTCTCGGCGATATTGGTCGCCAGCACCACTTTGCGCTGGCCGGGCGGAGCCGGTTCGATGGCCGCGCGCTGCGCTGTCAGGTCCAGCTCACCGTGCAGTGGACAGAGCAGGATCTCCGAGCGCTCGCCCAAGGCATCGGCCAGCTGTTGATGCACCCGGCGGATCTCGGCCTGCCCCGGCAGGAACACCAGGACGCTGCCGCTTTCATCGTTCAGCGCTTCAACAATGGTCTGCACCAGCCGCGGCTCGATGAACTCGCCCGGCTGGAAAGGCCGCCCCCAGCGCACATCGACCGGGAACATGCGGCCTTCGCTGCGCAGGATCGGCGCGTCGTCCAGCATCCCGGCCAGGCGCTCGCCCTCCAGGGTCGCCGACATCAGGAGGATTTTCAGCGGCTGCTCGTCGCGAAACAGATCGCGGCCATTGAGGCTCAAGGCCAGGGCCAGGTCGGCGTCGAGGCTGCGCTCGTGGAATTCGTCGAAGATCAGCAGGCCGACGCCTTCCAGCGCCGGATCATCCTGCAGGCGGCGGGTCAGGATGCCCTCGGTGACCACCTCGATGCGGGTATTCGGGCCGACCTTGCTGTCGAGGCGAATGCGGTAGCCCACGGTTTCGCCGACCTTTTCCCCCAGCTCGCTGGCCAGCCGCTCGGCCGCCGCCCGCGCCGCCAGGCGCCGCGGTTCGAGCATGAGAATGCGTTGTCCGGCCAGCCAGGGTTCGTTCAACAGGGCCAAAGGCACGCGGGTGGTCTTACCGGCGCCGGGCGGTGCTTCGAGCACGGCCTCGTGGCGTGTCGCCAGGGCTTCACGCAGGGCGGGTAAAACTTCATCAATTGGCAAAGAATTCATACTGGCTCCCAAACAGAGGCGCGAGTATAACGGCGAACTGCCTGGCGTTAATCACGGTCTGAATTCATACCGGCAACGCTTCAGCCTTGCTCTTTCGTGCCTGTTCAGGAGATTTACATGGGTATTCCTTTCCGCATCATAGGTAGCGTGCTAGTTGCCACCCTGCTGACTCAGCTCACCGCCTGCGGCTCGATCTTCTTCCCCGACCGGCGCGGCCAGATCGAGGGCAAGATCGACCCGCTGGTAGCCGTGCTCGACGCCGTGGGCCTGCTGTTCTATGTGATCCCGGGGCTGATCGCCTTTGGCGTCGACTTCGCCACCGGCGCCATCTACCTGGAACCGGGCAAGACCGCACAGATCGACCCGCACAAGCTGCAGCAAGCCATAGGCGCCGACGGCCAGGTCGATAACCACAAGTTGCAGGCTATCCTCGAAAGCGAGCTGGGCCGCAGCTTCCCGCTGGACGATCCACGCCTGATCCAGCACAAGGGCAGCGCGCAGCAACTGGCCCTGTACGGCCTGCAACCGGCGGCCTGACATTCGCGTTTCTTGAAGGAACAAGCCTTGTATGAGCAGTAGCCCGGAACACGCACGCCTGTTGCGCCTGGCAACCCGCGCCTCGCTGGCGGTGGCCAGTATCCTGATCCTGGCCAAGGCCATCGCCTGGTGGCTGAGCGGCTCGGTCAGCCTGCTGGCGGGCCTCACCGACTCGCTGCTCGATGGCGCCGCGTCGTTCCTCAACCTGTTGGCCGTGCATTACGCCCTGCGCCCGGCCGACGCCGATCACCGCTACGGCCATGGCAAGGCCGAATCCTTGTCGGGCATGGCCCAGGCGCTGTTCATCGCGGTGAGCGCGGTACTGATCGGGGTACAGGCCGTCGAACGCCTGCAGAACCCGGAACCGCTGGGCGCGCCCTGGATAGGTATCGGCGTGATGCTGCTGTCCCTGGCGCTGACCATGGCGCTGCTGATGCTGCAGTCCCGGGTGATCCGCGAAACCGGCTCCACCGCGGTGCGTGCCGATTCGCTGCACTATCGCTCCGACCTGCTGCTCAACGGCAGCATCCTGCTGGCCCTGGTGCTGGCCAGTTTCGGCTGGCAGCAACTGGACGCCTGGTTCGGCCTGGCGATTGCCGTCTATATCCTGTGGAGCGCAATCCACATCGCCCGCGAAAGCGTGGCAGTGCTGATGGACGAGGAACTGCCGCCGGAGGTCAGCCAGCACATGCTGGAACTGGCCTGTAGCGTGCCCGGGGTACTCGGCGCCCATGACCTGCGCACGCGGATTTCCGGCAGCCACTGGTTCGTGCAGCTGCACCTGGAATTACCCGGGGAGCTGACCCTGTCGGTGGCCCACGGCATCAGCGATCAGGCCGCCGAGGCGATTCATGCGGCCTATCCGCGGGCCGAGGTGCTGGTGCACGCCGACCCGCAGGAAGTGGTGCAAGCCGCCCGGGCTCAGTAAGTCACCTGATAGCCGCGCGAGCTCAGGCAACCGCCCTGGGCCTGGCGGTAGGTCTGCACCACCTCCGGCGCCGGTGGATAGGTCATCGCCGCCGGATCGAAGCCGCTCTGCTGCACCGCCCAGCGATAACAGTCGTAGCGGTCCTGATTGATCTGCCGCGGGCTCTGCCCTCTGACCGGGTAGGCCAGCACGTTGTAATCACTGCCGGCCTGCGGCGGCGGGCTGGCCACCGGCGGCTCGACCACCACGTACTGCTGGGTACTGGCCTCGTAACTGTAGTAGGCGCCCGCGGCCAGGAAGAACAGCGCGCTGCCGATCCACACCTCGCGCGCGTAGTCCGGCAGGTAGGCCACGCGAATCCCGTAGGGCGGGCGCACCACTATGTAGCGCGGCCCCTCTGGGCGGTACCAATAGCCACCGGAGAAGTAATAGTCCCGGCCGCGATAAGGCACGCGGTAATGCCGGTCCGGAAAACGATCGATCACATAACCCGGCCGATATTGCTGGCCAGCCCCCCAACCGTCGCCACGGCCGTCCGGACGGCCCGGCCAGCGATAGTCGTAGGGACGCGAGCCCGGTCCGCCGGCCTGCCAATGCTGGTTGTAATCGTTACGGCGCGGAATGTCCTGGTAATAACCCTGGCGCGGTTCCTGGGTCTGGCGGACGCTATCGGGGCGGCCCTGGATCGGCAGGTTGGAGGATGGCTGCGCCTGTCGTCCCCGCCCTTCATCATTCGGCCCGTGGTTCTGCCAGCGCCCGTTCTCGACGTTGCGCTCGAACTGCTGGCTGTTGTCGCCGCGAATGATTTCAGTCTGCGGCCGCGGCTGATGGCTTTCGCCTCGCCCCTGGCTATTGCCCGGATACCCGTCGTTACCGCGCTGGCCGCCATTGGACCAGCCACGGCCGTCATTGCGGTCATCGGCGAGCCCCTGCGCACTGACGCCCACACACAGCAAACCAACGCCTGCCAAACGCCAGATGCGCGATTTCATGCTATTCCTCACAACGGATAGGGGCCTGTAGTTAAGACTGGAAAAGCCCAGGCCGGTTCTGCCACAGGTTATCAGTCACAAAACTTATTTATTGAGGGCCCGGGGGATATTTCCTGGCGCGCAGGCAATAAAAAAGGGGGACCCGTCGGCCCCCCTTTGAGAATTTCGTCCGTGCTCGACGCTTATGACGCCGGCTCACCTCACGCCGTCTTCTGGACAGTGTGTAGCCCGGGGGCCGGCTCAACCCTGTGGGATTGGCGGCCGCGGCAGGCCTGATTCGGCGGGCCGCAGTGGACTCTATGTCCGGGCAGTGATTCTGGTGATAAGAATAGGCCTGACACGCCGACAGAGGATTGCGAAAATTGCTCCAATAAACATGACTTGCGCAATTTTTAACTCAGGATAGATAATATCGCGCAATAGTTATGACAAAGGCCTGATCCATGAGCAAACTCGACCGATACGACCTCAGCATTTTGGCGGAATTGCAGCGCGACGCCCGCATCTCCAATCAGGAACTGGCCGAACGTATCGGCCTGTCGCCTTCGCCATGCTCGCGTCGGGTCAAGCAACTGGAAGACGACGGCTACATTTCCCGCCAGGTCGCCCTGCTGGACCGCAAGATGCTCGGCCTGAGCCTCACCGCCTACGTGCTGATCGGCATGGACCGCCATACCCCCGAGCGTTTCGAGAACTTCGAGGCGGCGATCCGCAGCTTGCCGCAGGTCCTCGAATGCAGCCTGGTGACCGGGATGGACGCCGACTACCAGCTCAAGGTGGTGGTGCCGGACATGGATCACTACCAGAAACTGCTGCTGGGCCATCTGACCCGCATCGAAGGCGTGACCAGCGTGCGCTCCAGCTTCGTGCTCAACCAGGTGCTCAACAGCACCGAACTGCCATTGACCCACCTGCGCAACTGACCTGCACCTGTCTGTAGGAGCAAGGGGGACGCCCAGTTCTTGCTCGCGATAAAGCGTCCGACCGCAGCCGATGTGTCGTCTGGAACATCTATCGCGAGCAAGCTTCGCTCCTACAGAAGCCCCCGGTGGTGTGACGACGAAGCGCACCCGGATCAATGCCCCGCCGCGGCCCCTTGGCGTATACTCGCCCCCGCCTTTTAGCCTTGCCCGCGCTGGAGATGTTCGATGGATCCTGCAGTATTCGAAGAGTGGATGATGACCGGCCTGGTGACCATCCTGATCATTTTCATGGCCTTCATCGTCTGGGATCTGGCGAAGAAGTCCAAGGCCGGCCGCTTCGGCTCGTTCATTCTGTTCTTCGTCCTGGGCCTAGGCGTGGCCGCGTTCATCATCAAAAGCGTGGTGATCGGCCTGATCGAATCCGGCGCCTTATAAGCGCGCCGGAACCTCCTTCCACTGGCCCTGGTCGAGCCCCTCGATCGTCCAGTCGCCGATCCTGACCCGCACCAGACGCAATGTCGGCAAGCCCACGGCAGCAGTCATGCGCCGCACCTGGCGATTGCGCCCTTCACGAATGATCAATTCCAGCCAGCTGGTGGGCACGCTCTTGCGAAAGCGCACCGGCGGGTTGCGCGGCCACAGCTGCGGCTCTTCCAGCTGCCGGGCTTCGGCCGGCAGGGTCATGCCGTCATTCAATTCCACACCATCACACAAACGCTGCAGTTGCTCGGCCGTGGGCTCGCCTTCCACCTGCACCCAATAGGTCTTGGCCAGCTTGTGCTTGGGATCGGCGATGCGCGCCTGCAACTGGCCGTCGTTGGTCAGCAGCAGCAAGCCTTCGCTGTCGCGGTCCAGGCGGCCGGCCGGGTAGATGCCGGGGATCGCGATGAAGTCCTTGAGGGTCGCCCGCCCTTCGCCGTCGCTGAACTGGGTCAGCACATCGAAGGGTTTGTTGAACAGGATCAGCTTCGGCTCGGCCGGTGGCGCTTTGGCAACTCGGCGCGGCGCGGAAGAAGACGAAGGGCTCTTCACGCCGGGGCGGCGGGAAGCGGGACGCGGAGGACGGGACATGGCGAAAAGAACATCTAACGGTCAGGGCCGACCATGCTAGTGGCCTGACCGTTAAATGACCATCCCGCGATCAGCGGAACGGCGGCTCGTCGAAGCTGCGCAGCTTGCGCGAGTGCAGCGAGTTGAGCTCGGTACGCAGCAGGTCCACTGCGGCGATACCTATCTTCAGGTGCTGGCTGACCGCACGCTCATAAAAGGCGTTGGCCGAACCCGGCAGCTTGATTTCGCTGTGCAACGGTTTGTCCGAGACGCAGAGCAAAGTGCCGTAGGGCACCCGCAGGCGATAACCCTGGGCGGCGATGGTGCCGCTTTCCATGTCCACCGCCACGGCGCGGGACAGGTTGATCAGCGGACGCTCCTGGGCCCAGCGCAACTCCCAGTTGCGGTCGTCGTAGGTCAGCACGGTGCCGGTGCGCAGGCGTTTTTTCAGGTCGTCGCCCTTCTCGCCGGTGACGTTGGCGGCAGCCTGCTGCAAGGCCAGCTGCACTTCGGCCAGGGCCGGAATCGGAATGTTCGGCGGCACCACACGATCGAGAATACCGTCGCGACGCATGTAGGCGTGGGCCAGCACGTAGTCGCCGATGGTCTGCGACTGCCGCAGGCCACCGCAGTGGCCGATCATCAGCCAGCAGTGCGGACGCAATACTGCCAGGTGGTCGGTGATGTTCTTGGCGTTGGACGGGCCGACGCCGATGTTCACCAGGGTCACGCCGTGGCCGTCGCTGGCCTGCAGGTGATAAGCCGGCATCTGGTAGCGGTGCCAGACCACCCCGGCGGCGATCGACGAGGCTTCGCCGTGATCCATGCCCTTCTCGATGATCACATTGCCCGGCAGGACCATGCGCACGAACCGCGGATCGCTGCGCAGCTGCTCCAGGCCGTGGGTGATGAACTGGTCGACATAGCGGTGGTAGTTGGTCAGCAGGATCCATGGCTGCACATGGCGCCAGTCGCTACCGGTGTAGTGCACCAGACGGCGCAGGGAGAAATCCACCCGCGCGGCATCGAACAGCGCCAGGGGCAGCGGATGGGTGTTTTCCCAATCGTACAGCCCGTCGGCGATGCCATCGGTGGCGGCGGACAGGTCGGTGCTGGGGAATACCCGCGCCAGCACCGCGGCGGTGACGCCGGAACCGGCCAGTTCATCGCCCTGCTCGACCACGTACGGATACGGGATGTTCTGCTCGCTGACGCCCACTTCCACGGTCACGGTGAAGTCGTGCATCAGTGGTATCAGCTGCTCAAGCAGGTACTTACGGAAGGCGGCGGGATGGGTGACGGTGACGCTGTAGGTGCCCGGCAACTGGACCTTGGCGTAGGCCCGGGTGGTCTGCGGGACTTCGCCCTGGCAGTGATAGGTCAGACGCAGTTCCGGGTAACGAAACAGGGCACGCTGTTCGGCGTCCGGTTCGACACGATCCTTGAGGTAACGCTTGAGCGCCTGGCTCAGCGACGTGGTGGCCCGCTCATGCAAAGCGGCAAGCCGGTCCACGGCTTGCTCGGCGGTTTGAACGACAATAAAAGCTTCGGTCACGATAAGCATCCTGTGTTCTGATCTTGCAGGCCTTCATCTTGCCTGCAACGCCGTCTCACGGGAACAACGGAATATCTGCCAGGAACGAGCCTGCTCGCGAAAGACCTTTCAAGCCCCAAGGAATCGGTGGCCCGGAATATTTATCGCGAGCAAGCTCGCTCCTACACCTGGCGGCGTCAGAAGCCCGTCGGGGTCGAGCGCGCGACTATCGCCTCGACATCCAGGCCCCGCGGCAAGGTGCCGTAGACCCTTCCTGCCGAACCCAGGCGACTGGCGATAAAGGCATCGCTGACCGCCACGTTGCCGGCCTCCAGCAACAGCTTGGCCTGCAGGCCCAGGGCGATGTCCTCGGTCAACTGGCGAGCGCGGTACTGAATGTCGTCGGTGTCCTGGAAGGCGCCTTTCAGGTTGGCGATATGCGCCGCCAGACGCCTGTCGCCATGGCCGTCGCCCAGCTCGGCGAACAAGGCATCGAGCACGCCCGGTTCCTTGGACAAGGCGCGCAGCACGTCCAGGCACTGCACGTTGCCGGAGCCTTCCCAGGTCGAGTTGACCGGTGCTTCGCGATACAGCCGTGGCAGGATGCTCTCCTCGACATAACCGGCGCCGCCCATGCACTCGGCGGCCTCGTTGATCATTGCCGGGGCCCGCTTGCAGATCCAGTACTTGCCCACCGCCGTCACCAGTCGCGAGAACATTGCTTCCTGCGGGTCATCCAGGTTGTCCAGCGCGCGGCCCATGCGCAGGCTCAAGGCCAGTGCCGCCTCGCTTTCCAGCGCCAGGTCGGCCAGTACGTTCTGCATCAAGGGCTGCTCGCTGAGCACCCGACCGCCCACAAATCGATGGGCACAATGATGGGCGGCCTGGGTCAGTGCCTGGCGCATCAGCGAGCTGGAACCGACCATGCAATCGAAACGGGTCATGGCCACCATCTCGATGATGGTCGGCACACCGCGCCCTTCTTCCCCGATCATCCACGCCAGGGCCCCGCGGAACTCCACTTCGCTGGAGGCATTGGAACAGTTGCCGAGCTTGTTTTTCAGGCGCTGGATATAGAACTGGTTACGGCTGTCGTCCGGACGATGGCGAGGCAGCAGGAAGCAGGTCAGGCCTTTTTCGGTCTGGGCCAGGGTCAGGAAGGCGTCGCACATCGGCGCCGAACAGAACCATTTGTGGCCTACCAGCTCATAGGCCTGCCCCGGCCCCGTAGCGCCCACTGGATAGGCCTTGGTGGTGTTGGCGCGGACATCGGTACCGCCCTGTTTCTCGGTCATCGCCATGCCGATGGTGACGCTGGCCTTGTGGGCCATGCCGACATTGCGCGGGTCATATTCGGTGGCGAGGACTTTCGGCAGCCATTGCTCGGCGAGGTCCGGCTGCAGCTTCAGCGCCGGCACACAGGCGAAGGTCATGGTCAGCGGGCAACCGCTGCCGGCCTCGGCCTGGCTGTGCAGATAGGACATGGCGGCGCGGGCAACATGCGCCCCGGCCTGCGGATGAACCCAGGGCAAGGACGTCAGGCCGTGCTCGATGGCGGTGCGCATCAGCTCGTGATACGCCGGATGAAACTCCACCAGGTCGAGGCGATGCCCGTAACGGTCATGGCTGGTGAACACCGGTTTGTTCTGGTTGGCCAGGAACCCCGCTTCCATCAACGGCCCACCGGCCAGGGCACCATAGGCGTCGATCCGCGATTCGGCCCAGCCGGCGCCGAAACGCCGTGCCCACTCCTGCAACGGCAGATCGATTCGATAGAGGTTGGTACCGTCCAGGGAAGGTGGCTGGTTGGTGACTTCGTGGGTCTCGGCGAACTGGTGCAGGTTCATCTCGGGGCTCCTTGAGGGGTGTGCCAGAACCTCAGTTAAGCACCCCCTCCCCGACGAACAAAGTGGCATACCCGCCTAAATGCCGGCGCTTTCGCCCTGTTCCGGAGCCAGCACCCGACGCACCAGAAGGCTTTGCAACTCTTCGAATTTCACCGGCCAGGAGAGGTAATCGAGCAGGCAGAGCTCAGCCTCCAGGCCATGGGCCAAGGCCGACACCAGCAGCACCGGCAACCCGGCGCAACCCGGCATGCCATGCATCTGGTCGCACAGCTTGAGCGCCTCGGCCTGCTCGATCTGGCAATCGAGCAATACCGCGTCCACCGACTCTCGGCGCAACAACGCCAGCGCCCCGCGAGCGTTCTCCGCCGTGCGCACCTGATAGCCCAGCTTGAGCAGCATGCCGCGGATCACCAATTGATTGATGCTGTTGTCGTCCACCAGCAGCACGCTGCAATCCTGCGGCGTGCGTCGGGCCGGGCGAACCCGCAAGGCCGACTGGGCCGCCATCGGCTGCTCGCCGTCCAGCTCGAAGGTCACCTCCAGGCGGAAACAGCTGCCACGCCCCGGCTCCGATTCGTGGGTCAGGTGGCCGCCCAGCAGATCCACCAGCTGCCGACAGATCGCCAGCCCCACGCCCAGCCCGCCGTATTCACGGGTCATCGAACCATCGAGCTGGAAGAAACGCTGATACAGCGAAGCCTCATCGAGATTGACGAAACCGATGCCGGTGTCGATTACCGCGAAGGTCATCGCCATCCGTCCCGGCGCCGCCGGCTTGCCGGTCACGCGCAGGACCAGGCCGCCCACCCGGGTGAACTTGATGGCATTGTCCAGCAGGCACTCCAGGCACTGGCTCAACTTGCCGCGATCGCCCAACAGCCGATCGGGCAGCCCGGCGGCCAGGTCGACATCGAAGCCCAGCCCCTTGGCCGAGGCGTTGGCGGAAAACTGGCCCAGCAAGGCATCGAGCAGCGAACGCAGACTGAAGGTTTCGTGCTGGGCGCTGAGCTTGCCGGCCTGCAGCTCGGTCAGGGTCAGGATGCCGTTGACCATGCGCATCATGTCCCGGGCCGAACCGGCGGCGGTCTGCTGGTATTGCTCCAGTTCCGGATCGAGCTCGACGGTCTGCATCAGCTCCAGGGAGCCGATCACACCATTCATCGGCGTGCGCAGTTCATGGGTCAGGGTGGCGAGGAACTCATCCTTGAGCCGGTTGCTGTGGGCCAGCTGCTGGTTGAGCACTTCGAGCTTCTGCCCGGCATCGAACAGGGTCTGGGCCTGCTGCTCGCGCATCGAGTTGATGCGGTCGGCCAGGGCCAGCGACAGCAGCGCCACTTCGATGGCCGAACCGATCTGGCTGGAATACATGGTCAGGAACATATTCGGCAGATAGCCCAGCACCATCAGGGTATTGATGATCCCGCCCACCAGGAACGCCGACCAGGCGATGATGAAGTAGCGCGCCACCCGCATGCCGCGGCACCAGGCGACGATGCCGGAGACGAAGATCACCAGGGTAAAGATCAGCGCCAGGGCCGTGGCCAGGCGCAACGCCAGGGCGTAGCTGGTCATCAGCGACAGGGCCACCACCACGGCACTGCACAGGATCAACACCAGCAGCAGGCGATCGACCCAGCGGCTGTGGCGGGCGGTCTGCAGGAAACTGCGGGCGAACTGGCTGCCGAACAAGGCCGCCGCGCCAATGAAAAATGGGGTCGCCGCATTGGCCCACCACGGGTTGTCCGGCCAGAAGTACTCCACCGCGGCGCCGTTCACCGACAGCTGGTACAGCCCGAACGAGGCGATGTAGAGGATGTAATAGAGGTAACTGGTGTCGCGCACGCTCAGGTAGATGAACAGGTTGTAGACCAGCATCCCCAGCAGCACGCCGTAGATCAGGCCGAGCACATACAGGCGCACCGGCTGCGCTTCCAGGTACGCCGTGCTGGACCAGAGCGTCACTGGCGCCTGGACCGAGCCCTGGCTCTGCAAACGCAGGAACAGGGTCTTTTGCTCGTAGGGCGCGAAGCTCAGGTCGAACAGGTAATTGTTCTGGCGGATCTGCCGGCTGGCGAACGGCAAGGCATCGCCGGTGCGCTGGGCCAGACGGTAGCCACCGGCCTCATCGGGCAGATACAGCTCCAGATGATCGAGCGGCGGATAGGCCAGCTCCAATAGCCAGGTGTGTCGTATGGAGGGGTTGGCGGGACGGTAGCTGAGGTTGATTTTCAGCCAGAATGCCGAGCGGGAGTAACCGGCGTTGAGGGTGGGCTTGTCATGGGCTTTGAAACTGCCGGTCATGGCCGGTGAACTGACATCCGCGATCGTTGCCTGACCACTCGCGTCTTCAAACACCTGCATCACCCGACCCAAGGGCAGGCTCTGGGTGAACTCGTCGAACTCGACCGCGCCAGCCAGCATCGGCAAGCTCAACAGCAACATCAGCAAATAGCGCATAAAGCCCCAGCGTGGCCTGTCCGGTGGTGTCAGGAAGCCCCCCATTTCCCTTTGAGTAGACGTAAGACCGGCATGACCTGTTATTGGTTTGGATCCACTCTAGCATAGCCGTTGGTGGCCAAAGAACACCACGAAAAGTTTTAGTTTAAAGGCTCTAGAACGGGCGTTTCAGCGCTATCCATTGATCTAGAGCTGTTGCCTCGGTCAACTTGTCGGCAAGGTGGAAAATCCAGCCCTGGCCGACACGCGAGGAGCCGTGCAAAAAAGACGTTTGGTGGTAAGCTCGCCCACCATGAATATCTACAGCTCTCGCCCCGTTGTCCTCTGTCTCTCCGGCCACGACCCCAGTGGTGGCGCCGGCCTGCAGGCAGATATCGAAGCCCTGCTCGCCCAGGGTTGCCACGCAGCTCCCGCTGTGACCGCGCTGACCGTGCAGGATACGGTCAACGTCAGCGACTTCCGTGTGCTGGATCGCGAGTGGGTGCTGGCCCAGGCCAACGCCGTGCTCAACGACTCCAGGGTCGCCGCGGTCAAGCTGGGCATGCTCGGTTCGCTGGAAATGGTCGACACCGTGGTCGAGCTGTTGCAGGCCCATCCGCACCTGCCGATGGTCTGCGACCCGGTATTGCGCGCCGGCGGCGGTGGACGCCTGGGCAAGGACGAGGTCGGTTACGCCATGCGTGAGCGCCTGCTGCCACTGGCGACCATCGCCACCCCGAATCTTCCTGAAGCACGAATCCTCGCCGAATTGCCCGAAGGCAGCGCGGACCAGTGCGCGGAAAAACTCCTGCCGTTCGTCAAGCACCTGCTGATTACCGGCGGCCATGGCGACGAGCACGAAGTGCATAATCGCCTGTACAGCCGCGACGGCAGCCGTCACACCTACACCTGCCAGCGTCTGCCGGGCAGCTATCACGGTTCCGGTTGCACCCTGGCCAGCGCCCTGGCCGGACGCCTGGCCCAGGGCGAAAACCTGGCCAGTGCCGTGAAGTCGGCCCTCGATTACACCTGGCGCACCCTGCGCGACGCCGAGCGACTGGGCCAAGGCCAGTTC
This sequence comes from Pseudomonas sp. 22526, assembly GCF_052044735.1. Taxonomy (NCBI): domain Bacteria; kingdom Pseudomonadati; phylum Pseudomonadota; class Gammaproteobacteria; order Pseudomonadales; family Pseudomonadaceae; genus Pseudomonas; species Pseudomonas sp. 22526. The sequence goes on from NZ_JBQENK010000034.1 coordinate 23,667, forward strand.
GTACCGCGCCGCCTGCCGCTGGACTTCTGCTCGTAAGCCATGAGGCTCGCTCGATGAAACTACGTGGTCTGTATGCCATTACCGACAGCCAACTGTTGGCCGGCAAGTTCCTGCAGTACGTGGAGGCGGCGCTCGACGGTGGCGTGACCCTCCTGCAATACCGCGACAAGAGCAGCGACGAGGCCCGCCGCCTGCGCGAAGCCGAAGCCCTGCACAGCTTGTGCGAGCGCTACAAGACCCAACTGATCATCAACGATGATGCCGAATTGGCCGCGCGCATCGGCGTCGGCGTGCACCTGGGCCAGACCGACGGCCCGCTGACTCCGGCTCGCGCCCTGCTCGGCCGCCAGGCGATCATCGGCTCGACCTGCCACGCCCAACTGGAGCTGGCCGAACAAGCCGCCAACGAAGGCGCCAGCTATGTCGCCTTCGGTCGTTTCTTCAATTCCAACACCAAGCCCGGCGCACCGATGGCCAACCTGGAACTGCTGGACCAGGCCCGCGCCAGGCTGCACCTGCCGATCTGCGCGATCGGCGGCATCACACTGGAGAACGCCGCGCCGCTGGTCGCCCATGGCGTCGACCTGCTGGCCGTGGTCCATGGCCTGTTCGGCGCCGACAGCGCCCAGGAAGTGACCCGCCGCGCCCGCGCCTTCAATACCCTCTTCTAACTGCTGACTTCCGAGAGCCCGATCATGTCTCGTTCCGAAACCCTGTTTGCCAATGCCCAGAAACACATCCCCGGTGGCGTGAACTCGCCCGTGCGCGCGTTCAAGAGCGTGGGCGGCACGCCACTGTTCTTCAAGCACGCCGAAGGTGCCTACGTCACCGACGAAGATGACAAGCGCTATGTGGACTACGTTGGCTCCTGGGGGCCGATGATCCTCGGCCACAGCCATCCGGACGTGCTGGACGCGGTGCGCAAACAGCTGGAACACGGCCTGTCCTACGGCGCCCCGACCGCCATGGAAACTGAAATGGCCGATCTGGTCTGCTCCATCGTACCGTCCATGGAAATGGTGCGCATGGTCAGTTCCGGCACCGAAGCGACCATGAGCGCGATCCGCCTGGCCCGTGGTTTCACCGGCCGCGACAGCATCATCAAGTTCGAAGGCTGCTACCACGGCCACTCCGACAGCCTGCTGGTCAAGGCCGGCTCCGGCGCACTGACCCAGGGCGTGCCCAGCTCGGCCGGCGTACCGGCGGCCTTCGCCAAACACACCCTGACCCTGCCGTTCAACGACATCGACGCGGTCGAGAAGATGCTCGCCGAAGTCGGCCAGGAAGTGGCCTGCATCATCGTCGAGCCCGTGGCCGGCAACATGAACTGCGTGCCACCGGCCCCGGGTTTCCTCGAAGGCCTGCGCAGCCTGTGCGACAAGCACGGCGTGGTGTTGATCTTCGACGAAGTGATGACCGGTTTCCGCGTCGCCCTCGGCGGCGCCCAGGCGCATTACGGGGTGACCCCGGACCTGTCCACCTTCGGCAAGATCATCGGCGGCGGCATGCCGGTAGGCTGCTTCGGCGGCAAACGCCAGATCATGGAACACATCGCGCCGCTGGGCCCGGTCTACCAGGCCGGCACCCTGTCAGGCAACCCGCTGGCCATGGCCGCGGGCCTGACCACCCTGCGCCTGATCAGCCGCCCAGGCTTCCACGCCGAGCTGAGCGACTACACCAGCCGCCTGCTCGACGGCCTGCAGCAACGCGCCGACGCCGCCGGCATCCCGTTCGTGACCACCCAGGCGGGCGGCATGTTCGGCCTGTACTTCAGCGGCGCCGACGACATCGTCACCTTCGACGACGTAATGGCCAGCGATGCCAACCTGTTCAAACGCTTCTTCCACCTGATGCTCGAAGGTGGTGTCTACCTGGCCCCGAGCGCCTTCGAAGCCGGCTTCACCTCGATCGCCCACGGCGACGCCGAGCTGAAACTGACCCTGGACGCGGCCGAGCGCGCTTTCGCCGCCCTCAAGTAACCTTCCCCGCCAAACCGGCGCCAGCACTTCCTGGCGCCGGTTTTACGCTGCATTTCTGCCTCAACTCCCGAAACAACCCCGAAAGCGGCGGATATCGCGCCCGCGCAGCAGAAAAACGAGTAAAGACTTTGTAAGGTTGGCCCTGCTTATTTCATAATGCGCGCTTATTGGATCCCTCGATGGGTCCGCGCGCCCTTCAGAGGTAAGTCGATTCCCATGAACCGCACCGGCCGCGCCCTTGCACTGGGCTGCCTGTTGCTCCTTCAGCCCCTGCTCGCGCACGCACAAGCAGGCGGCAACTCGTTGTTGATCCCAGCGATGGGTCGCTGCACCCTCAATACTCAGTCACAGGATCTGTCCGAGGCCCTGGCGGTCTGCCAGAAGGCGGCTGACGAAGGGGATGCGCAAGCGCAATACGAGTTGGGCGAGTTCTACTACGAAGGTAAAAATACCCCGCGCGATCTCAATCAGGCCCTGAGCTACTTTGAAAAGGCCTCGCTGCAAGGCCACGCCCAGGCGCAATTCAAGCTCGGCACCATGTTCTTCCGCGGCGAAGGCGTACCGGCCAACAACGTTCAGGCTTATATCGTGCTGAAGATGGCGGCGGTCAATGGCGCCGAAGAGGCACTGGACACAGCCGATGAAGTGGCCGAGCACATGCAGCGCGACGAGCTGGAAGTCGCCACCCAGGTGCTGGGGCAGATTTTCCGCAAATACCTGATGGAACTGCAGAGCGCCGACGGGCGTTCGCCCTTCTCCCCCCTGCCTTGAGTACATCGCGAGCAAGCCTGCTCGCGACGGAACGCAACGTTCTTCTCGATACAGCCCTTTTACTTCTCAGGCATCGGCATCGGAAACGGCATGACGTTGCTCACGCCACGCGCCTCGCTGATCTTCGGCGTACCCAGGCGCTCGACCTCGTCGATGCGCACGATCGAATGCATAGGCACAAAGCTGCGCACCACGCCTTCGAACTGGGCCTTGAGCTTCTCTTCGCTCGGATCGACGACCACTTGCGTGCGCTCGCCAAAGACGAACTCTTCCACCTCCAGGAAACCCCACAGATCACTTTGATAGATCTGCTTGGCGTACATTTCGAACACCTGTCCCTGGTTGAGGAAAATCACCTTGTAGATTGGAGCTTCACGTTTGGTCATGGTGGGCGGGTAACACATCGGGGGATATAAAAGAGGGCGCGAACTATAGCATAGCCACCGGACGCGCAGCGGTAGGAACCTCAGGCCATGTTCCCTATAATGCGCGGTTCTTTGAATCAGGTGATGACCCCGTCCATGGCCAAGAAGCTTTACATAGAAACCCACGGTTGCCAGATGAACGAGTACGACAGCTCGCGCATGGTCGATCTGCTGGGTGAACACCAGGCCCTGGAAGTCACCGCCCGCGCCGAAGACGCGGACGTCATCCTGCTCAACACCTGCTCGATCCGCGAACGGGCCCAGGACCGGGTGTATTCCCAGCTGGGGCGCTGGCGCGAACTGAAGCTGGCCAACCCGGAAATGGTCATCGCCGTCGGCGGTTGCGTGGCCAGCCAGGAAGGCGCGGCCATCCGTGACCGGGCGCCGTACGTCGACGTGGTCTTCGGCCCGCAGACCCTGCACCGCCTGCCGGAAATGATCGATGCCGCCCGCAGCAGCAAGCTGCCGCAGGTCGACGTCTCGTTCCCGGAAATCGAAAAATTCGACCACCTGCCGGAACCGCGCATCGACGGCCCGAGTGCCTATGTCTCGGTGATGGAAGGCTGCAGCAAGTACTGCACCTTCTGCGTGGTGCCTTACACCCGTGGCGAGGAAGTCAGCCGGCCGTTCGACGACGTGATCTCCGAGATCATCCACCTGGCGGAAAACGGCGTGCGCGAAGTCACCCTGCTGGGGCAGAACGTCAACGGCTACCGCGGCCAGACTCATGATGGCCGCCTGGCCGACCTGGCCGAACTGATCCGCGTGGTCGCCGCGGTCGATGGCATCGAGCGCATCCGCTACACCACCTCCCATCCGCTGGAGTTCTCCGACAGCCTGATCCAGGCCCATGCCGAAGTGCCGGAGCTGGTGAAACACCTGCACTTGCCGGTGCAGTCGGGCTCCGACCGGATCCTCGCGGCCATGAAGCGCAACCACACGGCGCTGGAATACAAGTCCAAGCTGCGCAAACTGCGTGCCGCCGTGCCGGGCATCTGCATCAGCTCGGACTTCATCGTCGGCTTCCCTGGCGAGACCGAAAAAGACTTCGAACAGACCATGAAGCTGATCGAAGACGTCGGCTTCGACTTCTCCTATTCGTTCGTCTACAGCCAACGCCCGGGCACCCCGGCCGCCGACTTGGCGGACGACACCCCGGAAGAGTTGAAAAAGGAACGCCTGAACGCCCTGCAACACCGGCTGAATCAACAAGGGTTCGAAATCAGCCGACAGATGGTCGGCTCGATCCAGCGCATCCTGGTCACCGACTATTCGAAGAAAGACCCGGGCGAACTGCAGGGGCGGACCGAGAACAACCGTATCGTCAACTTCCGCTGCGACAATCCCACGCTGATCGGCCAGTTTGCCGATGTGCACATCGACTCCGCCCAGCCTCACTCGCTGCGCGGATCGCTGCTGCAATAATCTCCTGCCGATGCTGGCTGACCAGCGGTAGCGGCCTCGGGCACGCCATCGCCGGAAAGCCGGCTTCCAAGGAAAATGTGGCGAAAGACATTGCTTCGTATAAGAGCTTTCGCACCCAGGCCACTGGCGTTATCCTTGAATTCATCCCTTATTGCCGTTGGGCGGCTAAAAAACGACCTTGAACGCACCCATAGAACCACATCGCTTCATCCTCGAGCCCTTTGAGGCTCGCCGCTTCGCCAATCTGTGCGGGCAATTCGACGAGCATTTGCGCTTGATCGAGCAGCGCCTGACCATCGAGATCCGCAACCGCGGCAATCAGTTCGAGCTGATCGGCGAACCCAAGCACACCACCTCCGCGGAAAACCTCCTGCGCCGCCTGTACCGGGAAACCAAGGGTACCGAGCTGTCGCCGGACATGGTGCACCTGTTCCTCCAGGAATCCGCCGTCGAAGAGCTGAACAATCACCCTGTCGCCGAAGCGGCCGTGGCCCTGCGCACCAAAAAAGGCATGATTCGCCCACGCGGCTTGAATCAGCAGCGCTACGTCAAGGAAATCCTCGGCAACGACATCAACTTCGGCATCGGCCCGGCCGGTACCGGCAAGACCTACCTGGCCGTGGCCTGTGCGGTAGACGCACTGGAGCGCGAACAGGTACGGCGCATCCTGCTGGTGCGTCCGGCGGTCGAAGCCGGTGAGAAACTCGGCTTCCTGCCTGGCGACCTGGCCCAGAAGATCGACCCGTACCTGCGCCCCTTGTATGACGCGCTGTATGAAATGCTCGGCTTCGAGCATGTCGCCAAGCTGATCGAGCGCCAGGTCATCGAGATTGCTCCGCTGGCCTACATGCGCGGTCGCACGCTGAACAACAGTTTCATCATCCTCGACGAAAGCCAGAACACCACCGTCGAGCAGATGAAGATGTTCCTGACCCGGATCGGCTTCGGCTCCACCGCCGTGATCACGGGCGACATCACCCAGGTCGACCTGCCCAAGGGCACCAAGTCCGGCCTGGCCCATGTGATCAACGTGCTCAAGGACGTCCCGGGCATCAGCTTCACCCACTTCATGCCCAAGGACGTGGTGCGCCATCCGCTGGTGCAGCGCATCGTCGAAGCCTACGAGCGCTTCGAGCAGCGCGTGGCCGACGAGTCCGCCCAGTCCGCCGCGGAAAAAGGCAATCGCCACGATGCTTGAGCTTGATCTGCAACTGGCAAGCGACAAGCCTGCTCCCAGCGAAGCCCAGTTCCGCCAATGGTGTGAGCTGGCCCTGCGCCAGCGCACAGCCGACTCGGAACTGACCATCCGCCTGGTGGACGAGCCCGAAGGCCGCGAACTGAACCGCACCTGGCGGCAGAAGGACTACGCCACCAACGTCCTGTCGTTCCCCGCCGACGTGCCGGACGAGCTGCTGGACATTCCATTGCTCGGCGACCTGGTGATCTGCATCGAAGTGGTCGAGCGCGAAGCCGCCGAACAAGGCAAGGACCTCCAGGCCCACTGGGCCCATCTGGTGATTCACGGCTGCTTGCATCTATTGGGTTACGACCATATAGATGACGACGAAGCCGAAGAAATGGAAGCGCTGGAACGAACGTTGCTTGCAGAACTGGGTCATCCCGACCCTTATGCGGACGACGAAACCGAAGAACATCCATCTGTAACAACCAAGGATTTAGAGTAATCGCTATGAGCGAAGACCGATCGAGCAGCGGGCAAAAGTCGTGGCTGGGTAAACTGACCCAGGCTTTTGCCCATGAGCCGAAAAACCGCCAGGAGCTGCTGGAGCTGCTGCGCGAAGCCCATCAGAACAAGTTGCTGGACAGCGAAGCGCTGGCCATCGTCGAAGGCGCCATCCAGGTCGCTGACCTGCAGGTACGGGACATCATGGTTCCGCGCTCGCAGATGATCAGCATCAAGGCGACCCAGACTCCCCGCGAATTCCTGCCGTCCGTTCTCGATTCCGCGCACTCGCGTTATCCGGTGATCGGCGAAAGCCATGACGACGTCATGGGTGTTCTGCTGGCCAAGGACCTGCTGCCGCTGATCCTCAAGGAGAACGGCGACAGCTTCAACATCAAGGATCTGCTGCGCCCGGCGACCTTCGTGCCCGAGTCCAAGCGCCTGAACGTGCTGCTGCGCGAGTTCCGCGCCAACCACAACCACATGGCCATCGTCATCGACGAATACGGCGGCGTGGCGGGGCTGGTGACCATCGAGGACGTGCTGGAACAGATCGTCGGCGACATCGAAGACGAGCACGACGTCGAGGAAGACAGCTACATCAAGCCCCTGCCGAGCGGCGATTTCCTGATCAAGGCGCTGACGCCGATCGAGAACTTCAACGAGTTCTTCGACAGCGAGTTCTCCGACGATGAGTTCGACACCGTCGGCGGCCTGGTGATGAGCGCGTTCGGGCACTTGCCTAAACGCAACGAAATCACCGAAATCGGTGCCTATCGCTTCCGTATCCTGAATGCCGACAGCCGTCGGATTCATCTGCTGCGACTAACGCCTATCCCCCGTTAAGGAAAAGGCGTGTCATTTGCTCTTTCCTGCGTCGCGTTGTCGCCTGAAAGCTGG
>NZ_JBQENK010000035.1:0-27749 GCF_052044735.1 Pseudomonas sp. 22526
CCCGGCCGATCGCAGCCTGCGGCAGCGGCTACAGGGTTTTGCGCAGCATGACGAATATCGAGACAGCAATGATCTTCAGGACCGTGGCCCATGCATGAGCATCCGCTGCAACGCTTTTTCAAATCCTTGCGCGAGCGCCCGACTTTCGCCTGGGAGCGCTATCAGATGCGCGACGTGCTGGTGATCGACCATCCGCTGTGCCAGGCGGTGTTCAGTCGCCAGGGCGCGCAGCTCCTGCATTTCCAGCCGACCGGGCAGAAGCCCTGGCTGTGGTGCGCGGCGAAGTGGCCGCAGGTCGGGGCGATCCGTGGCGGGGTGCCGGTGTGCTGGCCCTGGTACGGCCGCCACCCGAGCGAAAATGCCTGGCCGTCCCATGGCTGGGCGCGGCTGATCGACTGGAAGCTGCTCGACAGCCGCAGCGATGACGAGGGTGTGTACCTGCATTGGCAGCTGCAGCTGTGCGACTGGCAGGTCGACCTGCACGCGCACCTGGGCGAAAGCATGGACCTGCGCCTGAGCACCGAGCACCAGGACAGCCTGCCGTGCCAGCTGAGCCAGGCTTTGCACGCTTACTGGCGTATTGGCGACGTCGGTGAGGTAGCGCTGTCTGGGCTCGACGGCGCCGAGGGTTACGACCAGTTGAGCCGCCAGGCGTGCCGGCAAACAGGCGAGCTGCGGGTCGATGGCGGTTGCCAGCGAGTGTTCCAGCACGAGGGCGAATTGCAGCTCAAGGACCACGCCTGGCAGCGCGAATTGCGCATCGACACTGGCGATACCGCCGACACCGTGGTCTGGCATCCGGGTAGCCGGCCATTGCTGGGGGTGAGCTGGAGCGAGGTGTCCGGGTTCGTCTGCGTCGAAGCGGCGGCGGGGGGCACCGACAGCCTGTGCCTGGCGCCGGGGGAGCGGGCGCATTTGAGTTTGCAGGCGCGGGCGGGGGCGTAGTTTGGCGGTGTGGCTGATGCCTTATCGCGGGCAANGTTCTGTAGGAGCGAGGCTTGCCCGCGATAAGGCCGGAAGGGCTGGCGCCGGGTTGCGCGAGCCTCAGTTGTACTCGTCGCCCACCGGATAGCGGCTGGCGTTGAGGCTTTCCTTGATCTTGCGCAGGTGCGGCTGGAAGTCCACGCCGCGGCGCAGGGTCATGCCGGTGGCAAGGACGTCGAGCACGGTGAGCTGGATGATCCGCGAGGTCATCGGCATGTAGATGTCGGTGTCTTCCGGCAGCGGGATGTTCAGGCTCAGGGTGCTGGCCTTGGCCAGCGGCGAGCCGGCGGCGGTCAGGCCGAGTACCGAGGCGCCGTTTTCCCGGGCGATGCGCGCCACTTCCACCAGCTCGCGGGTGCGCCCGGTGTAGGAGATGATCACGAACAGCTCGCCGGTGTGGGCCACCGAGGCGATCATCCGCTGCATCAGCACATCGGCGTGGGCGGTCACCGCCAGGTTGAAGCGGAAGAACTTGTGCTGGGCATCGAGGGCCACCGGGGCCGAGGCGCCGAGGCCGAAGAAGTGGATCTGCCGGGCCTGGATCAACAGGTCGACGGCGCGGCTGATCAGGTTCGGGTCCAGGGCCTGGCAGGCGCTGTCCAGGGAGGCGATGGCGCTGCCGAAGATCTTCTGGGTGTAGGCTTCGGGGTTGTCGTCGGCTTCCACCGCGCGGCTGACATAGGCCGCGCCGCTGGCCAGGCTCTGGGCCAGTTGCAGCTTGAGTTCGGGGTAGCCGCTGACGCCGAACGAGCGGCAGAAACGGTTGACTGTCGGCTCGCTGACCGAAGCGGCCTGGGCGAGGGCAGCAATACTGAAGCGGGTCGCCTGCTGTGGGTTGAGCAGGATGACTTCGGCGACTTTACGTTCCGCCTTGTTCAATTCTTCAAGGCGATTCTGGATCTGTTCCAGAAGATTTCGCACGCGGTCCATTAGGGTTTTCCTGGTTCGGCAATGCAAAGGAAGCCGGTCTTAACCGGTCTTTGGCGGTGGCCTATCCTACTGATGGCTCCGACGGACCACCACTTCGAATCTCTATTTTGCTAAAATGTTGTGGTTATTACTACATTTTCCCTTGAGTGATGCCTTGAAAAAAGGTATTTGTAGCTTAACTTGATAAAAGAACAAACATCATGCCTTCGATAACGGTAGAACCCTGCACTTTTGCCTTATTCGGCGCGCTGGGCGATCTGGCGCTTCGCAAATTGTTTCCTGCCCTCTATCAGCTCGATGGCGCCGGCCTGCTGCATGACGACACGCGCATTCTGGCCCTGGCCCGCGAGCCGGGCAGCGAACAGCAGCACCTGTCTTTCATTGAAGCCGAGTTGCGCAAGTATGTCGGTGCCAAGGAGATCGACCCCGCGGTGCTGGAGCGCTTCCTGGCGCGCCTGACCTACCTGCACGTGGATTTCCTCAAGGCCGAGGATTACCTGGCCCTGGCCGAGCTGGCCGAGCGCGAGCAACGCCTGATCGCCTATTTCGCCACGCCGGCGGCGGTGTACGGGGCGATCTGCGAGAACCTGTCGAAGGCTGGGCTGGCCGAAAACACCCGCGTGGTGCTGGAGAAGCCTATCGGTTCGGACCTGGAATCGTCGCGCAAGGTCAACGACGCGGTGGCGCAGTTCTTCCCGGAGAACCGCATCTATCGCATCGACCACTACCTGGGCAAGGAGACGGTGCAGAACCTGATCGCCCTGCGTTTCGCCAACAGCCTGTTCGAGACCCAGTGGAACCAGAACTACATCTCCCACGTGGAAATCACCGTGGCCGAGAAGGTCGGCATCGAAGGCCGCTGGGGCTACTTCGACAAGGCCGGCCAGCTGCGGGACATGATCCAGAACCACCTGCTGCAACTGCTCTGCCTGATCGCCATGGACCCCCCCGCCGACCTCTCGGCCGACAGCATCCGTGACGAGAAGGTCAAGGTGCTCAAGGCCCTGGCGCCGATCAGCCCGGAAGGCCTGACCACCCAGGTGGTGCGCGGCCAGTACATCGCCGGGCACAGCGAAGGCAAGGCCGTGCCGGGGTACCTGGAGGAAGAGAATTCCAACACCCAGAGCGACACCGAAACCTTCGTCGCCCTGCGGGCCGACATCCGCAACTGGCGCTGGGCCGGGGTGCCGTTCTACCTGCGTACCGGCAAGCGCATGCCGCAGAAGCTGTCGCAGATCGTCATCCACTTCAAGGAGCCGTCGCACTACATCTTCGCCCCCGAGCAGCGCCTGCAGATCAGCAACAAGCTGATCATCCGCCTGCAGCCGGACGAAGGTATCTCCCTGCGGGTGATGACCAAGGAACAAGGCCTGGACAAGGGCATGCAACTGCGCAGCGGCCCGCTGCAGCTGAATTTTTCCGATACCTATCGCAGCGCGCGGATCCCCGATGCCTACGAGCGGTTGTTGCTGGAAGTGATGCGTGGCAATCAGAACCTGTTTGTCCGCAAAGATGAAATCGAAGCCGCGTGGAAGTGGTGTGACCAGCTGATCGCCGGGTGGAAGAAATCCGGCGATGCGCCCAAGCCGTATGCGGCCGGGTCGTGGGGGCCGATGAGCTCCATTGCATTGATCACGCGGGACGGGAGGTCATGGTATGGCGATATCTAAATTGAAACTGCCCGCGGGCGTACACGCCCACGAGTTCCGCAGCCCGATCCTGCTGGCCGAAGGCCTGGCACTGAAGGTGGCCGGGCAACTGAGCCAGGCGATCCAGGTTCGCGGCGAAGCCACGCTGGTGGTGTCCGGCGGGCGCAGCCCGGTGGCGTTTTTCCAGCACCTGGCCAAGCAGCACCTGGACTGGTCCAAGGTCCTGGTCACCCTGGCGGACGAGCGCTGGGTACCGGTGGAGCACGCCGACAGCAACGCCGGCCTGCTCAAGCGCTACCTGCTGCAGGGCGCGGCGGCCCAGGCGAAGTTCCTCAGCCTCTACAACGCTGCGGCGAACCTCGAACAGGCCGCGGTGCAGGCCGATCGTCTGCTGGGCGAGTTGTCGGCCATCGACGTGCTGGTGCTGGGCATGGGCGACGACGGTCATACCGCCTCCCTGTTCCCCAACAGCCCGAACCTGGCCGAAGCCCTGCAGGCCGACGGTCAGCGTCGCTGCTGGCCGATGCTGGCGCCGAGCGTGCCCCATCAGCGCCTGAGCATGAGTCGTGCCTTGCTGGCTTCGGCCACCTACAGCGTGCTGTCGATTTCCGGTCAATCCAAGTTGACCACCCTGAGTGCCGCACTGGCCGGTGACGATGTCGCCGCGATGCCGATTCGTGCCTTCCTGCAACCTCCGTTAGAGATTTACTGGTGCCCATGAGCCAAGGATCAGCCGCTATGACAATTCAACAACCGACCGTTTCCATGGCGGACAAAGTTGCCCTGATCGACAGCCTCTGCGCCAAGGCGCGGATTCTGCCGGTGATCACCATCGCCCGCGAACAGGACGTGCTGCCCCTGGCGGACGCCCTGGCCGCCGGTGGCCTGACCGCGCTGGAAGTGACCCTGCGTTCGCAGTTCGGTCTCAAGGCGATCCAGATCCTGCGCGAGCAGCGTCCGGAGCTGGTGACCGGTGCCGGCACCGTGCTCGATCGGCAGATGCTGGCCGCCGCCGAAGCCGCCGGTTCGCAGTTCATCGTCACCCCGGGCATTACCCGCGACCTGCTGGAAGCCAGCGTCGCCAGCCCGATCCCGCTGTTGCCGGGGATCAGCAATGCCTCCGGGATCATGGAGGGTTACAGCCTGGGCTATCGCCGCTTCAAGCTGTTCCCGGCGGAAGTCAGTGGCGGCGTGGCCGCGATCAAGGCCCTGGGCGGCCCGTTCGGCGAAGTGAAGTTCTGCCCGACCGGCGGTGTCGGCCCGGCCAATATCAAGAGCTACATGGCGTTGAAGAACGTGATGTGCGTCGGCGGTAGCTGGATGCTCGATCCCGAGTGGATCAAGAACGGCGACTGGGCGCGGATCCAGGAGTGCACGGCCGAGGCCCTGGCGCTGCTGGACTGACAGGTTTCCTGCTTTTTTCAAAGATTCGTTGGTGTGTTCTACGGCTTTACGGTGCGCTTGGTCGGTGCACCGTTTTTTTTTGCCTGGAGAAAAGCTGGCCGGCTATTGCCGGGCCTTCTGTAGGAGCGAAGCTTGCTCGCGATGACGCCGGGCCAGGCAACGCAATCTGAATGGCCGCTGCTGTCTGTAGCCGCTGCCGCAGGCTGCGATCGGCCGAAAGGCCGTAGCGTCATCGGGANTATCGCAGCCTGCGGCAGCGGCTACAGGGCCGCCAGTTCAGTCAATGCCTCGACCAGTAACTGGACATCAGCACTCGGCGTGGTAAAGCCCGGTGTCACCCGGATGCAGGGCCCGCAACGCGAACCGCTGCGCGCCACGGTGAACAGGTTGTATTCCTTGAGCAGCCGTTCGGCCATCGCCTGCTGGTCCGGCTGGCGGGTGAAGCGAAACGAGGTGATGCCGCAATACAGCCGCGGATCGTCCGGGGTCATGACTTCGATGCCGGGCAGCTCGCGCACCTGGCTCACCCACAGGTCACGCAGGTAATTCAGGCGCGCGCCCTTGAGGGCCGAGCCGCCCATGCTGCGGTGCTCCTCGAACACCCGGGGCAAGGTCAGCCAGGCTGGAATGTTCGGCGTGCCATAAGGCGCCCGTGAGCGGATATCGTCGAGGGCATAACGTTGCTCGCCCATGTCCGGATCGATATCGGCCAGGCGTTGCGGGTCGATGTAGACAAACCCCAGGCTCAGCGGCGCACCAATCCATTTCTGCAGGTTGTAGCCGGCGAACGCCACGCCCAGCTCACTGAGCTGGAAATCGACCTGGGCCAGGGCATGGGCGCCGTCGAGAATGACGTCGATTCCCCGTTCGCGGGCATCCAGGGCAATGGCCTGGACCGGCAGCACCAGCCCGGTGCGGTGGGTGACGTGGGTCAGGGCCATCAGCTTCAGTCGCGGGTAGCGCTCGAAGGCTTCGCGATAGCTGGCCAGCAGGCTGTCGAAACTCGCCGGGTGGGCGTGCTCGATCTCGATGACCTCGACCCCGCGATGGCGCGCCAGCCAGCGCATGGCGCCCTTGACGCTGTCGTATTCCAGGTCGCTGATCAGCACCTGATCGCCCGGCTGGAGGCGGTTGTAGTTGCGGATCAGCGACTGCAACGCCTCCGAGGCGCTGCGGGTGAGGGCGACGGCCTGGCGGTCGACGCCCAGCAGTTCGGCCAGTTGCTGGCGAATCTGCAAGTTGCCGATCTGCTCGAAATGCTGGCGCACATGCACCGAGTTGCTGCGGTTCACGAAGTCGATCTGCCGCTGGTATTCCTCGACCACGGCGCGGCTCATGCGCCCGAAGTAGCCGTTCTCCAGGTTGATCGGCCCGGGTTCGAGGTCATAGCGCCGGGCAATGGCCAGCCAATAGTCTTCGTCGCGGGCGAGTTGGGCATTGCTTGGCATGGCGGGCTTCTTAATGACGGGGTTTGGGTTTGCCGTGTTTGGCGCGCAGCGGGTCCAGCAGATCGGAGAGGCCGTTGTGATCGATTTCCTGCATCAGGGCCAACAGGCCGCCCAGCTCGCCGTGGGGAAAACCTTCGCGGGCGAACCAGTTCAGGTAGGGGCCGGGCAGGTCGGCGAGGATGCGGCCCTTGTACTTGCCATAGGGCATTTCGCGGGTGACCAGCAGTTCAAGCTTTTCGGGATTCATGGCGGCTGTCTGTTGAGGTGACGAACACCTTGGAAAATACAGGCATTCTGCATCCAGGCCAAATGACAGATCCTGCAAATAACGCGGATACAGAAACCGGATTAAAAGATAAGTTTTTGAAATATCAGATAAGAATTGGATTTCCGGGCCGGCATGAGGAGCGTGGCGCACAGCGCAATCAGGATCAGGTCAAAGCCCTGCGCAATCAGGCGCGCGCCGGCTCGTAACGGCGCGAAGCTATCAAAAACGCCAGCTTGTCTGGCGTTTTTTTGCGCCTGGAAATTAGTACTGGACGACTGATAGTTAGCTAGCTAATAATTGACCGGCATCATCTCTCGCTCCAGTGCATCTATCGTTGTTTTGTCCTTCCCGGGGTTCCTTCCGTGCGTATCACTTTGCAGGCGCTGTTCACCCCCAATCTGGCGGCCGTGCAGTTCGCGATCAAGACCCTGCTCGGCGCCGGGCTGGCGTTGTGGCTGGCCATGCGCTGGGGTCTGCAGCAGCCGTCCTGGGCCCTGATGACGGCGATCATCGTCGCCCAGCCGCTGTCCGGGATGGTCCTGCAAAAGGGCATGGCACGGTTGGTGGGGACTTTGGTGGGTACCTGCATGTCGGTGCTGTTCATGGGGCTGTTCGCCCAGACGCCGTGGCTGTTCCTGCTGGCCCTGGCGTTGTGGCTGGGCTTGTGTACCGCCAGTTCGACCCTGCTGCGCAGCGCCTGGTCCTACTCGTTCGTGCTGGCCGGCTACACCGTGGCGATCATTGCCTTGCCGGCGATCTCCCACCCCTTGTCGATATTCGACCAGGCCGTGGCGCGCTGTACGGAAATTTCCCTGGGCATTATCTGCGCCACCGCCAGCAGTGCCTTGCTCTGGCCGATGCGGGTCGAGCGGCAGTTGACCGCCCAGGCGCGCAGTGCCTGGCAAAGCGGGATGCAGGCGGCGCGGGCAACCCTGGCCGGCGATGCCCTGGCGCGCCAGGGGCTGCTGGAAATCCTCGGACGCATCGTCGCCGTGGACTCCCAGCGCGAACATGCCTGGTTCGAAGGGTCGTTGGGTCGGCAACGGGCGAGGGCAATCAGCGGCTTGAGCCAGAAGCTGCTGATGCTGCTGCGGATCTCCCGTTCGGTGCGCCGGCAATGGAAGCAATTGGACCAGGCCGAGGCGGACCAGCTGGCGCCGTGGATGGAGCAGGTGCAGCAGGCCCTGGCGGCCATGGACCAGCCGACCTTGCAGGCGCTGCGCCCGCAGCTGCTGGACGCTTCCCATGATGCGGCCATCAGCTCGGCGCAAAGCTATTGCCTGGCCCGTTTCACCCTGTTGCTGGATACCGCCCTGGCCGCCGGCGCGGCGCTGCAGGCGGTGGAGGAGGGCAAGGCCCCGGTCGAGCAGCCGGCGACCCTGAGCCCCCATCGCGATCTGTCGCTGGCGCTGCTGTTTGGCGCGCGCAGCGCCCTGGCCTTTCTCACCGTGGCCTGCTTCTGGCTGGCCACGGCCTGGCCGGCGGCCTCGGGGGCGATGCTGCTGACTTGCGTGGTGTGCGGCCTGTTCGCCAGCCGGGAAAACGGCGCACAGATCGGCATGAGCTTCATGCGCGGCATCTTCCTGGCGATTCCGGTGGCCTTCGTGGCCGGGCAGATCCTGCTGCCGCAGTGGAGCAGTTTTGCCCTGCTGGCGATGGCCATGGGCGTGCCGTTGTTTTTTGGCGCGCTGGGCATGGCCAAACCGCAGATCGGCGCCACGGCCACCTCGTTCTGCCTGCACTTCGTGGTGCTGATTTCGCCGCAGAACCAGATGACGTTCGACGTGGCGAACTTCTTCAACAGCGCCCAGGCGATGGTGCTCGGCGTGGGCGCCGCGGTGCTGGCGTTCCAGCTGCTGATCCTGCGCAACCCGGCCTGGCACGGGCGGCGCCTGCTGGCGGCGACCCTGCAGGACCTGGTGCGCCTGACCCGGCGCAACCTGCGTGGCGCGGAAAGCTGGTTCGGCGGGCGCATGGCCGATCGCCTGTTGCAATTGGCGCGGCATTACCCGGAATTGCCGGAGCAGGCGCGCAGCCGCTGGGACGATGGCCTGCTGGGCCTGGATATCGGCGATGAACTGATGCATCTGCGCTTGAGCCTGGTGGTGGCCCAGGTGCCCGAGGATGCTTCGCAGCGACGCTATTTCGAGTATCTGGAGCAGGTGCTGGAGCGCGGGCCGGGCGCCGGTCGCGGCGACGCGCTGGCCGACGCCAGCAGCGCCTTGCTCGAGGCCCTGGACAGCCAACCGCCCAGCGATGCGTTGAAGCTGGCCCAGGGCGCGGTGGTGCAGTTGCAGAAGAGCTGGCGCATCTGGTGCCGGCAGCAGGAGGAAAACCATGGGGCTGCGTGAGTGGTCGCTGGGCGGAGTGTTGCTCAGCCCGTTTCTGATTTATGTGGTGCTGGCGTTGGTGCTGACCGGGGCGTTGCGCATGCTGTTGCGCGCAACGCCGCTGGGGCGCTGGATCTGGCATGAAGCACTGTTCGATGTGGCCTTGTACGTCTGTGTCCTGACGTTGGTCACTGTCGTACTCGGACCTTTATAAGGAGTTGTTCATGCGTGCCTCCGTGCGTATCGCTTTTACCCTGTGCCTGGTGGCGGCGGCGCTGTTTGCCGGCTTTCATCTGTGGCAGTACTACATGCTCACGCCCTGGACCCGGGATGCGCGGATTCGCGCCGACGTGGTGATAGTCGCCCCCGACGTCTCGGGCTGGGTGCGTGAGCTCAAGGCCTACGACAACCAGGCGGTGAAGGCCGGCGACCTGTTGCTGAGCATCGACCGCGATCGCTTCGAGGCGGCTCTGGAAAAGGCCCAGGCGGTGGTGCAGACCCGCCAGCAGCAGCTCAACCTGAAAGAGCGTGAAGCCAGCCGCCGGGCCAGCCTCGGCCCGCAGGCGATCAGCGCCGAGCTGCGGGAGAACGCGCAGATCAATGCCGGTGTCGCTCGTGGCGAGCTGCGCCAGGCCCAGGCCGACGCCAAGGTCGCCGAGCTCAACCTGGCGCGCAGCCAGGTCCGCGCACCGCGCAGCGGGCACATCACCAACCTGCGCCTCGCCGAAGGCAACTATGTGAACGCCGGGCAATCGGTGATGGCGCTGATCGACGATTCGACCTTCTACGTGCAGGCCTATTTCGAGGAAACCAAGCTGCCGCGGATCAAGGTCGGCGACCCGGTCAAGGTGTGGCTGATGAGCGCCGGGGAAGCCTTGCAG
Organism: Pseudomonas sp. 22526; assembly: GCF_052044735.1. NCBI lineage: Bacteria > Pseudomonadati > Pseudomonadota > Gammaproteobacteria > Pseudomonadales > Pseudomonadaceae > Pseudomonas > Pseudomonas sp. 22526. The sequence goes on from NZ_JBQENK010000035.1 coordinate 9,895, forward strand.
GGGCATGTGGAAAGCATCAGCCGCGGCATCACCGACCGCAACGCCACGCCGGACGGGCAACTGCTGGCCGAGGTGGAGCCGACGTTCAACTGGGTGCGCCTGGCGCAGCGGATTCCGGTGCGGATCAGGCTCGACAAGGTGCCCGAAGGCGTCAACCTGAGCGCCGGGATGACGGCGAGCGTGCAGGTGGAGGAGGGGAGCCTGTAGCCGCTGCCGAGCCTGCGAGGCTGCGATCGGTTTGGGCGGCACTCCGACGGAGCAACCGCTAGCCTCGAGTCCCGGATCTGCCTGGGTAAACGCAGTGGCTGATTTTACGATTGCTGTGCAATCGATCGCAGCCTCGCGGGCTCGGCAGCGGCTACAGGTACAGGGGGCTTCAGCCGATATTGATGGCTGGCAAGGTCGGCAGGGTGACGGTCTGTTGTTTGCGCGGGGCGAGGATTTCAGCTTCGCCGTCCACCACCAGCTCATCGCGCTGGTTGAACACGCGGGTAGCGATGCGCACGCGGAACTTCGGCAGTTTTTCGAGGATTTCCAGGCGCACGGTCAGGGTGTCGCCGATCTTCACCGGTTTCTGGAAGCTCATCTGCTGGCCGATATAGATGGTGCCCGGCCCGGGCAGCTCGCAGGCCACCGCGGCGCTGATCAGCGCACCGCTGAACATGCCGTGGGCGATGCGCTCCTTGAACATGCTGGCGGCGGCGAACTCGGCGTCCAGGTGCACCGGGTTGTGGTCGCCGGACATGGCGGCGAACAGCTGGATGTCACGCTCTTCCACGTGCTTGCTGTAGCTGGCGGTCTGGCCGACTTCGAGGGCTTCGTACGGGGTGTTGGTAACCTGGGTCATCTCTCTCAAGTCCTGTGCTGAGCGTTGATTGGCGTATCGATTGGAAACAGGGTCATTCAGTCTTCGGCGGTCGACGATGCTGCAGGGCCTGGTCGAGCCAGGCCAACACATCGGCAGTCACTTCGTCGCGGTTGCTTTCATTGAACAATTCGTGCCGCGCCTGCGGGTAGATATTGAGCTGCAGGTACTGGCTGCCGGCCTCGCGCAGAGCGCCGGCCAGATCCTTGAGACGTATGCCATCGCTCACCGGATCACATTCTCCGCCCATCACCAGCAATGGCAGGCCCGGATCGATCTGGGCCAGGTTGGAGGCCTTGCTGATTTGCTGCAGCCCGCCCAGCAGGTCGATCCACAGCTGGTTGCTGCAGCGAAAGCCGCAGAGCGGGTCCAGGACGTATTTGTCGACTTCGTCGGGGTCGCGGCTGAGCCAGTCGAAGGCGGTGCGGTTGGGTTTAAAGGCCTTGTTGAACGAACCGAAGGACAACCATTCGATCAACGCGCTGCGACCCTGGGCGCCCTGGCGCCAGCGTTCGAAGCGGGCGATCTGGCGGGCCGCGCGGTACAGCGCCACCGGCTGGAAATTCGAGCCACTGAGGATCGCCCCGTACAGGCTGGCGCTGTGGTGCAGCAGGTAGGCCTGGGCGATGTAGCTGCCCATGCTGTGGCCCAGCAGCACGATGGGGGTTCCCGGGTGCTGCTGGCCGATGTGCTGGTTGAGGCTGGCCAGGTCGCCGACCACCTTGCACCAGCCGTCATCGTCGGCGAAGTGCCCGAGTACCCCATGCTCGGCGGTCTTGCCGTGACCGCGCTGGTCCAGCGCATAGACGCCGTAGCCTTCGTCGCACAGCGCCTGCGCCAGCCTGGCGTAGCGCCCGCTGTGTTCGGCCATGCCGTGGGCCAGCAGGATCACGGCCTTGAGCGGGGCCGCCGGGAGCCACTGGTTGACGTAGAGCTGGCTGTGGTCGCTCGCGGTCAGCCAGAAAGAGTGGTGGATCATGGCGATTCCTTTGCACGGGGTCGTTGCATTGTATAGCTCATCGTCGCAGCCCCGTCCGATCTGCGCGCGCCATGGCGGCAAGATTCACGTTGTCAATGACGCCGTTGCTCGTATTTGCCCTATTCGCCATAGCTGCTAACGTCCGCAGAGCCCCGCCTTTCGTCGCGTCAGAGAAGCGGCCCGGACTACTCAGGTAACGAGGACAAGAACAATGCAGCCTGATTTCTGGAATGACAAACGCCCGGCCGGAGTGCCCGTCGATATCGACCTGGGTACCTATAAGTCGGTGATCGAGGTGTTCGAGCGTTCCTGCAAGAAATTCGCCGACCGCCCGGCCTTCAGCAACATGGGCGTGACCATCACCTACGCCGAGCTGGAGCGCTACAGCGCGGCCTTTGCCGGTTATCTGCAGAGCAGCACCGACCTGGTGCCCGGCGATCGCATCGCGGTGCAGATGCCCAACGTCCTGCATTACCCGATCGCCGTGTTCGGCGCCTTGCGCGCCGGGCTGATCGTGGTCAACACCAACCCGCTGTACACCACCCGGGAAATGCGCCACCAGTTCAAGGACTCCGGGGCGCGGGCCCTGGTGTACATGAACCTGTTCGGGCAGAAGGTCGAGGAGGTGCTGGCCGATACCGATATCCAGTTCCTGATCGAGGCGAAGATGGGTGACCTGATGCCGTCCGCCAAGGGCTGGCTGGTCAATACCCTGGTCGACAAGGTGAAGAGGATGGTGCCGGCCTATCGCCTGCCCCAGGCGGTTTCCTTCAAGAGCGCATTGCGCCTGGGTCGCGGCCAGCCGATCAAGCCTTTGAACGCCCGCCTGGACGACGTCGCCGTGCTGCAATACACCGGCGGCACCACGGGGCTGGCCAAGGGCGCGATGCTGACCCACGGCAACCTGGTGGCCAACATGCAGCAGGCCAGTGCCTGCCTCGGGCAACTGGGGCCGGACGGCCACCCGCTGCTGCGCGAGGGCCGGGAGGTGATGATCGCGCCGCTGCCGCTGTACCACATCTATGCCTTCACCGCGAACTGCATGTGCATGATGGTCACCGGCAACCACAACGTGCTGATCACCAACCCGCGGGACATCGGCGGTTTCATCAAGGAGCTGAAGAAGTGGCGTTTCTCGGCGCTGCTGGGGCTGAACACGCTGTTCACGGCGCTGATGGATCATCCCGAGTTCAAGACCCTCGACTTCGCCAATCTCAAGCTCACCAACTCCGGGGGCACGGCGCTGGTCAAGGCCACCGCCGAGCGCTGGACGGAGTTGACCGGCTGCCGTATCACCGAAGGCTACGGCCTGACCGAAACCTCGCCCGTGGCCTGCACCAACCCTTACGGCGACCAGTCGCGCCTGGGCTCGGTGGGCTTGCCGGTGCCGGGCACGACCCTCAAGGTCATCGACGACCAGGGCGTCGAGCAGCCGCTGGGCGAGCGCGGCGAGCTGTGCATCAAGGGGCCGCAGATCATGAAGGGCTACTGGCAGAAGCCGGAAGCCACCGACGAGGTGCTGGATGCCGAGGGCTGGTTCAAGTCCGGCGATATCGCGGTGATCGATCCGGATGGCTTCGTGCGCATCGTCGACCGCAAGAAGGACATGATCATCGTCTCGGGTTTCAACGTGTACCCCAATGAAATCGAGGACGTGGTGATGGCCCACCCGAAAGTCGCCAACTGCGCGGTGATCGGTGTGCCGGACGAGCGTTCGGGGGAGGCGGTGAAGCTGTTCGTGGTGGCCCGCGAGTCGGGGGTCAGCCTCGAAGAGCTGAAGGCTTACTGCAAGGAAAACTTCACCGGCTACAAGGTGCCGAAACACATAGTGTTGCGTGAGTCGTTGCCGATGACGCCGGTAGGCAAGATCCTGCGTCGGGAGTTGCGCGACATCGCCTGATGTTTCACCGGATGTAACAACAACGCGCCGTGGCGCGGCTATCGCGAGCAAGCCTCGCTTTTACCGGAACCCAGGGTTTCTGTAGGAGCGAAGCTTGCTCGCGATGCTTTTGAAGGGCGCAAAAGCCCGTTCCAGAGCCCTGAAAGGCTGTATAGAACTTTTACTCTAAAAATGACCATTGAATATTCTTGAGTCATGGAAGTGACTGTTTAGGCCGATTTTGGCTCTAGTCGGCCTTTGGCAAAGCTGCTACTCTCGGCGCGCTTTGTGACTTCTCGGCCTATGTAGACAGCCAGACTCACCAACAATAGACATCAATAAAAAACACACACAAATAATAATCGCATCAAGTGCGCTGACGAATTCGCGTTGCTGAGGAGTGGGCTTCCATGATCCAAGACTTTTGGAAGGATAAGTACCCAGCTGGGATTGCTGCCGATATCAATCCAGACGAGTATCCGAATATTCAGGCGGTGTTGAAGCAGTCCTGCCAACGTTTTGCCAACAAACCGGCCTTTAGCAACCTCGGCAAGACACTCACCTACGGTGAGCTGTACGAACTGTCCGGTGCTTTTGCCGCGTACCTGCAACAGCATACCGATTTGCAACCCGGCGATCGAATCGCCGTGCAACTGCCCAACGTCCTGCAGTACCCGGTCGCAGTATTCGGCGCCATCCGCGCCGGCCTGATCGTGGTCAACACCAACCCGCTGTACACCGCGCGGGAAATGGAACACCAGTTCAACGACTCCGGCGCCAAGGCCCTGGTCTGCCTGGCCAACATGGCGCACCTGGCCGAAGCCGTGGTGCCCAAGACCGGCGTCAAGCATGTGATCGTCACCGAAGTGGCGGACCTGCTGCCACCGCTCAAGCGCCTGCTGATCAACAGCGTCATCAAGTACGTGAAGAAGATGGTGCCGGCCTATCACCTGCCCAAGGCCGTCAAGTTCAACGACGTGCTGAGCCAAGGCCATGGCCAGCCGGTCAAGGACGCCAGCCCGGCCAGCAGCGATGTTGCCGTGCTGCAATACACCGGCGGCACCACCGGCGTGGCCAAGGGCGCGATGCTGACCCACCGCAACCTGGTGTCGAACATGCTGCAGTGCAAGGCGCTGATGGGCTCCAACCTCAATGAGGGTTGCGAGATCCTGATCACCCCGCTGCCGCTGTACCACATCTATGCCTTCACCTTTCATTGCATGGCGATGATGCTGATCGGCAACCACAACATCCTGATCAGCAACCCGCGCGACCTGCCGGCGATGGTCAAGGAACTGTCGAAGTGGAAGTTCAGCGGTTTCGTCGGCCTCAACACTTTGTTCGTGGCCCTGTGCAACAACGAAGCCTTCCGCAAGCTGGATTTCTCGGCGCTGAAAGTCACCCTGTCCGGCGGCATGGCGCTGCAACTGGCGGCGGCCGAACGCTGGAAAGACGTGACCGGTTGCCCGATCTGCGAAGGTTACGGCATGACCGAAACCAGCCCGGTGGCTACCGTCAACCCGATCCAGAACATCCAGATCGGCACCATCGGCATCCCGGTACCCTCGACCCTGTGCCGGATCGTTGACGACGCCGGCGTCGAACTGCCGCTGGGCGAGATCGGCGAGCTCTGCGTCAAGGGCCCGCAGGTCATGAAGGGTTACTGGCAGCGCCAGGACGCCACCGATGAGGTGATGAGCGATGGCTGGCTGAAGACCGGCGATATCGCGCTGATCCAGCCCAATGGCTATATCCGCATCGTCGATCGCAAGAAGGACATGATCCTGGTCTCCGGCTTCAACGTTTATCCGAACGAGCTGGAAGACGTGCTGGCGGCCCTGCCGGGCGTGTTGCAGTGCGCGGCCATCGGCGTGCCGGACGAGAAGTCGGGCGAGTCGATCAAGATCTTCATCGTCGCCAAGCCGGGCGTGACCCTGACCAAGGAGCAGGTGATGGAGCACATGCGCGCCAACGTCACCGGCTACAAGGTGCCCAAGGCTGTCGAGTTCCGCGATGCGCTGCCGACCACCAACGTCGGCAAGATCCTGCGTCGCGAGCTGCGCGACGAAGAGCTGAAGAAGCTGGGCGTGAAGAAGTAAGACGCCAGGCAAACAAAAAGCCCCGCATCCGCGGGGCTTTTTATTGGGCGCTTGTGTAGCCGCTGCCGAAGGCTGCGATCGACCTCGCAGAGGGCGTCGTTCTTGGCGGCGCGGGAGGTCCTGCGGACCTTGCGCAGCCTGCGGCAGCGGCTACAGGTGGATCACTGCTGGAACTGCGCGAAGTTCACGCCGGTGCCGGCGGGGCGCACGTCCTTGAGGAAGGAGTCCTTGTCGGCGCTCAGTTCCAGGCTCAAGGCCGCCTTGCGCTTGCCGGCGTTGCGGACCACCAGGCCTTCGAGTTTTTCCCGCAGGAACACAGTCGGCACCTTCAGGTGCAGCAACTGGTCGGTGCTCGGGGTGTGCAGCAGCAGGTGGACCCATTCGTACTGACCGATGGCCAGGCGGCTGACCGGCAGATCGAACCACCAGATATTCCGGCTGCGGCTCAGTTCCGCGAAGTGGCAGTTGTTGACGCCCAGCACCGCCCCGCCCAGTTCCTGGTTCCGGCGGGCGATGGCCAGCTTTTTATCGAGTTTCATAACATTCCTACGGGATTGGATCTTCAGCGCAGCGCCTGAATAGGTTGCGCATTCTCGTGGGTTGGCCGCCAAACATAAAGCGCAACCTGCGTGCGGCGGGCAAATAAGGCGATGAAATGCCCCACTGGAAATAATTGAAACTCCGCGTGACGGCTTCGAGTCAACCTCAGGGCAAGCCCCCAAAACCTCGATTGTTCTGCGCAGGCATACCATGGGCAGCACAGCGGATAAGGCGACAGGCCTGGTCAACGCGGCCGTTGGTAATATCAGGCAGGATGTCGGCCTGATCCGCCGGCTTGCACTGCAACACGACGGCCATCCGCGGATGGCCGTTTTCATGGCGGTCACGGCACGAAATGAGACGAAAGGGTTCAAAGTCGCCAAACTAGGCTAGTTTGTTGTAGAAAACGGCCCTTGAGTCGCCACCGACCCTGAATGCTTGCGGCGAAAGGAGACGCTATGTTTTTGCCGAATTTGAAAGGCCTGCCCCTGCATCGTGTGCTGGTGCGCACGGTCACTGAGTTCATCGACGACGAAATGTCGACCTATGCCTCGGCACTGGCCTATCAGATGCTGTTTTCGTTGTTCCCCTTCATTCTGTTCCTGATCGCCTTGATCGGTTTCCTGCACCTGCCGGACTTCTTCTCCTGGTTGCGCCTGCAATCGGAACTGGTGTTGCCGCCCCAGGCGCTGGAGCAGGTCAACCCGGTGATCGACCAGTTGCAGCAGTCCAAGGGCGGCCTGCTGTCGGTGGGTATCGTGATTGCCCTGTATACCGCCTCGGCCGGCGTGCGGCTGATGATGAGCGCGATGAACGCCGCGTATGACGTGGTGGAAAAGCGCCCGTTGTGGAAACGTTTTCCGCTGTCGATTTTCTACACCATCGGCATCGCCGGCATGCTCCTGGCGGCCGCGGCCTTGATGGTGCTCGGGCCGCAGGTGATGGGCTGGATCGCCGCGCAGGTCGGCCTGGAAGACTTCATCGTCACCGTCTGGACCATCCTGCGCTGGCCGGTGATCGTGATCCTGATGATGGTCGCCGTGGCGCTGATCTACTACGTGATGCCCGACGTGAAGCAGGAGTTCCGCTTCATCACCCCGGGCTCGGTGCTGGCGGTGGTGGTGTGGATCATCGCCTCGTTGGGTTTCGCGTTCTACGTGAAGACCTTTGCCAACTACAACGCCATGTATGGCAGTATCGGAGCGATCATCGTCCTGCTGCTGTACTTCTATATTTCCTCGGCGGTGCTGTTGCTGGGGGCGGAGATGAATGCGGCGATCGAGCACATGTCGTCCGACGGCAAGAACCCTGGAGAAAGGGTTCCCGGCGAGCACGACGAGCCTAAACAACACGTATCGGGACTGGGCCGGGACCACTCGCTCAAGCCGACCACTGACGAAGCCTGAACATGATCCGTGAAATCCTCAAAATGGGCGACGAGCGCCTGCTGCGTATCGCGCCACCGGTGCCGCCCGAGATGTTCGACAGCCCCGAGCTGTGGCAACTGATCGACGACATGTTCCAGACCATGGAAAGCGTCGGCGGGGTCGGCCTGGCCGCGCCGCAGATCGGCGTCGACCTGCAACTGGTGATCTTCGGTTTCGAGCACAGCGAGCGGTACCCGCAAGCCGAGGCCGTGCCGCAGACCATCCTGATCAACCCGCTGATCACCCCCTTGAGCCCGGTGCTGGAAGAGGGCTGGGAAGGCTGCCTGTCGGTGCCGGGGCTGCGTGGCGCGGTCGAGCGTTATCAGCACATTCGCTACGAAGGCGTCGATCCCAAGGGCGAGCCGATAGTGCGGCTGGCCTCGGGTTTCCATGCGCGGGTAGTGCAGCACGAATGCGACCACCTGATCGGCCGCCTGTACCCGTCGCGGATCAGCGACTTCAGCAAGTTCGGTTTTACCGAGGTGATGTTCCCCGACCTCGATCCCCACGCCGACGATTGAAGGATGAGGATCGCAGCCTGCCCGCAGGCTGCGATCCTCGCGGTTATTTCGCCGGCTTGACGAAGCGCAGCGTCATCCGGTCCGACTCGCCGATCGCCAGGTATTTCGCCTTGTCCACGTCCCCCAGCTTGAGCGCCGGCGGCAAGGTCCAGACGCCTTGCGCGTAGTCCTTGGTGTCTTGCGGGTTGGCGTTGATCTCGTTTTGCCCGTCCAGCACAAACCCGGCATCCGTCGCCAGCTTCACCACATAGGCGGTGGTCAGATAGCCGCTGTGCCTGATGTCTTCCAGGGATGCGCCGTCCTTGGCGCGATGATCCACCACGCCCAGCACGCCCCCCGGTTTCAGTACGTTGAAGAAGGCCTGGAACATCGCCGGCGCGGTGTCGGCCAGCACCCAGTTATGCACATTGCGAAAAGTCAGCACGGCGTCCGCCGAACCGGCCTGGCCGAGCACCGGTGCCTTGGGGTCGAACTCGACGAACCTGGCCTTGGCGTAGCGGGCGGGATCGGCGCTGAATTTCTGCTTCAGGCTGTCCGCCGACTTCTGGAAATACTCGCCGCTGGACGGGGCCTGGAGGGCGGCGATGTACTGCCCGTGGTCCTTGAGCAACGGCGCGAGGATCTCGCTGTACCAGCCGCCACCGGGAGTGATCTCGATCAGTTTCTGGTCGGCCTTGAGGCCGAAGAACTGCAGGGTCTGCTGCGGATGGCGATAGCGGTCGCGGGCACTGTTCTGCGGCGCTCGCCAGTCGCCGGCCAGGACCTTGGCGTATTGCTGGGGCGAGACCTCGGCGTCGGCGGCATGGGTCAATACGGGGAACAGCAGGGCACTGAGGGAGGCAGCCAGAAGCGTCGGTTTCATGGAACATCCTGATGGAGGCCGATTTGCCGCCGAGGCTAGCACGCGCTCCAAAGCCTGCGATCACACATTATCGCTGGTCGACCTAACCAAAGGATCTATGCCCATGGCGATCAGGCTCTTGCTCCGGCGATAGCGGGCCAGGCGATCCGCCAGGGCCTGGGGCAGGGCGGGGGTGGTGGCAAAGCCCATGCGTTCGTACAGGGCTTGCAGGTCCGGATGACAGAACAGCCACACAGGGCCCGGCAGCTGCGCGCGCGCCTGCTCGACCAGCATCGCGGCAATGCCCTGGCCGCGATGGGCCGGGTCGACGAACAGACCGGTCAGCCAGTGGCCTTGGGCAACCGGCGTGAGGCTCAGCCCGGCGATGATCGCTCCCCGTTTCGCCACCCAGGATTGCCCTTCGCCGGCCACGCGCATCGGCGAATTGTGGGCGCGATAGAACTTGTTCAGCAGCGGTCGCAGGGTGTCGGCAAGCAGCAGGTATTGGGTGTCGGGCATGGGGGTTCGCAGGGTGGGCCGGGGCGGCGATTATAAAAGTACGGAGTGCTCGGGATAGGTGTATACCTGATGAACGATCCCCTGCGAGCGGAGTGTGCATCATGAAAGGCGTGGAAGCGAAGAAGGTCGCGAAGAAGAAACCAGCCCGTACCGCTATCGAGAAACGCGCGGACAAGCGAGCGAAAAAGGCCGAGCACAATATTTTCGGTCATTGACTGACCCTGCCACGAAGCCCGCCCCGCGGGCTTCCTTGTTTTTGCTTCTAAGTAAATAACCCATCGGTCTGCAAGTTTTCCCCTTCTCGTTGCACAGAACAGCAAGACGCCGAAGGTTCGCCCTTCGGCCAGCCCCTGTCCTGAGTAGCGCCATGGCCCATTACTTTGATCCGCTGCATCGCGAACAAATCGACACCCTGCGCCAGACCTTCACCGCCCGTACCGAATGGCCCACCTGGCTGCTGCTGATCGGCACCAGCGCCAGCTGGTTCGCCGTGCTGCTGGCCAGCCCGCTGCTGGGGCTCTGGCCCAGTACCCTGTTGCTGATCCCGATCCTGGTGCTGTGGCTGTCGGTGCAGCATGAGCTGCTGCACGGCCACCCCACGCGCTGGCTGTGGCTGAACAAGCTGCTGGGTTATGCGCCTTTTGCCGTCTGGTACCCCTATACCCTGTACCGCGACAGCCACCTGCAGCATCACCGTGACCAAGACCTGACCCTGCCCGGTCGCGATCCGGAAAGCCGGTACCTGGGCCAGCGGCAATGGCACAGCCGTTCGCTGTTCGAGCAGGGCCTGCATTGGTTGAACAAGACCCTGCTGGGGCGCCTGCTGCTCGGCGCGCCCCTGGCCCTGCTGGCGCTGGCGCGGGAAGAAGGGTTGCGCCTGCGCCAGGGGCAACGCCAGGCCTGGCTGATGTGGCTGACCCATGGCGCGCTGACCCTGCTGATGCTGGCCTTCATCGCCCGCTACACTGTGTTGCCGGTCTGGCATTACCTGCTGCTGGTGAGCGTGCCGGCGCTGTCGGTGGCGATGCTCCGTTCCTTCTACGAGCACCGCCCCCACGCCCAGGTGGAACAGCGCACGGTGCTCAACGAAGCGGCGTGGCCCTGGACCTGGCTGTTCCTGCATCTGAACCTGCACCTGGTGCACCATGATTTGCCCGGGCTGCCGTGGTACTGCCTGCCGCGGGCCTATCGAGAGCGCCGCGAACAATGGCAGGCGCGCAGTGGCGGCTTTGTGGTGCAGGGTTATGGCGAGCTGTTGCGACGCCATGCCCTCAAGCCGATCGACAGCCCCGAACATCCCTTCGCCCTGTAGTCGAGCCCGAAGAGCCTGAACCATGACTGCTTGTTATGCCGAACTGCTGATGTACGTCGCTCCCGAGCCGGTTCGCCAGGCCAATGAACAGTGGCTGGCGGCGATCCTGCAACGCCTCGACTGCACCCGGCTCGATGCCCGGGAGCTGGACCTGATGCAGCTGTGGCTGTCGCCGCGCCTGCTGCTGACCCAGACCTGCGGGTACCCGCTGATGACCGCCCTGCGCGGCCAGGTCCGGGTCATCGGCCGGCCGCGTTACGAGCTGCCGGACAGCACGGCCGGCAATCATTGCAGCCTGCTGCTCGGCCGCGACAACGACCCGCGCCGGACCTTGCAGGCCTTGCGAGGCAGTCGTGGGGTAATCAATGGCGAAGACTCCAACAGCGGCATGAACCTGCTGCGCCAGCGCCTCGCGCCGCAGCAGCGCGACGGCCGGTTTTTCGCCAGTGTCGGCCTCAGCGGCAGCCACCGGGAAAGCCTGCGCTGGCTGCGGCAAGGGCAGGCCGACCTGGCCGCCATCGACAGCGTGACCTTCGCCTACCTGGCCCGTTATGCCGAGGAGGAGGTGGCCGGCCTGCGGGTGATCGCCCGCAGCGCTTTCAGCCCGACCCTGCCCTATATCGGGGTGGCCGGCCTTGGCGAGGAACAGGCCGAACGGATTCGCGCGGCGATGAACCAGGCGCTGCTGGCAATGCCCGCCGTGGCTGAAACTCTGGGGCTGCGGGAGGTGCTGCCGGCCGCTGAAACGGACTACCAGATCCTCCTCGACTATCAGCGCGAGGCTGAAGAGCTGGGTTACGCACGGCTGCGTTGATGGCTTCGACCCTATCGCGAGCAAGCTCGCTCCTACAGGTCTGCGCACACCCTGTAGGAGCGAGCTTGCTCGCGAAAAAATCCATCAGGCGCTATATTTTTTTATTCCATAAAATTCTATAAAAATGAAATTTAAATATTATTAAAGAATAAGCCTTCCTTGTTAGGATCGCCGCACCGGAACACCGGACATACCGCGCAACCTTCTTCATTGGAGCCACTATGTCCGGCGCCGACACCACCCACAGCGACTATGTGGGCGGCCTGTTCCGCAGTCATTACGACTGGCTGTGCAGCCGCCTGCGCTACCACCTGCACCACTCCCTGGATGCCGGCGCCAGCGCCGAAGACATTGCCGCCGACACCTTCGTCCAGCTGTTGAGCAGGCCCGAAGTGCTGCCGATCCGCCAGCCACGGGCTCTGCTGACCACCATTTCACAACGCCTGGTGTACCAGCTGTGGCGCCGTCGCGACCTGGAGCGGGCCTACCTCGATGCCCTGCAACATGACGACGAAGCCGTGCAGCCCTCGCCCCAGGACCTGGCGCAGATGCTCGAGGCGCTGGAAGCCATCGACCGCCTGCTCGACGGCCTGCCAGCCAAGGTCAAGGCGACCTTCCTGCTGTCCCAGGTCAACGGCCTGACCTACCCGCAGATCGCCGAGCAACTGGGGATCTCGCAACGTTCGGTCAGCGACTACATGACCCGGGCCGCCCAGCGTTGTCTGCGCCTGAGCCTGGAATGACATGAGCCAGGAACCGAGCCGGCAACAGCTGATCGACGCCGCCACCCACTGGTGGGTGCTGATGAATTCGGGGCAGGCCAGCGAGGCCGAGCGCCGTGCCTACCAGCGCTGGCGCAACGCGGACTTGCGGCACGAGCAGCTGTGTTGCCAGTTGGAAACCCGCCTTGGGGTGTTCCAGGTGCCGATTGCCCAGGGCATCGATGGCGAGCTGTTGCAGCGGGCGCTGAACGCCCCGAGCAGTCGGCGCAAAGTGCTGCAGCGGGCCTTGCTCGGCGCCGGGGTAGTGCTGGGGGCGGGGGCGCTGGTCAGCCAGCGCGGCCTGCCTTTGGCCGAGCTGACCGCGGACCTGCACACCGGCACCGGCCAGCGCCAGTCGTTGACCCTGCCGGACGGCAGCGAGCTGCGCCTGAATGCCCGGAGCGCAGCGAACATCGACTTCGATCGCCAGCGTCGGGTGGTGCATTTGCTGGACGGCGAAGTGCTGCTGAACCTGGCCAGCGATCCGGCCCGGCCGTTTTTCATCCACACCGCGCAGGCGCGGATCCAGGCCACGGGCAGCCGCCTGCTGGTGCGCGAACGCGACGGCCTGGGGCATGCCACGGCCCTCAACGGACCCTTGGACATCGCCGGGCGCAGCGGCGAACGCCTGCAATTGACCGGCGGCCATGAGGTGGCCTACGACGCCTTGCATTTCGGCCCGGTGCGCCCGAGCCGTGGCAGTGCCACGGCCTGGGTCGATGGCTTGCTAGAGCTGCGCGACACGCCGCTGTCGGAAGTGGTGGAAGCACTGCGCCCGTATCGACGCGGGGTGCTGCGCCTGGATCCGGCTATCGCCGGGTTGCGGGTCAGCGGCCTGTTCCGCCTGGACAACCCGCAACAGATCCTCGACAGCCTGGCCCGCACCTTGCCGATCCGCATCACCCGCCGTACCGATCTGTGGGTCACCCTGAGTGCCGCCTGACCCCCGTTTCTGTAGGAGCGAGGCTTGCCCGCGATGGCGGTTTTCCCGGTCCACCGCATTGGCTGCATCGCGCGCAAGCTGCGCTCCTACACAAGCATTGGCCTGCGCCGCTTGCAGTGGTTCTAAGACCATAACCAAAGGATCTGCAAGTTTTCGCCCGGCCGTTGCACATCACTCCCGTAAACGCTGCGGGGAGCAGCGTTGTTGGATTTCCATTGTTGGATGCTTTTGGGGGGGAGTCATGTTGCCTATATCCACAACCGTGCAGCGTCGTTCGCGTCTGGCCCTGGCCATCGGCCCCTTGGCCGCTCTGTTTCTTGCCGGTGCCCAGGGGGCCGAAGAAGCCCGCCAGCAGTACCACCTGGCACCCGGTCCGCTGGACGAGGTGCTGCTGAGCATCAGCCGGCAAAGCGGCCAGGTGATTTCCTTTACCCCGCAACTGGGCAACTACTCATCGGCCAGGGTCGATGGTTCGTTGTCCGCCGAGCAGGCGGTGGCGGCTGCCTTGCGCGGCACCGGCCTGCAACTGCAAGTCAGCCCGGATGGCGCCTTCATCATCAAGGAAGGCCCGCAACCGGCGAGCGCGACCGGCAGCAAGGCCAAGGCCCAGGGCCAGGCCAGCGAAGCCGCGGCCCCGACCCTCGACCGGGTGGTGGCCATCGGTACCCGGCGCAGCGACGCCACGGCCCTGACCAGCGCGGCGCCGGTGGACGTGATCAACAGCGAGGAGCTGGTGCAGACCGGCGCCACCAGCCTCAACCAGGCGCTGTTCCAGCTGCTGCCGTCGTTCAACTTTCCGCAGAATCAGAGCGCCACCCGCGGGCAGAACCCCAAGGGCGCTTCCCTGCGCGGGCTGTCGCCGGACCAGACCCTGGTGCTGATCAACGGCAAGCGCCGGCACGCCTCGGCGGTGGTCAACATCTCCGGCGGCGTACCCTTCATTGGCGCGCAGCCGGTGGACCTGGACATGATCCCCATCAGCGCCATCGACCATGTCGAAGTGCTGCGCGACGGCGCCTCGGCGCAGTACGGTTCCGACGCGGTGGCCGGGGTGGTCAACATCGTGCTCAAGGAGCGTGACAGCGGCGGCCAGCTCAACACCCAGCTGGGCCAGTACGCCCAGGGCGATGGCTTCAGCAAGAGCGCCGACGGCTGGTACGGCCTGGGCCTGCCGGGGGATGGTTTCCTGACCCTGAGCTTCAACGGCCTGAACAACAAACCCACTGATATCGGCGACAAATACGAGGCTGGTGGCCAGTTGCAGGACCCGCGCTGGGGCGGCGCCAGTCGCGACAAATACAACCTGGCGGCCAACGCCGAAGTCGGCCTCAGCGATCAGTGGCGGCTCTACAGCTTCGCCACCTTCGGCCAGGACAAGTCGGTCAACAACACGCCGCCGCTGCTGGCGAGCAACCCCAACAACGTCGCCTCGATCTACCCCAACGGCACCATTCCCAAGTACCGCTACCGCTATGAGGATGGCGCGCTGACGGTGGGCAGCCGCTACGAGGACGAGAGCCTCGGGCGCTTCGACCTCAGCGCTACCTACGGCCGCGACAAGCATGACGAACTGGCCTTCAACACGGTCAACCCGAGCTACGGCGCCAACAGCCCGACCAAGTTCGATGTGGCCACGCTGATCAACGAACAGACCAACCTGACCCTGGATTACGCCAAGGACCTGGATGTCGCCTGGTCGGAGCATCCGCTCACCGTCTCGGCGGGGGTGGCCTATCGCGACGAGCAATACCGGCTGGAGGAGGGCGACTATTCCTCCTATTCCTTCGGCGGCATCGATGGCGTGCAAGTGGGCGCGGTGCAGGCGTCCGGCCTGACCCCGGATGACGCCGGGACCTACAAGCGGCATGTCGGCGGGGTGTATTTCGGCCTGGAAAACCAGGTCACCGACAAGTTCCAGCTGGGCCTCGCCGGGCGCACCGAACACTATTCCGACTTCGGCTCGGCCACCACCGGCAAGCTCTCGGCGCGCTACGACTTCACCCCGCAGGTGGGTCTGCGGGCCACGGTCAACAATGCCTATCGCGCGCCGACCCTGGGGCAGATCGGCACCTCCTGGACCACTACCACCAACGTCGATATCAACGGCAACCCGGTGCTGACCCGCATGCTCCCGGCCGACCACCCGGCGGCCCGCGCCCTGGGCGCGCAGCCGCTGAAGCCGGAGAAGTCCACCAACTATTCGGTGGGCCTGGTGCTGCGGCCGAGCGAGCAGGCGTCACTGACTATCGACGCCTACCAGATCTCCATCCGCGACCGCCTGCTCTACAGCGGCGGGATTTCCGGGCCGGACGCCGAGCGGATCCTCAGCGAGGCCGGGTTCGGTCAGTACACCTGGGCGCAGTTCATGACCAACGCCGCCGACACCCGCACCCGCGGCGTCGATATCGTCGGCAAGTACAACCTCGACCTGCAGCGTTATGGCGCCCTGAGCCTGTCGGCCGGCTATACCAAGGCGCGCACCACCATCGAGAAGATCCATTCCAACCCGTTCGGCTTCGACGTGCTGACCCGCGAAGCCCAGGGCTTCCTCGAACACGGCTACCCCGAAGACAAGCTGGTGCTGGGGGCGATCCATCGCTACGGCCCCTGGACCATCGCGCTGTCCGAGACCCGCTATGGCGAGTACCGCAAATACGCGGCGTCGGCGGCCAATGCGCAGTACGACCAGACCTTCTCCGCGCAGTGGAACACCGACCTGGACGTCAACTACGCCTTCAGCCGGCAACTGCGCCTGTCGGTGGGCGCCAACAACCTGTTCGACAGCAAGCCCGACGACTTCAACACCCGCCTGCGCCAGACCCCGGGGCAGCAGTACAGCTACCTGTCGCCGTCGGCGCCGGAGGGGGCGTTCTACTACACCAAGCTCACTTACGACTTTTAACCCTGTAGCCGCTGCCGAAGGCTGCGATAAGGGCCGAAGGACCTTGGTTCCCGATTGCAAGCCGGGTGATGAACGTTGGCCCCGGATTTCTGATCCAGAACCGCGGGCCTGCTTCGCAGCCATCGCAGCCCGCGGCAGCGGCTACGGAACACGTGAATAACCAGCAAGAGGTTCACCATGAAGATCATCAAACACCTGCTCGGCACCTCGCTGCTGACCCTCAGCCTGCTGGCCCAGCAGGCGCCAGCGGCGGACAAGCCGGCGCCGATCCACTTCGGCGACATCACCTGGGAAAGCGGCAGCCTGATCACCGAGGTGCTGCGGCTGATCGTCGAGAAGGGCTACGGCTATCCGACCGAGACCCTGCCCGGCAGCACCGTCAGCCTCGAAGCGGCGCTGGCCAGGAACGATATCCAGGTGATCGGCGAAGAGTGGGCCGGGCGCAGTCCAGCCTGGGTCAAGGCCGAAGCCGAGGGCAAGGTGTTCGGCCTGGGCGATACGGTCAAGGGCGCCACCGAAGGCTGGTGGGTGCCGGAATACGTGATCAAGGGCGATGCCGAGCGCGGCATCAAGCCGCTGGCGCCGGAGCTGAAATCGGTGGCCGACCTTACGCGCTACAAGGAGGTGTTCCGCGATCCGGAAGACCCGGGCCGCGGACGCTTTCTCAACAGCCCCACCGGCTGGACCTCGGAAATCGTCAACAGCCAGAAGCTCAAGGCCTATGGGCTGAGCGACAGCTTCGTGAACTTCCGCACCGGTTCCGGTGCGGCCCTGGATGCCGAGGTCGCCTCGTCGATCCGCCGCGGCAAACCGGTGCTGTTCTACTACTGGTCGCCGACGCCGCTGCTGGGCAAGTTCAAGCTGGTGAAGCTGGAGGAGCCGGCGTTCAACGCCGAGGCCTGGAAGACCCTGGCCGATGCCAACAACCCCCATCCGCAGGGCACGCGGTCGATGCCGGCGCGCCTGGCCATCGGCGTGTCCGCGCCGTTCAAGGCGCAGTACCCGGAGCTGGTGAGTTTCTTTGAAAAGGTCGACCTGCCGATCGACCTGCTGAACCGCACCCTGGGCCAGATGAGTGAAACCCGCCAGCCACCGCGCCAGGTCGCCGAGGCCTTCCTGCGCGAGCAGCCGCAGGTCTGGCAAGGCTGGGTGCCGAGCGAAGTCGCCAGCCGCGTCAGCGCTGCCCTGTAACCCGCTTGCCTCTGTAGGAGCGCAGCTTGCGCGCGATGCAGGCGGCGGGGTGTGTCAGGGGGATCGCTATCGCGGGCAAGCCTCGCTCCTACATTGGCCTGCAGCGTTTCTGGCTTCTGTAGGAGCCAGGCTTGCCGGCGATGCGGACTTGCGCCTGGCGCAGTAGCGCTTCTGTAGGAGCGCAGCTTGCGCGCGATGCAGGCGGCGGGGTGGGTCAGGGGGATCGCTATCGCGGGCAAGCCTCGCTCCTACATTGGCCTGC
>NZ_JBQENK010000036.1:0-20242 GCF_052044735.1 Pseudomonas sp. 22526
TCAAGGAGTTTTCCGTTTCGACTGCGCCGGAAGTGGGGCGAATTATAGACCTGTAGAATCTGCCGTCAACCCCTAATTTGTCTTTTCTATCAATAACCTGCAAAAACAGATGAATCCTCCTCTATATAAGAAGAACAGAAACACCATGAGCAATATATTGCTCAAGCCTTCTTAGTTGAGCATCATGTCGGCGCACCGAACCTACCCCCCCGATCCGGATGATGCCTTGCCATGAATGACCAGCCCCGCAGCCTAGCCTCAACCCTGTTCCCGGTGGGACTGCTGCTTATTGCCATGGCGTCCATCCAGTCCGGCGCGTCACTAGCCAAAAGCATGTTCCCGATCGTGGGCGCGCAGGGCACCACCACACTGCGCCTGATCTTCGCCAGCATCATCATGCTGCTTCTATTGCGCCCCTGGCGCGCCAAGCTCACCGCCAAGTCCCTGCGCACGGTCATCGTCTACGGAATGGCCCTGGGCGGAATGAACTTCCTCTTCTATATGTCACTACGCAGCGTTCCCTTGGGAATCGCCGTCGCCCTGGAATTCACCGGTCCGCTTGCCGTGGCCATTTATGCTTCGCGTAAAGCCATCGACTTTCTCTGGATTGCCCTGGCGATTATCGGCCTGCTGCTGTTGATCCCTACCAGCGATACGAGCGCCGGCATCGACCTGATCGGCGCGGGTTATGCCTTGGGGGCCGGAGTGTGCTGGGCGCTTTACATTCTGTTCGGGCAAAAGGCCGGAGCCGACAACGGCATCCAGACTGCAGCACTGGGCGTGATGATCGCCGCCTTGTTCGTCGCGCCTATCGGTATCGTGCATGCCGGGGCCGCCTTGCTGACGCCCGCCCTGATTCCCATCGCCATCGGTGTGGCCATCCTCTCCACCGCCCTTCCCTACAGCCTGGAGATGGTCGCCCTGACCCGAATGCCGGCGAGAACCTTCGGCACGCTGATGAGTATCGAGCCAGCTTTCGGCGCCTTGTCCGGGCTGCTGTTCCTCCACGAATACCTGTCTCTGGCGCAGTGGCTGGCCATTGCCTGCATCATCCTGGCGTCAGTGGGCGCGACCCTGACCATGCGCAGCGAATCGAAACCTTTGGTAGCGGCTGATTGATTCTCGGTTGTACATAGCTCTGGTATTTGCCGCTCAATTAGGCCATGTTTAGGCGCTGTAACTCAGCGCCAGTCATGGATTTTTCAGGCAAGGACCGCACAGACGCCAAAGTGACAGCCAACGCAGTCGAACCCAGACAACAGATCCGGGATCAGCAATAGGGACAGGAATGAAACGTTTTTTGATTCTGTTAGCCGTACTTGCCATCGCAGGTTGCGCCGCAACTTCGAAAACCGAGGTCAAGCGCGGAAAGAAGGGTCTACATATCAATTGCTCCGGCCTGTCCTCCTCCTGGGACAAATGCTACGCCAGTGCTGCTACCTCCTGTGGCCCCAAAGGCTACAAAGTGATCGCCAAGTCCGGCGATACGGTGGAGGATCCGGGTGATTACCCCTTCGGCCTGAACCCCGCGGGCTACACCAGCCGCAGCATGATCGTCATCTGCAAGTAGGCAGCACCTGCCTACTGCACATCCTGTGTTGGCAACTGACGAACAATTTCGTCATGGCTCGATTGCAGGACCTGGCGCTGAATGTCCGGACTGACCAGCATTCGCGCCACCACCAGTGCCCCCACACATTGCGACAGAATCGACCAGGCCAGGCTGTCGCTGCCCAGGGTACGCGCCCAACTCTGCTGCAAGCGGCAAATCCACTCCTCTGCCTGCTGTCGAACCCCCTCGTCCGCCCGTGAAATTTCCGCGCCCAAGGTTGGCAGCGCACAGCCTGTTTCAGGACTCTCGACATGCGCCAGGCTCAAGTAATGCTTGAGGCAGCGTTCAAGCCGCATCCGGCTTTGCTCGCCATCGGCGCCCAGGCGCTCAAGGCTCTGGCTCAGCTCCCGTTCGACAATCGAACCGAACAGTTCATCCTTGGACGAAAAGTGGCTGTAGAACGCCCCGCCACTCAGCCCGATCGCTTTCATCAGGCCATCGACCCCTACAGTCGAAAACCCTTCCTTTTTGGCTGACACGGCGCTGCTTTGCAGCAATCGCTCCCTGGTTTCCTGCTTGTGACTGGCTGAATAACGCATGACACCCCTCTCCTCTCTTCGCCTTGACGCTCGGCGAATCGTAGCATAACGTTCGTTTAGTTAACGACCGTTTACCAATAGAGCGATCCCACCATGACTACAGCTACAGAGAACAAGAAAGTCGTTTTGGTCGTCGGAGCCGGCGATGCCACAGGCGGTGCAATTGCCAAGCGTTTTGCCCAGGAAGGTCTTGTGGCCTGTGTCACCCGACGCAGCGCGGACAAGTTGCAGCCACTGGTAGAGGCCATCCAGCAATCGGGAGGCGAAGCCCATGGGTTTGCCTGCGACGCTCGGAAAGAGGAAGAAGTGATTGCCTTGATCGAACAGATCGAGAGCGAGATCGGCCCGATCGAGGCACTGGTGTTCAATATCGGCGCCAACGTGCCGTGCAGCATCCTCGAGGAAACAGCGCGCAAGTACTTCAAGATCTGGGAGATGGCCTGCTTCTCGGGCTTCCTCAATGCGCGGGAAGTGGCCAAGCGCATGGTCACTCGCAAACGCGGGACCATCCTGTTCACCGGGGCCACCGCAGGCTTGCGTGGCGCAGCGGGCTTTGCCGCTTTTGCCGGAGCCAAGCATGGCATCCGCGCATTGGCGCAAAGCATGGCCCGAGAACTGGGACCGCTGAACATCCACGTTGCTCATGTGGTGGTCGACGGCGCCATCGACACGGACTTCATCCGCAACAGTTTCCCGGAAAAGTACGCGCTCAAGGATGAAGACGGCATCCTCAACCCCGAGCACATCGCCGACAACTACTGGCATCTGCACAGCCAGCCACGGGATGCCTGGACCTTCGAGCTGGATCTGCGGCCCTGGAACGAACACTGGTAACCCCGTCCTCCACAACAACAAAAAGGGAGCATCACCGATGAGCAAGACCGTCGAGTTCTTTTTCGACCTGGGCAGCCCGACTTCTTACCTGGCCTACACCCAACTGCCAAAGATCTGTGCCCAGACAGGCAGCCAACTGATTTATCAACCCATGTTGCTCGGTGGCGTGTTCAAGGTCACTGGCAACGCCTCGCCGATCAGCATCCCCGCCAAAGGGCGCTACATGCTTCAGGACCTGGCGCGTTATGCCAAGCGTTATGAGGTGCCATTGGCGTTCAACCCGCACTTCCCGATCAACACCCTGCCGCTGATGCGCGCGGTGACCGGCATGCAGCTGCGACATCCACAGCGTTTTATTGCCTTTATCGACTGCCTGTTTCGCGCACTCTGGGTCGAGAAGCGCAACCTGAACGATCAGGCCACAGTGGCAGCGGTACTCAGCGAGGGGGGATTCGATCCGCTGGAGGTGCTGGCCCTGACCAACGATGAAGAGGTCAAGAACGCCCTCAAGGACAAGACCGAACAAGCCTTGCAGCGCGGCGTGTTTGGCGCGCCGAGCATGTTCGTCGATAACCAGTTGTTCTTCGGCCAGGATCGCCTGGACTTTGTCCTCGAAGCCCTGAGCTAAGCCAAGGCGTCTGCACGACAAGCAATGCAATTCGCGCTGCCAGCCTAAAGCCGACAGCGCGATTCACATTCAGAGGGTTGCGGTACGGGTATTCAGCCACTCCAGCGCCGCGCCCTGCAGCAACGGACTCAGGCGCCGACGCACTTCAGCGTGGTAGGAATTGAGCCACTCACGCTCGTCCTGGGTCAGCAGCGAAGGCTCCAGGCAGCGGCTGTCGATCGGGCACAGGGTCAGGGTTTCGAACTTGAGGAACTCGCCGAATTCGCTAGTGCCCGCCTCACGGTTCATCGCCAGGTTTTCGATGCGCACACCCCAACGGCCCGGACGATAGGTACCCGGCTCGATCGAGGTGATCATCCCGGGCTGCATCGCGGTTTGCGGTGCTGGTGCCGCCTGATAGGCGATCACTTGCGGGCCTTCGTGGACATTGAGGAAGTACCCCACGCCATGGCCGGTGCCGTGCCCGTAGTCCACACCTTCGGCCCAGATCGGCGCGCGGGCGATGGCATCCAGCAGCGGCGACAGAATGCCCCGTGGGAACTGCGCCCGGGACAAGGCGATCACGCCCTTGAGCACCCGTGTGCAATCGCGCTTCTGCTCGGCGCTCGGGGTACCGA
The DNA here is from genome assembly GCF_052044735.1 of Pseudomonas sp. 22526. NCBI lineage: Bacteria > Pseudomonadati > Pseudomonadota > Gammaproteobacteria > Pseudomonadales > Pseudomonadaceae > Pseudomonas > Pseudomonas sp. 22526. The sequence goes on from NZ_JBQENK010000036.1 coordinate 4,231, forward strand.
CCGGAACCATGCGGGTGATGTCTGTGGTGCCGCCCAGGTATTGGCCGCCGGAGTCGATCAGCAGCAGGCCATCGCCTTCGATCACCGCGTGTTCTGCTTCGGTGGCGTGGTAATGCGGCATCGCGCCATTGGCGTTGAACGCGGCAATGGTATTGAAGCTCAGGGAGACGTAGCCGGGGCGACGGGTGCGGGCCGCGGTCAGGTGCTCGTCGATGGTCAGCTCGGTGATGCGTTCACGGCCCCAGGCCGACTCCAGCCAGGCGAAGAATTCGCAGAGTGCCGCACCGTCCTGCTCCATGGCCTGACGGATATGCTCGGCATCCGCCAGGCTTTTCTGGGACTTGGCCAGCGTCGTCGGGTTCAGGCCTTCCAGCAGCTTCACGCCGCTCCCGAGGTTATCCAGCAAACCGGCGGTGACCCGCGCCGGATCCACCAGCAGGCTGGCGCCGTCGGAGATCGCATTCAGCGCCGCGGCCACTTCGCTGTAGTCACGCAGGCTGATGCCGTCCTGCTCCAGCACGGCGCGCAAGGCGTCATCGACTTTGCTCAGCGCCACGAATAGCGTCGCCTGCTGCTGGCTGATCAGAGCGAAGGAAACGAACACCGGGTTGAACGAGACGTCGCCGCCGCGCAGGTTGAACAGCCAGGCGATGTCATCGAGGGTGGCGATGAAATGCCAGTCCGCGCCTCGCTCTTTCAGGGTTTCACGCAACTTGCCGAGCTTCTCGACCCGGCTGACCGTGGCCTCGGGCGGCAAATGCTGATAGATCGGCTGATCCGGCAGGCTCGGGCGATCGCTCCAGACTTCGTCCAGCAGATCGATATCGGTGCGCAGGCGAGCGCCGCGCTCCTGCAGCTTGTTGCCCAGGGTTCGCGCCGAAGCCACCGCCATCACCGCGCCGTCGACCGCGACCACGCCCCCTTCCGGGGTCTGCTCGGCCAGCCAGTCCAGCGGACCGGGCTGACCCGGCAACAGTTTGACCAGCTCGATACCGCTGCCCTTGAGTTCCTTGGTCGCCTGCTCCCAATAACGGCTATCGGCCCAGACCCCGGCGAAATCCGCCGTCACGATCAGGGTACCGACCGAACCGTGAAAGCCCGACAGCCACTGCCGACCTTGCCAGTAACCGGGCAGATACTCCGACAGGTGCGGGTCGGCCGACGGCACCAGCAGGGCATGAATGCCCTCGCGGTTCATCAGCTCACGGGTGCGCGCCAGGCGCTGGGGGACCACTCCATTGGTCAAGGGCTGCGTACTCATTGTGTCTCCTGCTACCAGGTCAATCATTGTTATTGGATACCGAGGATATCGATCCTCAGGGTTGGGCAACCGCCCAGAACGCCGGTGCACTGGCGGATGAAGCCTTGATCAGCTGGACAGCCTGATCTATGTCCTGCTCGGTGGTGAAACGCCCCAGGCTCAGGCGGATGGTCCGCCCCGCCGATCGGGCGTCGAGTCCCAGCGCCAGCAACACATGGGACGGCGCATTGCTCGCCGAGTTGCAGGCCGAAGTCGCGGAAAACGCGATGGAGGCACTCAGGGCCGCCGGGTTGAACTCCCCTTCATCGAAGGTGAGGCTCAAGGTATGGGGAATGCGCTGGGTCGGGCTGCCGTTCAGACGTAGCCCCGGCAGGTCGGCCAATTGATCGAGCAGGCGCTCGCGCAGACGGGCGATGGTCGCCGCCTCTTCGTCGAAATGTTCGGCGGCCAGGGCAAAGGCGGCGCCCATGGCGGCAATCTGATGGGTCGCGAGCGTCCCGGAGCGCAAACCGCCCTCATGGCCGCCGCCGTGGATCTGCGCCAGCAGGCGCTGCTGCGCGCGAGGGCCGACGTACAGCGCGCCGATGCCCTTGGGGCCATAAATCTTGTGGGCGGAAAAGGACATCAGGTCCACCGGCCACTGCGCCAGGTCGATCGCCACCTTGCCCGCGCCCTGAGCCGCGTCGACATGCAGCAGCGCCCCGCGCTCGCGGACCACGCGGCCAATGCCCGGGATGTCGTTGAGCGTGCCCAGTTCGTTATTGACCAGCATCAGCGACACCAGGAAGGTGTCGTCGCGCAGGGCCTCGCTGACCGCCTCGGGCGTGATCAGCCCGTCGCTGTCCGGCACCAGGTAAGTCACTGCCACGCCGGCGGCCTGCAGCTGGCTGGCGGTGTCGAGAATGGCCTTGTGTTCGATCTGGCTGGTGATGATGTGTCCGCCGGATATGCCCCGGGCCTGGGCCACGCCCTTGAGCGCCAGGTTGTTGGATTCGGTGGCGCCGGAGGTCCAGACGATCTGCTCGGGCGCCGCGCCCACCAGTTGGGCGACCTGCTGCCGCGCCAGCTCGACGCTGCGCCGGGCCTGCTGGCCGAAGGCGTGGGAACTGGACGCTGGATTGCCGAAGTTACCCTTGAACCCCAGACACTCCACCATCACCTGAATGACTCGCTCGTCCACCGGCGTGGTGGCGGCGTAGTCGAAATAGAGAGGACGTTTATTCATCGCAAAAATACCCGCAGAGCCTGTTCCAGGATCAAGGTTCGCTCGGTGCCGAACGCTGATACGCGCCCTTTCGGCAACGCAAAAACGGCAGACCGTCAGCAATACCCGATCGGATGCAGTTAAAGAAGAACAACTTCATTTAAAAGTGCGTAGGAACGCTCCCGAGGGGCAGCTTAACAGGCTCCGGGAGCCGGGTTAAGCGAGGTTCGGCCAAGGGGCCGAAGAACAAGGCGGGAGGCGGGAAAATCATCACAGGGTTTTACCGACTGCCAGCGGCAGTCCATCAGCCTCTGCGGGCAGGGCTGGGGCAGATCGACAACTCAGCTGGCACGGCCATGCAGGGTCACGCTGTGTTCGGCGTTCATTTCGCCCTGCTGGTCGAAACCGTAGGTCCGTTGCGGGGCAAGCAGCTCGGCTTTCTTCTGCTGGTATTCGTCAAAGGACAGCCCGCGCCGGTTCAGGGCTTCCAGCGCCAGTTCGCGGGTTTCCTCGGCGGTGTATGGGCGCGATTCCGGGCCCGGCTGGCTGGCACAACCGGCCAGCACCGCAGTGACGACAAGCAGGGAAAGGACGAGCGAAGGGTTCATGGCAAAGGCTCCTGGATCTGGGCTGCGAGGCAATGAACACAGGCTACCGGCGCCCTTCCCGGGACAGAAATCATCACGCTCGATAGTGGCTATCGATTACTCCTATCGCGGCCCATACCACCCTCTTATATTTCCAAAAGAACTATAAATATGGAAATAAAGTATTTTTTAGGAATATCAGTAAGCCTTTATAACAGGCCCATCGCGCCGCCTGCTGTTGCCTGAGCAACTGTTCGCCAGGCAACAGCCAATCAACAAAACAGTGTCTTCCCAACAACAGCCTGATCCTGGAACAGCGCCATAAGCCGCGCCACTCAAGGCTTTGCGTCGCTGGTACAGCTCTTGCTCAAGCCCTGGGACTACTCACTGCTCGTTGAGCCCTGTTCAACAAAGGAACTGATCATGTCGCGTCCATTAAAAGTCGTTGCCCTGTCCGGTGGAACCTGGCGCCCCTCGCGCACCCTGGTGCTGACCCAGGCGCTGCTCGCCGAACTGGCGGGGCAATTGCCGATCGAGAGCAAGCTCATCGAACTGGGCGACATCGCCCGGCCGCTGGGCGCGGTCCTGTCCCGCCAGGAGCTGGCGGCGGAAGTCGAAGCCGAGTTGCAGGCCATCGAAAGCGCCGACCTGCTGATCGTCGCAGCGCCAGTGTACCGCGGCTCCTACCCGGGCCTGCTCAAGCATCTGTTCGACCTGATCGACCTCAACGCCCTGATCGACACTCCGGTGTTGCTGGCCGCCACCGGTGGCAGCGAGCGTCACGCCCTGGTGCTGGATCACCAGCTGCGGCCGCTGTTCAGTTTCTTCCAGGCCCTGACCCTGCCCATCGGGGTCTATGCCACCGAGGCCGACTTCACCAACTACCAGATAACCAGCGAGCCCTTGAAGGCCCGCATTCGCCTTGCGGCAGAACGCGCCGCGCCCCTGTTCGGCGTGCATCCGAAAAATCTGCTGAAAATCGCTTAAGGACCTGTCATGGATGTTTTCTGGTTTCTTCCGACTCACGGCGACGGCCATTACCTGGGCACTACCCAGGGCGCGCGCCCGGTCACCCTCAACTACCTCAAGCAAGTGGCCCAGGCCGCGGACAGCCTGGGTTATCACGGCGTACTGATCCCCACCGGGCGCTCGTGCGAAGACTCCTGGGTGATCGCCTCGGCGCTGGTGCCCCTGACCGAACGCCTGCGCTACCTGGTGGCGATTCGTCCGGGGATCATCTCGCCGACCGTCTCGGCGCGCATGGCCGCCACCCTCGACCGGCTGTCCAACGGCCGCCTGCTGATCAACGTGGTGACCGGCGGCGACCCCGACGAGAACCGCGGCGACGGCAGCTTCCTCAGCCACAGCGAGCGTTATGAAGTCACCGACGAATTCCTGAGGATCTGGCGCCGGGTGCTACAGGGCGAAGCCGTGGACTTCGAAGGCAAGCATCTGCATGTGCAGAACGCCAAGGCCCTGTACCCGCCGGTGCAGAAGCCCTACCCGCCGCTGTATTTCGGCGGTTCTTCGGATGCCGCCCATGACCTCGCCGCCGAACAGGTGGATGTCTACCTGACCTGGGGCGAACCGCCGGCCGCCGTCGCCGAGAAACTCGCCGATGTGCGCGAACGGGCCGCCCGCCATGGCCGCAGGGTGAAGTTCGGTATCCGCCTGCATGTGATAGTGCGCGAAACCGCGGAAGAGGCCTGGAAGGCCGCGGACAAGCTGATCGAACACATCAGCGACGAGACCATCGCCGCCGCGCAGAAATCCTTCTCGCGTTTCGACTCCGAAGGCCAGCGGCGCATGGCTGCCTTGCACGACGGGCGGCGCGACAACCTGGAAATCGCCCCCAACCTCTGGGCCGGCGTCGGCCTGGTGCGGGGCGGCGCCGGCACAGCGCTGGTGGGCAACCCCGAGCAGGTCGCGGCGCGGATCAAGGAATACGCGGACCTGGGGATCGAGAGCTTCATTTTCTCCGGCTACCCGCACCTGGAAGAAGCCTATCGCTTTGCCGAGCTGGTGTTCCCGCTGCTGCCGGAACCCTATGCCAGCCTGGCCGGACGTGGCGTGACCAACCTCACCGGGCCGTTTGGCGAAATGATTGCCAACGATGTGCTGCCGAGTAAAAAAGCGGCTGGGGCGTGAGGGGCTTTATTGCCTGATAGAACGCTATCGCGGGCAAGTCGGATCGCCGCCCGCTCGCTCCTACAGGGGGCAGGTGTTTTCTGTAGGAGCGAGGCTTGCCCGCGATCATCCCCACAGCCCCACCGACTCCACGGCCCAACAACCGGCCCCCAACGAGGAACACCGCGTGACTGCCAAGCCGCAAAGCGCCCTGTTGTCCCCCTTGCAGACCGCCCGCCAGCTGGCGGCCGAGTTTGCCCTGACCGCCGTCGAACGCGACGAGCGCGGCGGAACCCCGAAAGCCCAGCGCGACGCCCTGCGCCAGAGCGGCCTGCTGGCCCTGAGCATTCCCACCCAGTACGGCGGCCTCGGCGCCAGCTGGAGCGAAACCCTGAACATCGTCCGCGAGTTCGCCAAGGTCGACAGCTCCATCGCCCATGTCTTCGGCTTCCATCACCTGATGCTGGCCACCGTGCGCCTGTTCGCCCGCCCGGAACAATGGCAACCCTGGTTCGAACAGACCGCGCGCAAGAACTGGTTCTGGGGCAACGCCCTCAACCCGCTGGACACCCGTACTGTGGTGAAGAACCTCGGCGGCTGGCGTGAGTTTTCCGGCAAGAAGAGCTTCTGCTCCGGCGCCAGCGATTCGGAAATGCTCATCGCCTCGGCGGTCGACGAAAGCAACGGCGGCAAGCTGCTGATCGCCGCCATCCCCAGCGGCCGCAGCGGCATCACCCTGCACAACGACTGGAACAACATGGGCCAGCGCCAGACCGACAGCGGCAGCGCCAGCTTCGAGCGGGTGCGGGTCGAGGAGTCGGAGCTGCTGCTGGACCCGGGGCCCTTGAGCACGCCCTTTGCCTGCCTGCGCCCGCTGATCGCCCAGCTGACCTTCACCCACATGTTCCTCGGCATCGCCGAAGGGGCCTTTGAAGAAGCCCGCCAGTACACCCTCACCGAAACCCGGCCCTGGCATAAGTCCAGCGCCCAAGAGGCCCATCAGGACCCTTATGTGCTGGGCCATTACGGTGATTTCTGGGTGGCCCTGGAAGGCATGCGCCTGTTGGTGGAACGCGCCGCGGAGCTGCTGGACAAGGCCTGGGCCAAGGGGCCGAACCTGAGCGCCGAAGAACGCGGCCACCTGGCCACGGCCATCGCCACCGCCAAGGTCGCCACCACGCGCCAGGGCCTGGAGCTGTGCAGCCGCCTGTTCGAGGTCACCGGCGCCCGCTCCACCCACGCCTCCCTGCGCCTGGACCGGCATTGGCGCAACCTGCGCACGCAAACCCTGCACGACCCGGTGGATTACAAACTCCATGAGTTGGGTGACTGGGCCCTGAACCAGTCCCTGCCGACCCCGACTTTCTATTCCTAGCCTTCTGTTCCCGGAGCTTGTCCATGCAGCTTTTGACCTTACCGCCCTCGCCCGCCCTGGCCACCTCGATCCGGGCCACCGCCCAGGTGTTCGAAGACCCGAAATCCCAGGCCTTGCTGGCGCATCTGCAGCAGGTCGCGCCGAGCGAGGCCAGTGTGCTGATCATCGGCGAAACCGGTACCGGTAAAGAGCTGGTGGCGCGCCATATCCACAATCTCAGCGCCCGGCGCAACCGGCCGTTCGTGGCAGTGAACTGCGGCGCGTTCTCCGAGTCGCTGGTGGAGGCCGAACTGTTCGGCCATGAAAAAGGCGCCTTCACCGGCGCCCTCAGCGCCAAGGCCGGCTGGTTCGAAGAGGCCAATGGCGGGACCCTGTTCCTCGACGAGATCGGCGACCTGCCGATGGCGATCCAGGTGAAATTGCTGCGGGTGTTGCAGGAGCGCGAAGTGGTGCGCCTGGGTTCGCGCAAAAGCATTCCCATCGATGTGCGGGTGCTGGCGGCGACCAACGTGCAACTGGAGAAGGCCATCAACGCCGGGCATTTCCGCGAGGACCTGTACTACCGCCTCGACGTCGTCAGTTTGGAACTGAGCCCGCTGCGCGAACGCCCCGGTGACATCCTGCCGCTGACCCGGCACTTTATCGAAGCCTACAGCCAGCGCCTGGGCTACGGCGCCGTGACCATCAGCAGCGAGGCCGAGCACAAGCTGCGCAGCTACAGCTGGCCGGGCAATATCCGCGAACTGGAGAACGTCATCCACCACACCCTGCTGATCTGCCGCGACGGCGTGATCGAGCGCGACGACCTGCGCCTGTCGAACATGCGCATCGAGCGCCAGGACGACAGCCACCACAGCCACGACGACTCAGCCGAAGCCCTGCTGGAGCGGGCCTTCCACAAACTCTTCGAGGAACAGGCCGGCGCCCTGCATGAAAAGGTCGAGGATGCGCTGCTGCGCGCGGCCTACCGCTTCAGCCACTACAACCAGGTGCACACTGCCAACCTGTTGGGCCTGAGCCGCAACGTCACCCGCACCCGGCTGATCAAGATCGGCGAACTGGCGGTGAACAAGCGTCGCCCGCTGGAAAATCCCGGCCAGCACGAGCGCACCCTGCAGCTGTCGATCTAGCTGGCCAAACGGCAGTGCAGCGCGTTGTCCGGGCTGCGCTCGATGCTGCGCAGCACCTGGAACGAGCCGAAGGTCACGGTCTTGGCCTGGTAGGCGCGGATCAGGTGCCAGAAGTCCTGTTCGCCCTTCTCGAAACTCTGGAAGGCCGCCTCGCCGGCTTCCCGGGTTTGCCATTGCAGGTAGTTGAGTACCCGCCGGCCGTCGTCGCTGGCCAGCACGCTGGCACTCAAGAACCCAGGGTAGCCCTGGGCCAGGCACTCGGTCTGCTCGGACAGCGCCGACACCAGGCCGGATTGCTGATGGGGTTCGATTTCGAATTCGATCAATTGCGTAAAGCTGCGGTTTTGCTCAAGTGCACGCATGGCGAGTCCCCACTGACGGATAAACGGAATCTTGCGATTCGAAGGCCTGCAGGGTAAAACCTCCAGTTAAGTAAAGGTCAAGCAACTTTTGCTCATTCCCCACCCGCAGGAGCGCTGCATGCTCACCCCCGAAACCCTGCATAAAGAACTTACCGTCGGCCAAGTGGCCGCCCGCAGTGGCGTAGCGGTCACCGCCCTGCATTTCTATGAAACCAAGGGGCTGATCAAGAGCAACCGCAACGCCGGCAACCAGCGCCGCTATCCACGGGAAGTGCTGCGCCGGGTGGCGCTGATCAAGGTGGCGCAGCGCCTGGGCATTCCCCTGGCCGAGATCGGCCAGGCCCTGCGCAGCCTGCCGGACCACCGCGCACCGACGGCCGCCGACTGGAGGCGGCTGTCCGAGCAGTGGAGCCATGAACTGGATGAACGGATCAAGCAACTGACCCTGATGCGCGACCGCCTCAATGGCTGCATCGGCTGCGGCTGCCTGTCGATGCAAGCCTGCCCGCTGCGTAACCAGGGCGACCAGCTGGGCGAACGCGGCCCGGGCGCGCAATTGCTGGAAACCGACTGATCCCGCCATGCCTCCTTGGCAATGCCTCCTTCCTTAATAGGCGCCAACTCGCAATGGCGCCCCATAGACACATTGCCAGCAGTCCAGCCCCCACAGAAAAGACAGCTCAGAAGCCAGGGGCCAATGGCTGAATCGCTGTTGGCCACCGGACACCCGGGACTGTTGCCCGGGCAACACCTCGTCGGCCCGCGCCGGGCTGCCGGCTACCCGGGCCTATAGTGAACCGACCGGAAACGGAAACCGGCCAGGTTCACTTCGACGAACACCCAGACAAGAAAGGAGAACTGAGATGAGTGTCAAACCCATCCCCGAGGGTTACCCCAGCATCACGCCCTACCTGGGGATTACCCAGGCTGCCGAGGCTATCGAGTTCTACAAGAATGCCTTCGACGCCATCCAGGTCATGCGCCTGGACATGTCCGACGGCAGTATCGGTCATGCCGAGCTGCGCATCGGCAACGCTCTGATCATGCTGGGCACGCCCTGCGACCAGGGACCACTGAGCAATCCCGATAAATCCCCTGCCGTCGGCCTGCACCTGTACGTCGAGGATGTCGACCAACAGTTCGCCCAGGCCATCGCCGCCGGCGCCCAGGTAGTATCCGAGGTCAAGGACCAGTTCTACGGCGACCGCAGCGGCACCCTGAAAGACCCCTTCGGCCACCTGTGGTTTCTGGCCTCGCGCAAGGAGGACCTGAGCGAAGAGCAGATCAGGCAAAGGGCCAGGGAGCTGCCTCTGCAGGAATAGATCTTCTGCCTGGAGACCGCTGATCGCGGGCAAGCCTCGCTCCTACAAGAGAACATGCGTCTGTAGGAGCGAGCGGGCGGCGATCCGACTTGCCCGCGATAACGCTCTCAGCCCCACCACAGCAACGGCCTTTGCCCGGCCATTGGTCGCGCGGAAACATTTACTTTCATATCGTCTTTCGGGATTTACGATTCTCATTCGTCTTAATTAGATGCAGCAGGTCGCGTTGGCGAAGGCTACGCCGCGGGTTTCTCTCCGGGCTCAGCAGACGCCCGCGGCTCCACTCCTCGAATCAAGACGCGTGTTCAATGTCGAAGAAGTCCCGCTCGAAAATCTGGTTTCTCGTTCACAGCTGGCTGGCGCTGCCCATCTGGTTCTTTGTGCTGATCGTCTGCGTCACCGGCACCCTGGCCGTGGTCAGCCAGGAAATCGTCTGGCTGGCCAACCCCGACATCCGCGCCAGCAAACCTTCCGACGATGCCCAACTGCTGAGCTACGACCAGATCGTCAAGGCCATCAAGCAGGCCGAACCGCAGACCCTGGTCGAAAGCATCAGTACCCCCGACGAAGCCCATTTCGCCCTGACCGTGGGTGTCAGCTACCCCGATGGCCGTTCTGTCGAGGTCTACGTCAACCCGTACACCGGCGTGATCCAGGGCATCAGCCCGCAGTTCAACTTCCAGGCCTTCACCCGTGCCCTGCATGGCTGGTGGCTGGTGCCTTTCACCAATGGCTACAGCTGGGGCTGGTACCTGGTATCGCTGCTCGGCCTGCCGATGCTGGCGTCGCTGGTCACCGGCCTGGTGGTCTACAAGAAGTTCTGGAAGGGCTTTCTCAAGCCGACCCTGCGCCTGCGCCATGGCGCGCGGATCTTCTGGGGCGACTTCCATCGCCTGAGCGGCATCTGGTCGATCTGGTTCATCGCGGTGATCTCCATCACCGGCACCTGGTTCCTGATCCAGGCGATTCTCGGCGACAACCAGATCACCATTTCCAGCGAACCCATCGTCCCGGTGATCGCCCGCGAAAGCGTGCCGACCTCGGCCGACGGCAGCCCGGCGCCGATGATCGGCGTCGATGAAGCCATCCGCCTCACCACCCAGAAGATCCCGGGTTTCGACGTCGGCTTCGTCATGCTGCCGAGCAATGCCTACAGCCACCTGTTCATCGGCGGCCGCGGCTGGTACCCGCTGATGTACCAGACCGCCAACCTCAACCCGTACACCGGCTCCATCGATACCACTCACCTGCTGTCCGATCGCTCGACCCTGGAGTTCGTCACCGAATCCATGCGTCCGCTGCACACCGGTGATTTCGGCGGCATCTGGATCAAGCTGATCTGGTGCTTCTTCGGCCTGCTGCTGAGCATGATGGTGCTCAGCGGCCTGCTGATCTGGACCAAACGCACCGCCCTGGCCACCGCCGCGGCTCTCAAACGCAGTAACAAGGCACCGCGCCCCGCCCTCGCCCAGCGCCCGGTTGCGGCCCTGCACAGCGACACGCCGGAGGGCAACCTGTGAGCAAGACAGACAACCCAATGCCGGTTTCGCCCCTGCGCCAGTTCTGGCTGAAATGGCGTTTCCACCTGAACATCCTGCTGTTGCTGATCCCCCTCGGCTTCATGCCCAAGTACTTCGCCGACGCGGCGCTGGCCCGTGGCGACAGCGGCCTGGGCGAACGCGAGGTGGGCGAGGTGCAGGTCGGCCCCTGGAGCCTGCGCCTGGCCGAACTGCGTAACGAAGCGCCGCAACTCCAGGGGCCGGCCGGCTATATGAAGGGCTTCAATGCCGCCCTGTGCGACGCCTGCATCGACCAGGTCAAGGCCACCTACCTGCGCATCGGCAAACCCCGCAGCCTGCGCGCCGCCGGGGTGATCTTCTTCGGCACCCCCTACCGCATGGGGGCCAGCCTGCCCGTTCCGGAAAAGACCAAGGCCGACGCCGAGCTGTGGATCACCATGGAAGGCTGGGACGGCAGCATGCATCAGGCGGCCATTCCCCTGGGCCAGGCCTCCCCGGCCACCCTCGCCTGGCTGAACAAACAAGGAGGCAAACCATGATTGCTGTACCCACCGCCCGCCTGCGCCAGCTCGGTGCCGGCGCGCTCCTGCTTGCCAGCGCTGTGTTCAGCGGCAGCGCCCTGGCCCACAACCCGATGTGCGAGTGCAAGCAGATCGACGGCGAGCAGATCCGCTGCACCGGCGGCTTCTCCGATGGCAGCGGCGCCCCGGGGGTGACCCTGGACGTGATCGGCTACGACGAAACCATCCTGGTGCCCGGCAAGCTGGGCGCCGACTCCACCCTGACCTTCAAGAAACCCGACGCCGAGTTCTATGTGCTGTTCGACGCCGGCCCCGGCCACGTGGTCGAGATCGACCAAGCCGACATCGAGGCCCCATGAACACCTCCACCAGCCAAGTCGTGCGCCCGGCCGGCGCCGGCCATGAAACCCTCTATGTCCTGCTGCTGTGCCTGCTGATCCTCAGTGTGGCCGGCACCGTAGTGCTCTGGCGCGGCGAAACCCGCGAAGTGGCGAGCGTCGACAGCCATCAACTGGACGCCCGCCGCGACCTCACCGCCGGCGAACAAGGCCTGTACGCCGACCTGCGGGTGACCCTCGACGAAATCCGCCTGCTGCGCGAAGAAGCCCAGGCCCTGCCGACGCCCGAGCAACTGGCCGAGGAAGGCTTCGCGCCCTTTGCCCAGGACGCCAGCTCGGTGAGCCGTGGCGGGCATGTCTGGCAGTTGCGCCAGCAGGCCTATGTCGGCCTCAGCCAAGACAATGCAGTGGCCGGTTCGTTGCTGATGCGCATCGCCACCGACCCGACCGCCGCCCCGGACATCTGGCTCAACCGCGGCCCGTCCCTCGCCGCCCCCGACGACCTCAGCGACGCCGCCCTGGCCGGTGCCGGCTGGCAGCAGGTGGTCGCGCAATTCGATGCCGGAGTGACCCGCCAGCATCGCCACTGAACCCACGCATTCACCCGAGAGAAGACCGCTAGCCCATGCCTATTTCATCTCAACGCCGCCCGTTCCTGCGGGTGCTGCTGGTCAGCCTGTTCGCCCTGTTGCTCAGCCCTCTCGCCACGGCCGACCAGGCCAAGCGCCTGCGTATCGGCATCACCCTGCACCCCTACTACAGCTACGTGGCCAACATCGTCGGCGACAAGGCCGAGGTCGTGCCGCTGATTCCCGCCGGCTTCAACCCCCACGCCTATGAGCCGCGCGCCGAAGACATCAAGCGCATCGGCACCCTGGATGTGATCGTGCTCAACGGCGTCGGCCACGACGACTTCGCCGACCGCATGATCGAGGCCAGCGAGCGCCCGGACATCCCGGTGATCGAGGCCAACCAGAACGTGCCGCTGCTGGCCGCCACCGGCATCGCCGCGCGCGGCGCCGGCAAGGTGGTCAACCCGCACACCTTCCTGTCCATCAGCGCCTCCATCGCCCAGGTCAACAACATCGCCCGCGAGCTGGGCAAGATGGACCCGGCCAATGCCAAGGCCTACACCCAGAACGCCCGCGCCTACGGCAAGCGCCTGCGGCAGATGCGCGCCGACGCCCTGGCCAAGCTGACCAAGGCGCCCAACGCCGACCTGCGGGTGGCCACGGTGCACGCCGCCTACGATTACCTGCTGCGCGAATTCGGCCTGGAAGTCACCGCCGTGGTCGAGCCGGCCCACGGCATCGAGCCCAGCCCGAGCCAGCTGAAAAAGACCATCGACCAACTGCGTGAACTGGACGTCAAGGTGATCTTCTCCGAGATGGACTTCCCGTCCACCTACGTCGACACCATCCAGCGCGAGTCCGGGGTCAAGCTCTACCCGCTGTCGCACATTTCCTATGGCGACTACAGCGCCGAGAAGTACGAGAAGGAAATGGCCGGCAACCTCGACACCGTGGTCCGGGCGATCCAGGAGGCCGGCGCATGACCGCCCTGCACAGCCTGGCCCGCGGCCCGTCCATCGAGTTCGACCAGGTCGGCCTGACCCTGGGCCGCACCACCATCCTCGACAACGTCAGCTTCAAGGTGCAGCCCGGCACCCTGCATGCCCTGGTCGGTCCCAACGGCGGCGGCAAGAGCTCGCTGATCAAGACCCTGCTCGGGCAGATGCCCCACCAGGGCCAGTTGAGCCTGCAATGGCCGGGCGAACCGGGGGTGATCGGCTATGTGCCGCAAGCCCCGGAATTCGACCGCGGCCTGCCAATGACCGTCGACGACTTCATGGCCGCCATGTGCCAGCGCCGCCCGGCCTTCCTCGGCCTCAGCCGGCATTACGCCGCGGCCATAGGCGAGGCCCTGGAGCGGGTCGGCATGCAGGACAAACGCAAGCGGCGCATGGGCGCCCTGTCCGGCGGCGAACGCCAGCGGGTGCTGCTGGCCCAGGGGCTGATCCCGGCGCCGCAACTGCTGGTGTTGGACGAACCGATGTCGGCCCTCGACGAAGCCGGCATCCAGGTTTTCGAGCGCCTGCTCGGCGACTGGCGCCAGGCCGGGATCACCCTGCTGTGGATCGAACACGATCTGGAAGCGGTCGGTCGCCTGGCGGACCGGGTCACCGGCCTGCATCGCCGGGTGCTGTTCGACGCCCAGCCACAACAGGCGCTGACTCCGGAGCGCCTGCTGACGCTGTTTTCCACCCACCCGCGCAGCGCGGACGTCGTCAGCGGGAGTGTTGCCTGATGAGTTATGAAGCCTTTCGTCTGATGATCCAGGGCTGGGCCTCCTCCGGTTACCTGCCGGAAGCCCTGGCCTATGGTTTTGTGGTCAACGCCCTGCTCGCCGGATTGCTGATCGGCCCGGTGCTGGGCGGCCTGGGCACTTTGGTGGTGGTCAAGCGCTTCGCCTTCTTCTCCGAAGCGGTGGGCCACGCCGCCCTGACCGGCGTGGCCATCGGCATTCTGCTCGGTGAACCCTACACCGGCCCGTACGGCAGCCTGTTCGGCTACTGCCTGCTGTTCGGCATCCTGCTCAACTACCTGCGCAACCGCACCGGCCTGGCGCCGGACACCCTGATCGGCGTGTTCCTGTCGGTGTCCCTGGCCCTGGGCGCCAGCCTGCTGCTGATCCTCGCCGGCAAGATCAACGTGCACATCCTGGAGAACGTGCTGTTCGGCTCGGTGCTCACGGTCAACGGCAACGACCTGCTGGTGCTGCTGATCGTCGGCGCTTTGGTGATGGGCCTGAGCCTGCCGCTGTACAACCGCATCATGCTGGCCAGCTTCAACCCGCAACTGGCGGCGGTGCGCGGCGTCGCGGTGAAGACCCTGGACTACCTGTTCGTGATCCTGGTGACCCTGATCACCGTGGCCGCGGTGAAAGTCATAGGCGCGATCCTGGTGGGCGCGCTGCTGGTGATCCCGGCGGCGGCCGCGCGCCTGTTGAGCCAGTCGCTCAAGGGCTTTTTCTGGATCTCGGTGCTGATCGCCACGGTCAGCACCCTGTGCGGCATCCTGCTGCCGATCCTCTTCGACCTGCCCGTCCCCTCCGGCGCCGCGATCATCCTGGTGGCCGGTGTCGCCTTCGCCCTGGCCGCCATTGCCCGCGGCATTGTCCCCAGCCTCAAAGGGAATATCGGATAAATGCACAGTTCATTACGTCACCTGACACCACCCTTGACCATCGCCCTGGTCCTGGCCCTCGGTGGGCTGGGCAGCGCTCCGGCCCTGGCCCAGCCGGATCGTTTCGAACCCATGCGCGTCACCGCCAACCAGAGCCTGGGCACCACGGCGCTGCACAGCGCCATCTCACCCAAGCCGCTGACCGTGCTGGCCTCGCTACCGGTGACCTTCGGCCTCGGCCAGCTCCTGCTGCAAGGCACCGATGTGCAACTCGAACGCGCCGCCCCCGACAACCTGCCGGGCTCGCGCCAGACCGCCTACTTCACCGGCCGCGGCGCCCCGGCGCTGCACAAGCTCGCCCTCGACGCCGATGCGGTGATCGGCCTGCGCTCGATCTGGCCGGACGACCCGCTGTACCCCAATGCGCGGCGCAGCAACATCCGCATCGTCGAAGTCGATGCCGCGCGCCCGGTGGACGGCGCCCTGCCCGGCGTCGCCCTGCAACCCGGCAAGAGCGATGGCCTGAACAGCCAGCCGTGGCTGTCGAGCAACAACCTCGGGCGCATGGCCGATGTGCTGGCCGCCGACCTGGTGCGCCTGGCCCCCGCCGCCAAGCCGAAGATCGACGCCAACCTGGCCAGCCTCAAGCAACGCCTGCTCAAGCTCAGCGCCGATACCGAGGGGCAACTGGCCAACGCCGACAACCTCAGCGTGCTCAGCCTCAGCGACCACTTCGGTTACCTGGTCAGCGGGCTCAACCTGGAACTGCTGGAGGTCGACGCCCGCGCCGACAACGAATGGACAGCCGAAGCCCTGCAGCAACTGCAAGCCCGACTCAAGGACAACGACGTGGCCATCGTCCTGCATCACCGCCAGCCGTCCGATGCGCTCAAGGCCGCCATCAGCGCCGCCGGCAGCCAGTTGCTGGTGCTGCAAACCGACAGCGCCGACCCGCTGGTGGAGCTGGAGAGCAACATCCGGCAGATCACCAGTGCCCTCGCCCCGAAAACCTGACCCACCACGCCCCGTAGGAGCGAAGCTTGCTCGCGAAAGAAGCTACGCGGAGTAACTGGACACCGC
>NZ_JBQENK010000037.1:0-4436 GCF_052044735.1 Pseudomonas sp. 22526
GCCATCGCGCAGGCTACTGCTGTCGGGCTGGCTCATGCTGTGCAGGCGTCCGCCCTGGACACTCAGGCCGTCGATGCTGGTGTTTTCGAAGGTGGCCCCGCGAAAGCTCTCCGGCAGCAGGCGCGAGTCGCCGTAGTGCACCACCGGGGTTTTCGGGAAGACGTCGCCGACCTTGATCACCGTATCGAGCAGGCGCATTTTCGCCGCGCCGCCGATCTTGCTGTAGTTGTCGGCCGGGTGGTTGTCGCTGTCCACCGGCAGCATGCCGAACGATCCCTTGCCGCCGCTGCGGCCGGCGCCGGAGTCGAGCTTGAAGCCATACATGGCAAAGGCATCGAGACCGAAACCGACGGTGCCCTGGGTGAAGCCGGATTCGAACTTGCCGATCAGCCCCTGGGCCCAGGCTTCGGAATAACCGTTACCGGTGGGGCTGGACTGGCCCTTGCGATCGTCGCGATTGAAGTAGTAGTTGCGGGCCAGCACGTTGAGGCTGCTGCCTTCGATAAAACCTTCGGGCTTTTCTTGCGCAGCGTTCACGGCCAATGGGCTGAGCCCCAGTACCGCGGAAAACACGGACAGGGACCAGCGGGTTTGAGTACGCATGTTGTTTGCTCCTGGATATGGGCAGCTATCAGCTGTTATGTCGCCTGGGGCGTTCTTGTTAGTTGTACTCGCGAACCGTCTGGTTAACGGCTGGAGTCAAGGCCGATAGTTGCAAACAACAGATAACGCGGAGGTGACCCGGTTATTACAATTCCGCAAGGATAGAAGCTGTAAGTTGTCTTTGGCGGCAGATAAAATCCTTGTTTTATAAGGGGCTTGCTCAATGACAAGAGAAGGTTCTGGTTTTATTGCAAATAAGTAATGTGCGCGTGATCTTCCTGACAGGGGCCACTGGTTATCCTCGTTGCAACTAACCAAAACGAGGAAACAGTCATGAAGTTATTTAAATTGAGTATGGCCGCGCTGGTACTTTCCATTTCGTCCCTGGCCATGGCCGAAGGCGGCGGCGACCGCACCTTCGACCGCGCCATGCAGGCGAACGAGCGGGCCATGGCGGCCTATGCGGCGAAGCAGGGCAAGGAGGCGCCTGTGGTGGAAAACTATCGCTACGGCATGCCCCTGGACGTGCAAAAGGTGGTCAGCGTGACGCCGCTGGCCAAGGCCTGCAACCCGGTGCCGTCACGCATGACTTATGAGGATTCGGCCGGACAGCTCAAGACCGTGGAGTATCAGGTAATGGGCCAGTGCCGCACCAATGGCAGCTAGGGTCTGTACGAAAAGTGGCTGCGCTCGGTCATGCTGCGTTAAAAACAGGCTCGGAATGCTCATGTAGGCCCCTACACTCCGCTTCCTCGCCTGTTTTTGCCTTGCCTGACCTTCGCTCGCCGACTTTTCGTACAGACCCTAATCCTCGGCGTCCTCATGAGGCGGGGGAAGCGGTTCGAGGGCGACGATCATGTCGATTTCCACCGCGGCATTCTTTGGCAGCTGATAGACCCCGAGGGACGTGCGGGTGTGCACCCCGGCCTCGGCAAAGATCGAATAGAGCACTTCGGAGGCCGCATCGGCGACTTCACTCTGCTGGGTGAAGTCGGCGGCGCTTTGCACATAGACGTTGAGCCGCAGGACTTTTTTCACCCGCTGCAGATCGCCCAGCAACTGAGCGAGGATCGCCAGGGCACGCATTGTGCAAATACGCGCGGCATATCGGCCGTCCTCCAGCGACACATCGCCACCGACCCGGCCGACCACCTTTACGCTGTTGTCGATGCGCGGGATCTGCCCGCTGACGTACACCTCGTCACCGTTCTGCACCGCGGGCACGTAGTTGCCGCCGATGCGCATTTCACCGTCGAAAGACTGTCCCAGACGGGCCGCCACCTGATCGAACAGGGCCTTGCGTGAAGCCTCCATAGATTGCACTCCGTCGATTGCCGTTGATTTTCCAGAGCAGGACTATAGCCCCTCTTCCGGGCTCCGGAGCATGGGCTATAGCCCCGCAGGGCCAGGGCCTGAGCCGTTTCAAAGTTTTTTAGTCGGATATGTCTTACGGGCTCTTCAGAAAAATACTCTAGCGCCGATGGCTAGAGACAATGCTGCCCACTATTACTGCCCATCGGTGCATCCCATGTTCAACAAAAGCCTGAAGCAAGAGCTATTGGCTCTACGCGAAGAACTCTCGAGCCTGCAGCAAGTGAAGGACAGTCTCGACAGCGAAATGCTGGTGCTGATTCTCGGTCCCGATGGACGCATTCTGTCGGCCAACGACAACTTCAACCAGGAAATGCTCTACAGGGGCAATGAACTGGTCGGCCGTCACATCGAGGACATGGTTCCGGCCCACGTCAAGACCGATGAGTTCCACCACCGTTTCAAGGCGACGCTGACCCGTGGCGAGCACTTTGCCGGCGCGGTACGCCTGCTGCGCGGCAACGGCCAGGAAGCCTGGCTGCGTTCGATCTCCCAGCCAGTCCGCGACTCCCAGGGGCGGATCAAGCAGTTCTCGATCTACTCCAGCGACCTGACCCGCACCATCGAAGCCTCTCGCGAGCACGAGAACCTGATCGGCGCGCTGGTCCGCTCCACGGCGGTGATCGAGTTCGACCTCAACGGCAACGTGCTGACGGCCAACGAGCGTTTCCTCCACGGCATGGGCTACAGCCTGGCGCAAATCCAGGGCAAGCATCACCGCACCTTCTGCGAACCCGAGGAATACAACAGCGCGGAGTACCAGGCGTTCTGGAAGCGCCTGAACGCCGGCGAGTTCGTCGCCGGGCGGTTCAAGCGCATCGACAGTTACGGCCGCGTGGTCTGGCTCGAGGCTTCCTACAACCCGGTGGTCGATGCCAACAACCGGCTGTACAAGGTGGTGAAGTTCGCCACCGTGATCACCGACCAGGTGAACCAGGAGCAGGCAGTCGCCGAGGCGGCGAACATCGCCTACAGCACCTCGCTGCAAACCGACAACAGCGCCCAGCGCGGCACCACCGTGGTGACCGAGGCGGTGAACGTGATGCGCGACCTGGCTAAGCACATGCAGCAGGCCGGTGAAGGCATCGAGGCGCTGAACGAGCAGTCGCTGGTGATCGGCACCATCGTCAAGACCATCAGCGGCATCGCCGAACAGACCAACCTGCTGGCGCTCAACGCGGCCATCGAAGCGGCTCGAGCTGGCGAGCAGGGGCGCGGCTTTGCCGTGGTGGCCGACGAAGTCCGGCAACTGGCCTCGCGTACCAGCAAGGCTACCGACGAAATCGTCGGCGTGGTGCGGCAGAACCAGGACATGGCGCGCGAGGCCGTGGCGCTGATGACCGATGGCAAGGCGCAGGCCGAGCAGGGCCTGGCCCTGGCCGCCGAAGCCGGCACGGTGATCGTCGAGATCCAGGACGGTGCGCAGAAGGTGGTGAGCGCCGTCGGCCAGTTCGCCAACCAATTGTCGAACTGAGTCCGGCCCTGACCCAGCGTCAGCCCTACCTGCCGTTTTCGAGATGGGGCGCGACCAGGGTTTCGAACCATTCGATAAAGGCGTTCAACCGACGCGAGCGATGGTTGCGATTGGGGTAGAGCGCGGAGATCGCCATGGACGCGGGGCGAAATTCGGGCAGGACTTCCACCAGCTCGCCGCTGTCGAGCAGGTACTGCACGTCGAAGCGCGGAATCTGGATCAGGCCCAGCCCGGCCCGGCAGCAGGCGATGTAGTTTTCGGCGTTGTTGACGATCACCCGGCTGGGCAGGTTCAGTTCCAGCTCGTGACCTTCGGCCAGGTATTCCCAGGGTTGTTCTCGGCCCGTGCTGGGGGAGCCGTAGCCGACCATCCAGTGACCGTCGGCCAGGTCGCCCGGCGTCTGTGGCTGGCCGTGCCGGGCCAGGTAGCCGGGGCTGGCGCAATTGATCAGGGCCAGGTTGCCCAGGCGCCGGACGATCAGGCTGCTGTCGCGCAGGGTGCCGACGCGGATCGCGCAATCCACGCCTTCCTGCACCAGATCGATGGAGCGGTCGGTGGAGCCCAGGGCCAGTTTCAGGCTGGGGTAGCTGGCGAAAAGTTCGGGCAGGGCGGGGGCGATCAGGCGCCGGGCGATCCGGCTGGGCACGTCGACATTGAGCCGGCCGCAGACGTCCAGCAGACGGGTGTGAAACAGCTGCTCGAGCTCCACCGCATCGCTCAGCAACAGGCGCGCGCGCTCCAGCAGGACCGCGCCGTCGGCGGTCAGTTGCACCTGGCGCGTGGTGCGGTGCAACAGGCGCGTGGCCAGGGCGGTTTCCAGTTGCTGTACCGCTGCCGACACGGTGGCCCGGGGCAGTTCAAGGGCATGCGCGGCCTTGATGAAACTGCCCATGTCGGCCACCTGGATGAACACACGGTACTGCTCGAGTTTATCCATGGAGGGGGGTGCTTCCGAAGCTTGTGGTGCGCATTTTCTGTAGGAGCGAGG
>NZ_JBQENK010000037.1:4459-18291 GCF_052044735.1 Pseudomonas sp. 22526
CCTCGCTCCTACGGAGTCGTGTCGCACCTGATGGCGATTTCTTCCAAACGCCAATCTACCTCGCCCTCTGGCGGATTACCCGTGGTGATGACAACCGTCGATCAGAAGGGTGGGCCTCACTTGGTGGTGTAGCCGCCGTTGATCAGCAGGGTCTGGCCGGTGATCCACCAGCCGTCGGTGACCAGGTGACGGATGAAGGGCACCACGTCCCCGATGTCGGTCAGGCCGGTCTTGCTGAAGCCGGACAGCGCCGCGGCGGTCTTGTGGTAAGCCACGGCGTCCGCGCCTTCGGCCGGGTAGAAGAACGGTGTGTCCATCGGTCCCGGGCCCACGGCGGTCACCGAGATGCCGCGGGCGCCGAACTCCTTGGAGGCGGCGCGGGTGAAGTGTTCCACCGGTGCCTTGGCCCCGCCGTAGGCGGCATAGAAGGGCGTGTAGGCGCCGAGCAGCGAGGTCACCAGCGTCACCAGCTTGCCGTGGTCTTCCAGGTGTTTGCCGGCTTCCTTGATAAAGAAGAACGCGCTCTTGGAGTTGACTGCGAACATGTCGTCGTACTCGGCTTCGCTGATCTCGACTATGGGTTTTTTCAGGACCTTGCCCACGGTGTTGATGGCGATGTCGATCTTGCCGAAACGGGCCTTGGCGTCGCTGAAGAGTTTCTCCACGGCCGCGGCGGTGGTCAGGTCGGCCTGCCAGGCCTGGGCGTCGACGCCCAGGTTCTTGATCGCCGCCACGGTCTGCTCGGCGTCGGCCTTGCTGGCGCTGCTGTTGTAATGCACGGCGATGGCCTGCACGCCATGGGCGGCCAGGTCCCGGGCGATCAGGCCGCCCAGGTTCTTCGCGCCACCGGCGATCAGTGCGACTTTGTTTTTCAGAGAGTGGTTCAAGGAATGGTCTGCCATGGAAAAGCTCCTTCAGCCTGTGAGGTGAAGGCTCAGTCTAAGCAGCCGTTAGTCAGGGATAAGCCCGGTCAATCTGGATGGATTGTCCAGGAAAAATGCCCAATCCCGGCTGCTGCGCAGAACCGGGATATCGCTACAATCGATTCTTTTTTCCCGGAGCCTTACCCATGAGCGCATCCCACCGTCGTCAGGTGCCCCTGACCAAGGCCTACCGTCTGCTCAACCATGGGCCGACCGTGCTGGTCAGCGCCGCCCATGGCGGCCAGCGCAACATCATGGCCGCGGCCTGGGCCATGCCCCTGGATTTCGAACCGCCGAAAATCGCCGTGGTGCTCGACAAATCCACCTGGACCCGCCAACTGCTGGAAGCCTCCGGCACCTTCGTGCTCAACGTGCCGTGCGCCGCCCAGGTCGATATCGTGCAGACCCTGGGTTCCACCTCGGGCCTGGAGCTGACCCGCGACCAGGGCCGCGACAAGTTCGAGCTGTATGGCCTGCCGACCTTCGCCGGCGAGCTGATCGACGCGCCGTTGCTCGATGGCTGCGTGGCCTGGCTGGAATGCCGGCTGCTGCCGGAGCCGGACAATCATGAACGCTACGACCTGTTCCTCGCCGAAGTCATCGCCGCCCAGGCCGACGACCGGGTGTTCAGCGACGGCCGTTGGCATTTCGCCGGGCACGATGCCTTGCGCACCTTGCACCATGTGGCGGGCGGGCATTTCCTGACAATTGGCGACCCGCTGGACGGCAAGACCCTGCCATCCCCCCAAGGAATGTCGTAACCCCCGTAGCCCTGTAGCCGCTGCCGAGCGAAGCGAGGCTGCGATAGGTCCGCAGGACCTCTTGCGGACTCAAGAGCGGCGCCTGCTGCGCAGTCGATCGCAGCCTCGCGGTGCTCGGCAGCGGCTACATGGGGCACGCGATCGATGTAGCCGCTGCCGCAGGCTGCGATAGGTCCGCAGGACCTCTTGCGGACTCAAGAACGACGCCTGCTGCGCAGTCGATCGCAGCCTCGCGGTGCTCGGCAGCGGCTACACGGGGCACGCGGTCGATGTAGCCGCTGCCGCAGGCTGCGATAGGTCCGCAGGACCTCTTGCGGGCTCAAGAGCGGCGCCTGCTGCGCAGTCGATCGCAGCCTCGCGGTGCTCGGCAGCGGCTACACGGGGCACGCGGTCGATGTAGCCGCTGCCGCAGGCTGCGATAGGTCCGCAGGACCTCTTGCGGGCTCAAGGGCGGCGCCTGCTGCGTAGTCGATCGCAGCCTCGCGGTGCTCGGCAGCGGCTACAGGCGGCGACAGGCGGATTACCAGCTGACGGTGTTCAGGGCGTCGGCGAAGACTTTGAGTTTGGGCGAATACTGGCGCGACGGCGGGTAGACCAGCGACAGCGCCCGGCTGCGCCCGGAGAAGGCTTGCAGGATCGGCACCAGGCGGCCGTCGGCGAGGGCGTCCTCGACGGCGAAGTTCATCAGTTGAGCGATGCCGAAACCACCCAGCACACCGTCCACCAGCGCGTCGCCGATATCGAAGATCAGCCGGCTGGGCACGCTGACATCGCGCACCTTGCCGTCGAGCATGAACTGCCAGTCCACCAGGCGTCCGCTGCGCAGGTTGCGCACGGTCAGGCAGTTGTGCCGTTGCAGTTCTTCCACGGTTTGCGGCGTGCCATGGCGCGCCAGGTAGGCCGGTGACGCCACGGTGACCCAGCGCAGCGGCGCCAGGGGCCGGGCGATCAGGCGCTGGTCCTGGATCTCGCCGGTGCGCAGGATGGCGTCGAAGCCTTCGTCGACGATGTCCACCAGGCGATCGGTCATCACCGCCTCGATGCTCAGGTCCGGGTATTGCTCGGTCAGGCGGCCGATCAGCGGCATCACCACCTTGCGCCCGAACAGCGACGGCGTGCTGATCTTCAGCAGCCCGGTGGGCGAGTCGCGGCGGTCCAGCAGCAGGCTTTCGGCCTGCGCCAGTTCGGCCAGCAGTGGCGCGGCGCGCTCCACCAGCAGCTTGCCGTCCGGGGTCAGGCTGACGCTGCGAGTGTTACGTTGCAGCAGGCGCACGCCCAGTTGTTGCTCCAGGCGCGAAATGGCCCGCGACAGGCCGGACTGGGTCAGCCGCAGATCGCCGGCGGCACGGGTGAAGCTGCGGGTCTCGGCGACCCGGACCAGCAAACGAACGGCGTTCAGATCCATGATTAAAGTCATCACTGAAAGAGCAATGACGGTATTTATCATCTAATCGGCATCAAAGAAACTGAGGGTCCTTGATTCACCCCCCTTACTTTTCACACAAGGACTCGACGCGATGCCCGCCACCTCTTCAGCCAGGCCCTCAGGCTGGATGCTGCTCCTGCTGGCCTGCGCGCAGCTGATCATCGCCCTGGACGCGACCATCGTCTTCGTCGCCTTGCCGGAGATTGGCAGCCACCTGGGTTTTTCCGCGCAACAGCTGCAATGGGTGGTCAGTGCCTACAGCGTGGCTTTCGGCGGCTTTCTGCTGCTGGGCGGCCGGGCGGCCGACCTGTTGGGCAAGCGCCGTTTCTACATCGTCGGGCAAAGCCTGTACGCCCTGGCTTCGCTGGCCGGCGGCCTGGGTGGCAGCGCGTTGCTGCTGGTGCTGGCGCGGGCGGTGCAGGGTGTCGGCGGGGCCATGTTGTTCCCGGCGACACTGGCGCTGATCAACAGCCATTACGCCGAAGGACCGGCGCGCAACCGGGCGTTCGCGGTGTGGAGCGCGGCCTCGGCGGCGGGACTGGCCCTGGGCGCGCTGCTGGGGGGCGTGCTGACCCAATGGTGGGGTTGGGAAGCGGTGTTTCTGGTCAACGTACCCCTGGCTGGCGCCTGTGCCTTGCTGGCCCGGCGCTGGATTCCGGCCGATGGCGAGCGTGAGCGTGGTCGGCGTTTCGACCTCGGCGGCGCCTTGACCGTGACGGTGGGCGGCACGTTGCTGGTGTTCACCATTGTCCAGGGGCCGGAATGGGGCTGGAGCGCAACGGCGACCCTGGGTTGCGGGGCGCTGGCGCTGCTCCTGCTCGGTGTGTTCGTCTGGATCGAACAGCGTGGCCATGACCCGCTGATGCCGTTACGCCTGCTGGCCCACCGCGAGTTGCGCCTGGCGATGTTTCTCACGGCCCTGTTCATGAGCAGCTTTGGCGTGCAGTACTACTTCCTCGCGTTGTACTTCCAGCAGGTCTACGGCTACAGCGTGCTGCAAAGCGGCGTGGCGTTTTTGCCGGCAACGCTGCTGTGCACCCTGGGCATCTGGCTGGCCGAACGTTCGTTGTTGCGCTTCGGGCTGCGGGCGACCCTGGTCAGCGGTCTGCTCTTGGGGGCGCTGGGTATTGGCGGGGTGTATGTGGCGCTGCCCGACGGGGCAGGGTTCTGGAGCCTGATGCCGGGCATCGTGGTGCTGAGCATCGGCCAGGGCATGACCTGGACCGCCATGTGGGTTTCGGCCGGGCAGGGCATCGCGCCAGGTGAGCAGGGCGTGGCGGCGGGCATTGCCTCCACCAGCCAGCAGATCGGCGGGGCGCTGGGGCTGGCGCTGCTGGTGTCCCTGGCCAACGCCGGGTTGGGTGGTTCGCAGGCCGCTGGCATCGAGCAGGCGGTGGGCGCCAGCGCCTTGCTCGCTCTGCTGGGGGCGCTGCTGGCCTTGCGTTTGCGGGTGCCGACGGCCCAAGGCCTGGCGGCGGCGGCCGAACGCGGTTGAGGTTGTAGCCGCTGCCGAGCAACGCGAGGCTGCGAACGAGGACGCAGTCCTCGCCAAACCTGCACATGCGGTTTGCCTTGAGGAATGTATTGCCCGTATTTACGGCCGCTGCGCTGCCGATCGCAGCCTCGCGTTGCTCGGCAGCGGCTACAGGGTGAGTCAGCGTGAGAGCTCAGATCCACACATCATTGGCCGCTGTGCGTTCGCCACCTTCTTCGCCGGTGTTGCGCACGCCCTTGGGTTCGATCAGCAGCAACTTGACCTCCTGTGCGGCGTACGGCTTGTGTTTCACGCCCTTGGGCACGACAAACATCTCGCCCTGGTTGATCGTCACCTGGCCGTCGGCAAAGTCGATGCGCAACTGACCTTCGAGGACGATAAAGGTCTCGTCGGTGTCCGGGTGGTCGTGCCAGATGAAGTCCCCTTGCAGCTTCACCAGTTTGAACTGGTAGTCGTTCATCTCGGCGATGACACGGGCTTGCCAGTGGTCGTCGAACAGGCCGAGTTTGTAGGCGAAATTCAGGCTCTGGTAAGTGATGGGCGCGGTGTTGGCTGGGTTCATGGTGCGGCTCCGTAGAGAGGTGATCGGGCCTCTACGGTAATCAGCGCGGTGCTGCGGTTCTTGTACGATTGTGCGTGCCGGCGGCGTTCAGCGGCCGTGCATTTTCAGCCAGCGGGCCGGCGGCAGGCCGTAGGTTTTGCTGAACTGCCGGGTCATGTGGCTCTGGTCGGTGAAGCCGGCCAGCAGCGCCGCGCTGACCAGCGACTGGCCTTGCAGCAACAGGGCCCTGACCAGGTCCAGGCGGCGCATGGTCAGGTAGCGATAGGGGCTGGTGCCGAACAACAGGCGAAAGTCCCGCGACAGGCTCCAGCGGTCGCGACCGCTGTGGGTGGCCAGTTCGTCGAGGCTGATGCTCTGGTCCAGGGCGCTGTGCATATATTCCCGCGCGCGTTCCGCGGCCTGATAGTCAAAGCGCTGCGCCGGCCGGGAAACTCCGGAAACGGCATTCAGTGCATGGGCCAGATCGAACAGCGCGTCTTCCTGTTCCAGCGGGTCCAGCGGGCTTTCCATACCGCGCAGCAAGGTGTCGGTGGCGGCGAACAAGCGTGGGTCGGTAGACAGGCCGTTCTTGATGAAGGGCAGCGGCTGGCCGCCGAGGATCTGCTGGATCAGCGCCGGCTCGATATAGAGCATGCGGTAATGGAAACCGTCCTGGGTGCCGGCTTCGCCGTCGTGGACTTCATCCGGGTGCAGGACCATGGTCCCGCCCGGCAGGTTGTGGCGCCAGCCGCCGCGGTACTGGAAGCTCTGTACCCCCGACAGCGTGCGGCCGATGGCGTAGGTGTCGTGACGGTGCAGGTCGTAGCCATGACCGGCGAAAAACGCCTCGATACGCTCCAGCCCTCGGGCGGGAGGCGCGCGGTGAACCCAGTCTTTACGGGGGGCGGGCTTGCCCATGGAGCTGTCCTCGACAACAACCTCAGGCCAGTACGGTAACCCAGGAGGGTGCAGCTGTCTTCAGCGCGTCATCCGCCCGTTTTCTCGGCCTGTTTGCCAAGGGTGCCGAACTCGATCGGTGTCTTGATGTAGAACAGGGCGATGTCCTCGGTCTCCAGGCGTTCGAACAGCCGAGTGCATTCCTCTGCGGTGAGCGCCAGGCGGACCTCGATGGGTTGGTCGGCGAGTTCGAAAAAGTGCGCGGAGTGCAACCGACCGGTGTGGCCGAAGCCTTCGATAGCGGTGCCCATGGTCGCGCCGCGCAGGCCCAGTTCATTGGCCAGGTCGACGAGCCAGTCACCGACCATCTTGCCGTGGTAGCGGCGATTTTGCTGGGTGAAGAAAATCACCAGGAAACCGTTCATGAGCGTTCTCCAATGGCCTCCATTACTTTCAGCATAGTCTCGGGGTAGGGTGGGGGGCCCCTATGTCTATGGTCATTCCGCTGGACGTGATGCTGGACCGGCGCAAGGTCAAGTCTCGCGACCCTGGACGCGATCTGCCAATACCTGGAGTTTCAGCCGGGCGACCTGTTGATCCATGAGCCTGAGGTGGAGTAGCGTCAGCCTCCCTTCACGCGATAAAGGCAGTCTGTGTCATGGCGCTTGAACATTTGCTGTATGCCGGCCCGCTGCTGTCGCTGGCATTGCTCTGGACCGTGGCCGTGGTCACGCCGGGGCCGAATTTCTTTACCACGGCGCAATTGGCCGCCAGTTGCTCGCGTCGGCATGGCATGACCGCCGCACTGGGCGTCGCCACTGGCACCGTGCTCTGGGGGCTGGCCGGCGGCCTGGGGATCAAGTCGCTGTTCAGCGCGGCCCCGGCCTTGTACCTGGCCTTCAAGATCGCCGGCGGCTGCTACCTGATCTACCTCGGCCTGAAGCAGTTCAGGTGCAAGCCGGCGCCGACCGGCGCTGGCAATGGCTTGCCTGGCGAACCGGGCCGTAGCCTGTTCTCGGCCTATCGCCTGGGCTTTCTCGGCAACATGACCAACCCCAAGTCGGCGCTGTTCGTCGCCACCATTTTTGCCACCTCGATGCCGGCATCACCGCCGCCGTTGCTGCTGGCCCTGGCCGTGCTGACCATGGCCTCGCTGTCGTTCATCTGGTACTGCTGCGTCGCGCTGTTTTTCGCCAGCAATCGGATGGCTGCCGTCTATGCTCGTTCGCGCAAATGGCTGGACCGCTTTGCCGGCAGTTGCTACCTGCTGTTCGGCGCCCATCTGGTGGCCAATCGCTGAGACCGGGACCGGGCGCATTACATGGATTTTCAGGGTCAGGAGACAGGACATGAGCTTCGCTTTTCGCCCCGTGCAGGATCGGGATATTCCACGGATCTGCGGTTTTGCCCGTAATCCCGGCGAGCTGTTTTTCTTTTTTCCGGCGGCCACCTGGCCGCTGACCCATGAGCAACTGCGCGACTCCATTGCCCAACGCTCTGATTCGACGGTGATCGAACGGGACGGCCAGGTGCTGGGTTTCGCCAACTTCTATCAGTGGGAAACCCAGGGCACCTGCACCATCGGCAACGTCATCGTCGATCCCGAGGCCCGCGGCGCGGGCGTCGCCGGGCAGCTGATCGGCGAGATGCTGCGCATCGCCCGGGACAAGCACCAGGCCGCGCAGGTGACCCTGTCCTGTTTCAATGACAACGTGGCGGGCCTGCTGCTGTATCCGAAGCTGGGGTTCGTGCCATTCGCCATCGAAGAGCGCCGGAACAAACAGAATCAGCGGGTGGCGCTGATCCACTTGCGACATCATCCGGCTTGAGTGGTCCGACTCTCCGGTGAACCACTTTTTTAACGGGAACAAAGCATGAGCAAGCTGCGGGTCGGGATTATTTTTGGTGGCCGTTCGGCCGAACATGAGGTGTCGCTACAATCGGCGCGCAATATCGTCGATGCGCTGGATCGCGAACGCTTCGAGCCGGTGCTGATCGGCATCGACAAGAACGGCCACTGGCACCTCAACGACACCTCGAACTTCCTGATCAACCAGGAAAACCCGGCGCTGATCGCCCTCAACCAGTCCAATCGCGAACTGGCGGTGGTGCCGGGCAAGGCCAGCCAGCAACTGCTGGAAACCTCCAGCCAGGAACTGCTGGGCCACGTCGATGTGATTTTCCCCATCGTCCACGGCACCCTCGGCGAAGACGGCTGCCTGCAAGGCCTGCTGCGCATGGCCGACCTGCCGTTCGTAGGCTCCGACGTGCTGGGTTCGGCGGTGTGCATGGACAAGGACATCAGCAAGCGCCTGCTGCGCGACGCCGGCCTGGCGGTGACGCCCTTTATCACCCTGAACCGTGCCACCGCGGCACGCACCGGCTTTGCCCAGGCGCAGGGCAAGCTGGGCCTGCCGATGTTCGTCAAACCGGCGAACCAGGGCTCGTCCGTGGGCGTGAGCAAGGTCACCAGCGAGGCGCAATACCACGCCGCCATCGAGCTGGCGCTGAGCTTCGATGAAAAGGTCCTGGTGGAATCGGCGGTCAGTGGGCGCGAGATCGAATGCGCGGTGCTGGGCAACGATCAGCCGATCGCCAGCGGTTGCGGAGAGATCGTGGTCGGCAGCGGCTTCTATTCCTACGACAGCAAATACATCGACGACCAGGCGGCCCAGGTGGTGGTGCCGGCGGACCTCAGCGAGGAAGTCAGCGAACGCATTCGCGCCCTGGCCGTCGAGGCGTTCCAGGTGCTGGGTTGTTCGGGGCTGGCGCGGGTCGATGTGTTCCTGACCCAGGGTGGCGAAGTGCTGATCAACGAGATCAATTCGCTGCCCGGTTTCACCCGCATCAGCATGTACCCGAAGCTGTGGCAGGCCGCGGGCATGACCTACAGCGAACTGGTCAGCCGCTTGATCGAACTGGCGCTGGAGCGGCATGCGGCGCGCCAGGCACTGAAAATCAGCCGCTGAATTCTGGAGTGAAAAATGAGCGTTACCACTGAAGCGTCGCAGTACCTGTTTTCCTACGGCACCTTGCAGGACAAGGCTGTGCAACTGGCCAATTTCGGTCGTGAACTGGAGGGGCGCGCGGACGCGCTGCCGGGGTATGAACAGGCCTGGGTGGAGATCACCGACCCCGAGGTGCTGGCCACCAGCGGCAAGACCCATCACCCGATCCTGCGCCCGGGCAGCGCGGCCAGTGCGCCTATCCCGCGCATCACCGCCCAGGAGCTGGCTGCGGCGGACAGCTACGAGGTGGCGGACTACAAGCGCGTAAGCGTGGTGCTGCAGTCCGGGATCGAGGCGTGGGTGTATGTGAGCGTTTGAGGCGCCGGGCTCAGTTCACAGTCGTGGCCATGTAGTACAGCATCGTGCTCCACAGCGCTGCCCCGATGGCCATGAACACATAGTTGATCGGGGTGAACCGGGCGTTGCTTTCGCCCAGCGGGTCACCGGCGGCTGCGTTGAGGCCGCGCTGACCCTTGAAGGTCACCAGCGCCTGGATCGGCAACAGCACCAGGCTGGCGATATCCAGCGACAAACTGTCGGGATTCCTTCTGGACATGCCATCGATGCCGTGGCTGATCAGCAGTATCACTACGAACTGCGAAGCCAGGTCCCACGGCAGCCAGTCATGGCGGCGGCCGCTTTTCTTGATCAGGGTATTGGCTTCGCGGTACAGCGCGTGGGTGTAGAACAGCATGAGTACTGCCCGGGCGATGGGCCACATGGGCTGCCCGCTGGCCTGCTTGAACTGCTGCCAGTTCTTGTAGGCCCAGTACAGCAGGTAGAGGCCGAAGGTCAGCATGAACAGGGTCATGAACTTGGTCTTGGACACTACGTAGAAAGGGCGCTGCACTTCGCTGGCAGTGGCCAGTTCGGCTTGAGGCGGGGCATAGAGCTTGTCAGACACGATCATTCCTTTGTGGGTCTACAGGGCGCGCAAGATTAACCCGGTGTGACGCCCAAGACCTATCGCGATAAATCTGAAGATGCGGTTTCAGGCCCGCCCTATCCAGGAATACTGAAAGGACTTTTCTTCGCCCCGGTGGCCGCGGCGGCGATAGCTGGCCAGGGTCGGGCTGGAACAGTAGGTGCAGTGCTCGCAGTGTTCGATCTGTTCATCGCTGATGCCCGCCACGCGCAGCAGGTTCAGGGCATAGCCGCTCAGGTCGAACCACAGCGAATCCGGCCGGGTCGGTGGCGGCGGGGCAATCTCCGGAGGCAGCCGTGGCGCGGGGCGCTCCTGGCTCCAGGGTGCCTGTTCCTGCGACCACAGGTGGCCTTGGGTGGCCGACAGGGTGTCGATGAAATCCGGGCTGACTTCGTAGCAGCAAGGCTTGATCGAGGGGCCGAACGCCACGCGCAACTGATGGGCGGCGATGCCCTTGGCGGCGAAGCGTTGCAGCACATTGTCGATGATGCCGCCGTGCAGGCCTTTCCAGCCGGCATGCACCGCGGCGACCCATGAGGCGTCTTCACTGCTGATCAGCAGCGGCAGGCAGTCGGCGGTGATCACCGCTATAGGCCGGCCGGTGCGGGTGAACACCGCGTCGCCGCGGATGATGCCGCTGGGCAGCGTGGTGCTGGCCTCGACCACCTCGCCGGTGTGGGCCTGGGAGCAGAAGAACAGGTTGGCAGGCAGTGGTGCCCCGATCCGAGAAAACTCGTGACGGATGCCTGGTATCTGCTTCAACACTGGCGCCTGGAAACTCATCGGACCTTCGCTCTGTTGCTGTGGATGAGCTACAGAGCATAGCGGGATCATGAGTCCTTTTGCTGACAGAGAGCTGTCAACTGGTCGACAACTCGTCCGATCGTGGCATCAGTTTTTCAGCGGGATATAGAGTTCGACCACGCTGTCCGGGTGCATCGGCCCGAAAAAACGCTCCCCGGTGTACTCGAATTCCACCCCTTCATCGGCCCGCATCCCGGCGGCCGGCAGCCATTCGCTGTAGGCGGCGCGGAAGGTTTCCGGCAGGGTCTGCACCGTGCCCCGATGCTCGACCCGGGCGTATTGGCGGGCGGGGATTTCCAGTTCCACCATGCCTTCCACCAAGGGCGCCTCGGCGCTGACCGGCAGCCCAGCGACATAACGCCACTGGCCGTCGCTCAAAGGCTGGCAAATACCGTAAGTGCCGACCGGCTCGGCCAGGCGCTGAATCTCCTGCTCCCGTGGCTCGAAGCGCTGCCACAGCTCGGCAATCGACCCCTGATCATCCTGCTGCCAGGCCACGCCGATGATGCGCTGCGCCGCCAGCGTCACCCGCACCGGTGTCTGCGGTGCCGGTAGGCTGCGTTCGGGCTGCGCCAGATAACGCTGCAACTGGCCGAGCACGTTCTGGCTGCGGGCGATCTGCGTTTCCAGCTCACCGGCATGGGCCTGCAACGCCTGGCGCAGACTCAACACACTGTGCAACGCACCGCTGTCCGCCAGCCCGCGAATCTCCTCCAGCCCCATGCCCAACTGCCGCAACCAGACAATGCGCCCCAAGGTGCCGATCTGCTCCGGCTTGTAATAGCGATAACCGTTGTCTTGCCCGGTTAGCGCCGGGGTAAACAGACCGATGCTGTCGTAGTGGCGCAAGGTCTTGGTGGTGAGGCCATGGCAGCGGGCCATTTGACCGATGGTGAGCATGCAAACGTCCTTTTTGTGGTGAGGGTCGAGCGGCACTTTAGGGGTTTACCTAGGGGCAAGCTCAAGGCTGTTCCAGGGTATTTTTTCAAGTATCCAAGAATCTTTCAGAGAAGTCTGGAGGGTAAATAGGCGCGGGATGACAGCCAGATTAGATTGGTAAATCTATAAGGCAGAGCTGCTGAGAAGAAGGCTCGGTGCCAAGTAAGGAGCGGTAATGTTTTTTTTCAGGAAGCTGAACCGGACCCGGATCTGGCAGTTTTGGGGCGGGCTCGATGCGCTCTATTTGTTGTGGTACGTCTCGAGTAGCACCCGGCTGGGCAAGGTTCCGTTCTGGGATGACCTGGCCGTGGCGACTGAAGTGCTCAAAGATCATGGAGCCGCTGCTTTGGTTATGGTGATGATCAATTGGGGTTTGCAGCTATCGATAGTCGTCAGCGCTTTCCTGTTTCTGTTTCAGCGCAAAGAAGCCAAGTGGCTGGGGCTTGCGCAGATCCCTTTGCGCTTGGTGTTTGTCGTGCCGTCTTTTTCAGTGCTTCTGATCGGCGCGTATTTTTTTCCGAACTACAACCCGCTGATGATGTTGGGGGTGATAGTGCTCTCTGAAATCGTCAAAGGCTGGAGTTTATGCGCGATCAGGAATGACCCCCGCTAAGGGCGAGGGTGCAAGGCCTGAATCAAGAACCACTCAGACCGACTTCACCGGCTTGATCAGGCTCTCGGCGGGGATGCCGAACAGTTGGTGCAGCTTCCAGATCATTGGCAGGGTCAGGGCGCGTTTGCCGTTGAGCACTTCGTAGACCCGGTTGGTTCGGCCAATGGCCGGGGCCAGGTCGGCGGCCGACAGGCCCGATTGCTCCATGCGGAACTTGATGGCATCGATCGGGTTGGGCAGGTCTACCGGGAACTGCTTGGCTTCGTAGGCTTCGATCAGGGTGATCATCACGTCGAAGTAATCACCCTCTGCGGTGCCGGGCTCTGGCTCGTTATCGAACAGCACCGACACCTGCTTGAGTGCCGCGCGGTAATCCTGGTCGGTGTGAATGGGGCGAATCTGCATGCTCGTTACTCCATTTCAACGCTGTCGGCGTCGATGGCATCGTACTGCTGGTGAGTGCCAACGAACTTGATGTAGAGGGCGCCAAAGCGATAAGCCACGGCCACTACCAAGCGGTAGTCATTGCCTTTGATGTTGAACACCACGCGACGGCTTTTAAGAATGCTCGCGCTGCAAAACTGGTCCTTGATCTGCGCCGGGTTGGACCAGCTGGCATTGCGCGCTTCATCGATCCAGGCCAGAAGCGGTTGTTCGACATCCGGGTGCTTTTCCCAGAACGTCTTCAAATGACTGACGGCGATAATCCTCATGGTTCGAATCCTAGTCCCGCTCTGGGACTTAAGCAAGGGAGTGAGAGAGGAAGGCGATGGACGGACAGTCATCGAGGCTACCCGTCCCGCAGGTGTTGCTCAGTGCCGATCAACGCCTGCTGTCATCGCGGTGTGCACATCATCCATCACCGCTTTACCCATCTCACCCAGGTAATGTGCCGCCCAAGCATAGCGGTCCGCCTGCGGTTCCATGGCCGCGTCCAGGGTCAACTGTTTTGCCAGATGTAGCAGCAACGAGGCGTGTTCCAGGGCATCGGCCAGGGGGACGTCGGCGTTGACCCGCAGCAGCGGGCGTTTGCCTTCGCCACAATTGGCAAAGGTTATTTCGCCGAGGGTGTGCAGGGAGGAAGGGGACGGATTGAGGGTGTGTTTCATGGTGACGAATCCTTTCGTTTGAGGGGATCACCACCGTCTGCCGCCAAGCAGATTAGGGTGGCGAATTGCACAAGGTTGGCGGACCGGCACGAAAGGAACCGGCACCCCCGAAGGGGTCCCTGCGCAATTCGCCATGACACAGAAATGCGGGCACAAAAAAAGCGCCTGCATTTGTGTTTTGGCGCTGTTGCGCCTTTCGTGGTTCGGGCCGCCAAGCCCGTTCGCTGATATTGCAGCGACGGGGCGAAGAATAGCGGGCGGGGAAGAGCGTCGCAACGGCATTGCTGCGACATTCTGTGACTATGAGAAACATATCAGTCAAAGGCACATCGGCCCCTGTAGCCGCTGCCGAGCCTGCGAGGCTGCGATAGGACCGAAGGTCCGCCAGCGG
>NZ_JBQENK010000038.1:0-17585 GCF_052044735.1 Pseudomonas sp. 22526
CCAGCATCGACGGCCTGAGTGTCCAGGGCGGACGCCTGCACAGCATGAGCCAGCCCGACAGCAGTAGCCTGCGCGATGGCGCATCCGCCAGGCCACCGTACGCTCCAGCAGCTTCGAGTCCGACCTGGAGGAATTTCGCCTGATCGTCGAATACCCGCTGAGCATTCTTTAAACCCGCGCACCGGGCGGGCGCGAGCCCCGCCCAGTGCTCGCAGAGGCTTGAGCATTCATCGCACTGCGCACCTCACTTTTAATCCTATTCCGATATTTTGCTTGGTCCCGGACTTTCATAATTCACCTCAACGAATGTTCCTGATACGCCACCTCTGAACTCATCAATGGGCGGCATTTCAAAGAGGTGTCGACATGACTATCCAATTCAAAAAAACCCTGTATGCCCTGTTGGCAGGTTCGGCCGCGGCCCTGGCGGCGCCGTTCGTTTCCGCGACCGGTATGCAGCCTGAGACCTCCGTGGTCATCTTGTATGAGGCCGAAGGTGAAACCAGCATCAACGTCAAAAACACAGACGGCACCCCGGCGCTGTTGTATTCGACCATCGAGAACATTCCCGAGGACCCCGAATCCCTGGTAGTGCTGACCCCGCCCGTCACCCGTGTCGAGGCCGGCGAAACCCAACTGGTGCGCTTCCTGCGTCAAGGTGGCGAGCCGTCGAAGACTCAGCGTCTCAAGCGCGTGATCTTTGAAGGCATCGCTCAAAAGCCCAACACCAAAGGCCACGCGACAGTCGGTGTGAGCATGCGTCAGAACCTGCCGCTGATCATTCATCCCAAGGGGCTGGAGCGTAACCGTGAGCCATGGAAGTTGCTGAAATGGGATATCCAGGACGGCAAACTGATGGTAATCAACGACAGCGCCTACGTCGTGCGGTTATCCCAGGAGCTGGAACTCAAACCCTCGGGCGAGATGGCCTTGCTGCCACGCACCTATGTCCTGCCAGGTGAGACATTGAAGGTGGCGCTGGACCCTCGGGCTACCCGTCCAAGTTCGGTAACCATCGGCCCTGGCACGGTCTACGGCTTCTCTGTCGATAAGTACGAAGCGCCTATCGGTACCACCGCTGCCCGCTGAGCCTGCGTAACTGCCAACATTCAGTGTTGGCCCTGCCTGTTGTCTACCTAGCAGTCCAATGCCATGAAAAAGCCTGTTCAGGCCACTCGTAAGGGTGGCCGCTGCAAACTCGTGCCTGAACAAAACCATCGCACCTTCCAACCGGTATTTACACCCCTGACGTATGCGATCTGGAGCGCACTGATGCTCGCGCCGATTGCAGCCCTGGCAGACATGCCGATGGAATCGAAGCAAGCCTCCGACGACTTCGCAGGGTTCGATATAGAAATCCTGAAAAAACGCGGTATCGACCCCAAACTGGCCGATTATTTTCGCGAGGCCGCCCGGTTTACCGAAGGCCGGCGCGTGGTTTCGCTGGTGGTTAACGGGGTCAATCTGGGCAGGATGGAAGCCCGGTTCGACAGCCAGGGAGCGCTGTACTTTGACGACGCATTGCTGGCCAAGGCGCGCTTGCAGGTACCGGGTTCTCAGTATGTGCTGAGCCCGAAGGACGCCGCCGAAAAACGTTATGACTTCGTGGCAGCCTACCCGCAAACCGAGGTCAGCCTGCGCCCGAACAAGGATGAAGTTTTTCTGCTGGTGCCGCAGGGCGCCTTGCTGGGCGATGCGCCCGAGGCTACGGACTTCAGCAGTGGCGGTACTGCGGCGCTGTTCAATTATGACGTCATGGCCATGCGCTCGGAATTTGCTGCGCAGGCTAGCGACTACCTGTCGGGTTCGACCGATCTGGGCTTCAACATGGGTGACTGGATCGTGCGCAGTCGCCAGATGTATACCAAGAATGACGACAAGGCGAGCTTCGAGCATTTGTACGCGTACGCACAACGTACGTTCACCGAGCAAAAGGCGGTGCTACAGGCCGGCCAGATCAATATCAACAACCCGCTTTTTTCTGGGGGCTCGATTACCGGCGTGCAGATCCTGCCCGAAACCGCACTGATGGGTTCCGCAGGTTCCGGCGCATTGGTAGAAGGCATCGCCCAGGCACAATCCACGGTAGAAGTACGCCAGGTCGGCGCGCTGATCTACACCACGATCGTGCCGGAAGGGCCATTCAGCCTGAGCGATATCCCGTTGCTCAACAGCAACTCCGACCTGGACGTCACTGTGCGGGACATCACCGGTGCAGAGCGGCATTTCGTCGTGTCGGCGGCTTCGTTTCGCAACGCGGTCACGGCCCGTCCGGGTTACACCTTTTCTGCCGGCAAGATACGCAACCAGGGCGCTGGCGATGAAGACCAACCTTGGGTCATTACCGGTACCGGCACCTGGAGCCTGAGTGAAAACCTGAACGCTACCACCGGCCTGATGGTTGCTACCGACTATCAATCCACCGGATGGGGCGCGGACAAAAGCCTGGCAAAGGACACCAGCCTGAGTGTACGCAATCTGTACTCGAACGCCGCCAAGGAAGGCGTAAAAGGCACCCAGGCCAGCGTCACCCTGAGCACGCGTTTCACCGAGAGCCTGTCGGGCAGTGTGTCGGCGACCCAGCAGACCATTGGCTATCGCGACCTTTCCGACACCACATTGCGCGCCAGCGACGATTGGTACAACAACCGCTACCAGAGCCAATACAGTGTCTCGCTGGGCTGGTCCAACAACAGGCTGGGCAGCTTCAACCTGTCCGTTTCGCCAAGCCGTACCTTCAATGGCGACGCTACCAACCGCCTGGTGGGCTCCTGGGGGAAAACGTTCAAACATGCCACTGTGTCTGCCACCGTGGAAAGCGCATTAAGCGGCTCGTCCAAGGGTTATGGCGGCAGCGACAACGCGATGTACGTCAGCGTCAGCATTCCCCTGGGCCAGTCGCGTAGCGTGCGTACCTATGCCAGCCGACGCGGCGACAACCAACGCCTCGGTGCAACGTATTCCGAAACCGTCAATGACCAGCTCAATTACCGCCTGAGCACCGAGAGCACCGGCAACCGGGGAGGCAACTATTCCACCGCCAACGTCTCGGCCATTCCTCGCTACACCAGCCTGGACCTGGGTTATGCCCAAGGCCCGGACAGCAAGAACTACAACGCCCGAGTCTCCGGCGGCGCAGTGGCGCACAAAGATGGCGTGACCTTCTCGCCGTACCCGGTGCAAGACACCTTCGGCATCGTGGATGTCGGCGACCTGTCCGGGGTCAAGCTGTCGACGCCTTATGGCCCGGTATGGACCGACTACAAGGGCAAGGCCGTGGTGCCACAACTCAATGCCTATCGAGAAAGCCGCGTCGAGGTGCAGACCAAATCGCTGCCGAAACGGGTCGACCTGCAAAACGGCTTCCAGACAGTCGGCGCCGGGCGTGGTTCGGTGAATCACCTCGACTTCAAGGTCATCAAGGTTCAACGCATCCTGATCAACGCCACCGATGCCGCGGGACAACCATTGCCCAAAGGCTCTTCGGTACTTGACGGCAAAAACCACTTCCTCACGACGGTCTTGGACAAGGGCACCATTTTTCTTTCGGGCTCGGACCCCACTCAGGTACTGAAGGTTGCTCTCCCGGATGAAAAGTCCTGCCTGCTGAAGATCGACCTCCCCAAGGAGACTGACTATGACGCTTTCTACGATGTTGCACCGGCGGTTTGCCATGCGACGTAAAACCAGTACCCATTGCGCGTGCTGGCTGGGTACTGCACTCACCCTGGTTGTCAGCGGCACATTCGCGGCCGACTGCGACATGCGGTTGAGCAATCCAGAGGTGGATTACGGCGCACTTAACCGAGGTGAAATGAATATTCGCGGGAACGTCCCGATTGCACTCGGCACCCGGCAACTAATGCTGACGGCGGTGTGTCGCCAAGAGACCACTCTTGGGTTGCGGTTTGAGGGGCAAGCGGCGGACTCGAATAGCTACCGTTTTGCCGGCAAAGGCCGTTTCACAATCAAACTGAGTAACGCAACGTTGGATGGCAATGCCGTGCAACTGGCGCAAACGAACGGCGCTGGGAGTGGTTCTGCATTGGCGGCGGTGGAACTGCGTCCGAATGAAGCGGTGACTGCCATGGCTCAAGGTCAGCGGGCTGTTGGCAAAGTCTTTTCGGCTCAGGTTGAGATTCAAACCTTTATCGATGAAACAGAGACACGTGCGCGTGATATCACCGTGCTCGAAGGGCGCGGTGAATTGACGCTGGATACACAATAAAAGTTTATATATCGATTTTGCTTTTAGGCCTATTCCTAAAGATCCGCAACTATTACTAGTTAGAAAATATTGCTTAGCCGGAACGGACACCAGCTCTTCTGCCTATGGGGCAGATCTACCAAATTTCATGTAACGGAGATATAAAATGCGTTTCAATCCAAAACTGGCTGCTTTGGCCTTTGCTACTACTGCGGCATTTGTTTCTTTTGGTGCACAAGCCTCATCGATCGAGATAAAAGTCACTGGCACCATTATTCCGACTGCCTGCACCCCGACATTGGCAGGTGGTGGCACTATCGATTATGGTACGTTCGGTTCTGCTGACGTGAGCCAGACGGACTTTACCCTGTTGCCTGAGAAGAATATTGCATTTTCTATTGTTTGTAATGCGCCAACCAAAGTTGCGCTGAAAGCTGTAGATAATCGTGCGAACACTCGAGTCCTTGGAGTAGTAAAAAAAGTCGGGGGATCCCCTACTGACTTCTCTAACTTCGGACTGGGTAGTGCTGCCGGAAAAAATATTGGTGGTTATGTTATGAGAGTGACTGCTGATAGTTTTACTGCCGACAGCGCTTCCGTTAAATCAACTTTTAGCGTCGATTCCGGCACTACGTGGGGTAGTTCGACTTTTGGTACTCTCACCAATGATGGCTCTACTATTCTGTCGTGGTCGGCAACTTCTGGTGGTGCTCCAGTCGCGTTCACCTCTCTATCTGGCAATTTGTTCTTGCAGGCAGTATTGAATAAGGGTTCTGACTTGGCACTGACCAGCGATGTTTCTCTGGACGGTTCAGCTACGCTTGAATTGATCTACCTGTAATAAACGATGGCCCGTAGCGTGTTTTCACTACGGGCTTTTTATGTCGTACACCACTTCTTTATGTTGTCGATCGTCAAAACGACTCGCACGGTTGCAGCCGGCTCGGTATTCCTGGATCACGCGCAGTGAGTGAATCTCGAAACCATCCAAACGCCAGCGGGTGTTGTTCGTATCACAGCGACACCACCTTCGTGGCACCGCGTCACCCAGGGCTGTTTGCGCCGACACTCCAGCAATGGAGCGCGCTCTTGCATAACGCGGTAAACCTACCTCACGCTGGCCGATGCCAGGGACTGCTGCTCATGCTGCCGAAGCAATAGGCCCAGACTTGACGGGTGCCATAGCTAGGCAAGGCGCCAACTACCTGCTTGATTTACTCGCCCAAGACTACATCCTTGAACGTCCGGCGGCGCAGCCGATTTCACTGGCCACCCCCCGGCTATAGATGACCTCCTCTGGCTTCAGAACTACACTGAATCTTTTAAAAAAGATCCACTACACCCACTCTTTCTGGCCGGGTCGATTAGTTCCATGAGACTACTTATCACTATAGGGTCTGGAGGGCTGGAGACTTTCCTGATGACCCGTGAAGACTTCCAGTCTATCTCTGTTGCATCAACAGGCCGGTCATCGTAAATCAAGATATGGCGAAACCCAGGGCTATTGCGACAGAAGCTATCAAGATCGAAGCCGAATCTCGCTCCATCCATCGAGTCGCCATGCATAACCAAAAGATCAAATGCCACGAGCGCGTACTCCAGCAAATGAAGCAGATCTTTAAAGGACTCCACCGGAGCTATACGATAATAGCCATGTTCATTCAGTAGTTTTTCAACTTCCAGGCGTTGCGAGTGACGGTTGTCAAAAATCAGAATTCGCAAGGATTTTGTAGGCATGTTCATGTTCCATGAGCAAAGCTGCCCTGTACTGACAACTGGCAGTTACAGAAACCTGGACGAGTCCTTTCTCGCAGCGTCCAGCACAAGGCAAACTGTTTTATTTCCAGACTCGCAAAGCAGACCAGTTACCAGAGGCTTGGCTGGTCATAGGTTTGGCGAATAGATCTTCCAGAGTCAGCGCTCGCGCATGGCCTCCCTGGCTTTGTTGAACGGTTTGAGCAGATAGTCCAATACCGTCTTGGAGCCGGTCTTTATGTCCACCGTCGCGATCATCCCGGGAGTGATAGCGAACTGTTTACCGCTGTTGTTCTTTAGAAAACCCGAATCTGTTTGAATGAATACGCGATAGAAGTAGTTCTCCGGCTTCACCTTGTCCTGGATGGTATCCGGCGAGATTGTCACCACCTTGCCCTCAAGCCCGCCGTAGATGGCGTAGTCATAAGCGGTGATTTTCACCTTCGCCACCTGGTCTGGATGGATGAAGGCGATATCCCTCGGTGAAATGCGTGTTTCGATCAATAGCTGGTCATCCAACGGCACGATCTGCATCAGCTTGCCATTGGGTGGGATGACCCCGCCGATGGTGGTCACCTCGATGCCTTTCACAATGCCGCGCACTGGCGATAGAACAGTCAAGCGGGTCAATGAATCCTCGCGACCTCGAATGACCGAGCTCAAGGAACTGACCTCCGCGCGAGCCTTGGCCAACTCCTCCCCCGCCTGGACCTGATAGGTAGACCGTAGCTCGGTGAGCTTGAGTTGCAGCTCGCTACGCTGGCGCTGCAAGCGAATCACCTCGACATTACTGGCCGCACCGGTTTTTGCCAGTGACTGGGTTATTTGCAATTCACGATCGACCAGTTGCAGGGAAGTCGTGACACCGGCCCGAGAGTCCTTGAGCCTGTTGATCCGCTCCTGGTACAGCTGGGTCTCGCGGGCAACCAAGTCGGGATATGCCTGAAGCTCATCGGGAAAGAGCAGCGGGCTACCACTGACTTCAGCTTGCAACCGGCTGGCACTGGCCAGGACGGCCCGATAGCGAGAAGCACTTTCCTCCACATTCGACTCGGTCTTGGTCGGATCGAGTTGCGCCAGTACCTGCCCTGCCTCTACCAGATCGCCTTCCGCAACCTCGAGATCGGCCAGGATGCCTCCCTCCAGCGATTGGATGATCTGCTCATGGGAACTGGGAATAACCTTGCCATCACCTTTGGACACTTCATCCAGCTCGGCAAAATAGGCCCAACTGCCCAGGATCAGAACAATCGCCATAAGGCTGCTGATGATGCCCGATGAGTGCTGCAGTGCAGCATCATCCCCCGGGTCCATCCCTTCCAACGGCGATTTTTTCTTCATGAGGCGGCGCGCCTGGGCCCGCAAACCGTGATGATCAAGCATGCTGATCGCCTCCTTGCTCGGGGTTGACCGCAGCAGGCCGGCTGAGACGCCTGATGGCTTCATCTTTGGGTGCGTCGAGCACCACCTTGCCCTCGTCGACCACGACGATTCGATCGACCAGCTCCAGCAAGGCAGGTCGATGCGTCGCGACGATCAGGGTCTTGCCCTGTGCCCACAGATTGAGGTTTTCCAGGAACAGGCGCTCGGTCCCTTCGTCAAGCGACGAGGTCGGCTCATCCAGAAGCAGCACGTTGGGCTGGCGCAGTAGCAGACGGGCCAGCAGCAACGACTGCTTCTGGCCACCCGACAGGCCGATACCGCCTTCCATAATCAGATGATCCAGACCGGTCGGGAGTTTTTTGATGAAGCTCGCTGCCCCCGTCAGAGCGAGGGCCGAGAGCATTTCCTGATCGGCGGCCAAGGGCGCGCCCAACTTCAGGTTCTCCCTGATGGTTCCGTGAAACAGATGGGAATCCTGCGTCAGCAAGGCCACGTCCCGGCGTACGTCCGCGGGGTCGAGGTGATTGAACACGACGCCGTCCAGGCTGATCGAGCCTGAGCGAGAGTCGACGCCTCCGACCAGGGCCTGCAACAACGTCGACTTGCCGGCGCCATTGCGCCCCAGTACGGCGATGCGCTCACCGGCACTAATGCTCATCCGTTCGATGCGCAGAGCCGGGCCATCTGCGCCATAGGCGAAAACCGCCTTGTCCAGGGCGTAATCCCCGTACAGGTGGGCACGATGTACTTTGTGGCTGTGCTCCGGGTAATCGGTGGGCAGCTCCATCAGCTTGTTCAAGCCGGCCAGAGCGGTTTTTGCCTGCTGCCAGCGGATGATCACCTGCGTCAGCTGGGCCATTGGCGCCATCATGCGCGATCCGAGGATCGAGGCGGCCACCAGGGAACCCGTGGTCAGGTCCCCCACCATGACCATCGGCGCGCCAAAGAAAATCACCACGGCGAACACCAGGGTTTGCACCGACTGCGACCAATACTGCAAACGATGGGTCAGGGCCTTGAGCCGCAGATTCGCGGTGGCGGTCGTGGCGTTGTAGTGGTTCCAGCTCAGCTGGAACTTCTGTTCGGCCTGCAGCGCCTTGACGTCCTCCAGTCCCTGGATGGTCTCCACCAGCAACGCATTGCGCAGGCTCGACTCCCTGAGCGCCTCGTTAGCCAGCCGGCCCAGCTTGCCCTGGCACAGTAGGCCGGGGGCGACCATCAAGACCAAGGCACACAAGGGCACCAGCACAAGAGGGCCAACCAACAGCCAGAACACGCCAAGGAACAGCAGGAAGAACGGCAGGTCGGCCAGGGCCGTTACCGTGCTGGAGGTGATCAGCTCACGGATCTGCTCCAGCTCCCGGATCTGCGCAATGAAGGTGCCCGTGGAGCGTGGGCGGGCTGAGTTGCGCAAACGGATGGAATGACCAAACACCTTGTCGGACAGGCGCATGTCCGCTCGCTTGCCCAGCAGGTCGGTGACATGGGATCGGGCATTGCGGATCACGAAGTCGATAGCGCCGGCCAGCAGCACGCCGATGAACAAGACATACAGGGTCGGCATGGAGCCCGCCGGCACGACCCGGTCATAGGTCTGCATGGAAAACAGCACCCCGGCCAGCCCCATCAGGTTGGCGATCAGCGAAGCGAATATGACATAGCGATAGGATTTCCAGTCCCGCAGCACAATGTCCTTGAACCAGTTCCGGTCATAGGGCTTGGTGTAATCGTCGATGCGCACGTCCGCGCGATTGCCCACGGGGCGAAGGATGATGACCCTGTGGCATTGCTCCAGCAATTGCGCTCGAGGCAACACCGACGCCAGGCCATGGTCGCCACTGAGCCGGACCTGAAGCGAGTCATCGGCCCTTAGTCCTTCGATCAACGCCAATTGGCCATCCTGCAATTGAATCAGCAAGGGCAGGCGCCACTGAGTGAGGTCCTCGACTTGCAGCTCTTCGTCGATCTTGATCGACAGCCCCAGGTGCTTGGCAATGGCGTACAGCTGCTCGTCCGAATGCGGGCTGTTCTGCCAGGCCGCAGCCAGGCGAGCGTCCTCGGACGAGAAGGTCAGGTTGTAATGGCCGGCGACCAGCAACAGCATTTCCAGCCAGGGTGGGGAATCATGCTGCGTGCCCTGCCCTGGCACGTCTTGTAAGGTTGGTTTCATGGCAAGCGCTCACGATAGGTGTCATTGCCGGCAGCGCCAAACGACCGGCTGAGATGGCCCGCGCTATACAAGCAGTTGATCTGCAAGCGGCGCAGGCTGTTTAACGTGGTTTGTTGGTCAATACGCGACAGGTAGGCTTCCTGCTCGGCGTTGAGCAGGTCGAGCAACGGGCGTGTTCCCAACTCGAGGTACTGCTGGCGGTACAACACGCGAGTCTCATTGATGGCGCGTTCGCGCAGGGACTGGGCGCCGAGACTTGAATGCAGCTTGAGCACCTGGCTTTTGGACTGCTGCAGTTCCTGCCGTGCGTTGAGCCGAGCGGTATCGAGCCCGGCCTGCGCGGATGCCAGGGTCCGCTCGCTGGCCGCCTTGCCGGCCTGGATGGCACCGCCCTGATAGATCGGCATGCTGGCATTGAGGAACAGGCTGTATCGGCTTCTGTCCTGATCCGTCCCCAGGTTGTCATCCAGTTGCCGGGTGAAGGTGGGCTCCAGGGAGAAGGTGGGCAAACCGGCGGCCTTCGCCGCTTTGACTTCGGTCCGCGCCCTGTCCACCCGGGCCTGGGCCGATATCACCTCGGGGTTGTCCTGCATGTTCGCCTCCGCCCTCTGGCAGGACTGCTCCAGTACCCCTGGAAAGCTGTCGCCAACGCCAGTCACCGAGGCATTCCCCGTCAGGCTCGCCAGCGTCGCCAGGGAGCGCGCGAGATTGGCCTGGTACTGCAACTCGGAAACCTTTACGCCTTCAATGCGTGAGGCCGTCTGAATGTAATCGGAACGCGTACTGGCGCCCATGTCGAAACGCTGGCGAGCGAGCGCGGAGACCTTTTCCAGATTCTCTATCTGATCCCGGGCAATCAAGATCACGCGCTGGTAGAACTGGCTGTCGAGAAAGGCCAGCGCCGTATTCAGGGTGACCTGTTCGATGCTCAGGCGAACCTCGGCCTGTCGCTCCGTCACACCGGCCTGGCTGGCCTCGACCGCGCTGGCCACCTTGCCGAAGTCATACAACATCTGCGAGGCGCTCAGATCGAACACCTGGGCACTGCTGCCGCCAGGGACTCCGCTCTGATAACCGGACCTCACCCCGCCATTGATCCTGGGAAAGTAGCCAGCCCGGGCGATCTCGACCTGTTGAAGTTGTGCGTTGGCCCCTTCATGGGCCCGCTTGATA
The DNA here is from genome assembly GCF_052044735.1 of Pseudomonas sp. 22526. Classification (NCBI taxonomy): domain Bacteria; kingdom Pseudomonadati; phylum Pseudomonadota; class Gammaproteobacteria; order Pseudomonadales; family Pseudomonadaceae; genus Pseudomonas; species Pseudomonas sp. 22526. The sequence continues at coordinate 10,689 of NZ_JBQENK010000038.1, forward strand.
TCCGGATACGAAGCGATTGCCTGATGTATGGCAGCGGCCAGGTCCGGGTGATCCGCATTGACCGGGACCCTGTCGTCCATTTCCAACCGGGCACCGGCCGGAGGAATAAACTGCCCGGCCTCGATCAAGGCGGTCAATGAAACAGGTGGAACGACCTGTGTTTTTTCCGTGTTTTTCCCTACCCCGCTGGTCTCAGGCAGGCGCTCTTCATTGACGGAGAGCCGGGTCATGTCTTCTTGCGCAGTACGACTTTTGCCAGCCGCAGCGACGGTGGTGGAAGCCTGTTCCACCCTCTTCTGTTCAACAGGCTTTACTGGCGCTGGAACATAACGCGAGTTGGGAATGACATAGACAGTCTGAGCATTAACCTGTCCGACCGAGAAAGCCGTACTCGCTGAAAGCACGACCATCAGGCAGAACACATCCTGCCGCAAACGCAGCAAATGAAACATAAGAATTACCCAAGAGTAGCCCTGGGCCTTGCGGCCCAGGTTCTTTTTAATGCGACTTAGATGACGGAAATTCCATTTTCCACCCAGAGATCCTTGTTCGTCGTTGGGTCGATATAACGCAAGTAATCACGACCGTTCTGCGATACCGAAACATCGGGCTTCCAGGAATCCGGCAGGTCCAGTACAGAAGTCGATACCGGGCTGGATATCGTGCCGTCAGGTTGCAAGATATCTTCCAATGTCAGCGTCAACGGCGCCTCGGATGGATCATCCTCGGCTTGCAGACCGATCAACTTGCTGGTGTCCAGTTTCGGCGCCTGCAAATTGAACTTGAGCAGATCTGCACTATCGTCGTTGTTCACTTCAGGCAGATTTTGCGAGGCCGCATCCGTCTCTGTCAGATCGGCAACCGGGTTCAAACCTGTCGGCACCTTTTCCAACTCGGCCACAAGCCGGGCGTCGGCAATATGAACATTGAGGGTCGAGGTGACCTCCTCACCGTTCTCATGCCTGGCCACATACTCGAAGCTATCCGTTTCATTCAACCCCGCCAGGCTGAGTTTGGGGGTGTAGGTATATTGGCCATCTGCCTTGATTTTCAAGTCGCCGAACTTGCCGTGAATGGTTTGTTCGCCGTCCACAGGCAACGAAGTCCCGCCGACGCTGCTGATATGTGCATCGTCCTGGGAAAGCAGATCACCCGATACCGAAGGCGCTTTGCTCGTGACGGTAAAGTTGCCCCTCAGTGTCTCCTCTGTCGCTGTCCGGGCTTCATAGGTGAAGGTTTCCGAGTGGTCCGAAGGCACGACATTTTTATCCTGCACATAGCTGGCCCGGCCGTCGGTTCCAATGCGCAGCTCACCCTGTTTGCCTTGTATAGCGGTACGTCCCTCGTTCGCCAACTCCTTGCCATTCACCTTGAGCAGCTTCGCCCCTGGCGGAAGAACAAGGCCGTTGGTGATCGCGCTGCTGGCAAAACCTCCTGCGAAGGACTCGCTGGTGATCGTGGTGGTATATTCTTTCGCCCCCAAACCCAATGCGCTGATGTCGTAGATAGTGACGCGGTACTCGCCGGGAGTTTCAGTTCGAATGGAAATACCCGACTCGTCGATCTCGGAGGAGAGAGAGGCCGACAGGTTGAAAACTCCGTTATTCCCGCCGCGAGCGACATTGACCCATTCATTTCCGATTCGCTTATCCACCGCCATCTCAGCGCCGCGGAGAAAGTCGCCACTGAGCGAAGAACTATTGCTTACATTCACTTCCACCCTTTCGTTCTCGGCTACGGAGAAATTATACGTAGCCCCGGTGGGAAACCAGCTGTCCTCAGCGCCGAGTTTCTCACGCAGCCAGTCTATTCCCGCACCAATGACAAAACTGCCGGGGGTGAGAATAATAGCGGTCTTGGGTACCGTAACTTCACTGATGGCTGGATCGATAAATAGACCGACCTGTACGTCCTGGGCTTCTGCCGTCAACTGGAACGGCGCCTGTACGGATATCGAAGACGACATCTCGTCATCGGTGGTGGAGAACACATTCAGCGTTGTCCCGCCCTTCTGTACCGCGATGGGTACGACATAACTGCCGTCATCGTCGACCTCCTGTCGGCCCAGTGGCTTGCCCTCGGCATCCTCGACCACGACAGTGCTGTTGGGCGCGGCCTTGCCGAAGACGCTCTTGCCATCGGCACTGATCGATGCGCTCAAGGGGGCCGGCGGAACCGCTTCATCATCCAGGAGAGGAACGATCAACTCACTGGACAGCGATTCCTTGCCCGCCACTTCAGCCACAACCTTGACCGGGGTACCCGCGGGCAACTTGGCGATGTCTGCCGCGAATGTACCGTCGTCCCCGGCCAGGACCGGACCCGCCAGCAGCTTGCCAGCAGCATCCTTGACTGACACCCTCGCGCCTGGCTCGGCCTTGCCGCTGATCTTGGTTCCGCTAGCATCGACTTGGGCATCGGGCTGTGGCGGTCGGCCAACATCGAACACCGGCGTTTGCACGTATGTCGAGGCGGACTCAACACCTCGCCCCTGAGCCGTCACGACCAACATCTGGCCAGCCGGCTGCTGGGCAATGGTCACCACGAAGGTGCCGTCAAGCCTGACCACGCCAGCGCCGATCTCGCTGCCCTGGGCGTCCTTGACGCGGATCGTATCGCCCGCCTTGCCTTTGCCTATCACCTGCGTACCGGACTCGTCGATACCCACACCGGTTGGTGTGTTGGAGTCGACATCAGGCGTCATCAGCGTCTGCGAATCGGAGACCTTGCCGTTGTTCTGCAAGACGACGTTCAACAGTTGGCCGCCCGGATGGGGGGCGATGCTGACCTGGAAGATCCCATCCGGCCCCACCAGCCCCTTGCCGAGCACCGCCTGGTTGTCCGCGGACTTGACCAGGGCGATGCTGTTGGGGGCCCCCTTGCCTTGAACCTCGGTGCCCGTGACATCGATGCTCACCTCGAAGGGTTTGGCCGGCGTCTGTTCCTGACCGAGCGGGACCAGCAACAGCTCTGAAAGCGAGGTTTCCTCGCCCTTTTTCGCCGTGATGGAAAGCCTGGCCCCACCCGCCTGCAACGGAATATTGGCCGAGAAGAAACCGTCACGCGCGACGGCGAACGTACCCAGATCCTCCTGGGTATCGAGATTGACGATCTTCACCGTCTCTCCCGCCTTGGCCTTGCCCAATACACGGGTGCCGTCCGGGTTGATACTCAGGTCGGTAACCGAGTCCAGACTTACGGGTACCTTTTTCAGCTCGGCCACCAGCCCGGCCTCGGCAATATGAACATTGAGGGTCGAGGTGACCTCCTCACCGTTCACATGCCTGACCACATACTCAAAGCTATCCGTTTCATTCAACCCCGCCAGGCTGAGTTTGGGGGTGTAGGTATATTGGCCATCGGCCTTGATTTTCAAGTCGCCGAACTTGCCGTGAATGGTTCGCTCGGCGGTCGAAGACAACAAAGTCCCGCCGACGCTACTGATATGCGCATCGTCCTGGGCAAGCAGATCACCCGATACCGCAGGGGCCTCGGTCTTGATGGTAAAGCTGCCTCTCCGTGTCGTCCCTGACTCTTCACGGGCCTCATAGGTGAAGGTTTCCGACTGCCCCGCAGTGGCACTTTTATCCTGCACATAGCTGGCCTGGCCGTCGGTTCCAATGCGCAACTCACCCTGTTTGCCCTGTATCGCGGTATATGTCTCGCTCCCCAACTCCTTACCATTAACCTTGAGCAGCTTCGCCCCTGGCGGAAGAATAAGGTCGTTGGTGATCGCGTTGTTGGCAAAACCTCCTGCAAAGGATTCCCTGGTGATAGTGGTGGTGTAGTCTTTCCACCCCAGCCCCAATAGAGTGACATCGCTGATAGTTACGCGGTACTCGCCGGGAGTTTCATATTTAATGGAAATACCCGACTCGTCGACGTCGGAAAATATGGCAATACGCGACAGGCCGGCAATCTCTTCCCCCCTGCTTCGATCTACATTAACCCATTCATTTCCGACTCGCTTATCCAGCGTCACATCACTGCCGCGGAGAAAGTCGGCACTGAGCGGAGCCTTATTGCTTACCCTCACTTCCACCCTTTCGTTCTCGGCCACGAAAAACTCATAGGTGTCCTCGGTGGGAAACCTGCTTTTTTCAGCGCCGAGTTTGTCACGCGCCCAGTCTATTCCGGCACTAATGCCCGAACTAAGGGGGGTGAAAAAGCTAACCTTCTTGGTTTCCATAAGTTCATTGAGGTATGGATCAATGAATAGACCGACCTGTACGTCCTGGGCTTCTGCCGTCAACTGAAACGGTGCCAGTACGGATATCGAAGACGACATCTCGTCACCGGTGGTGGAGTACACATTCAGCGTTGCCCCGCCCTTCTGTACCGCGATGGGTACGACATAACTGCCGTCATTGCCGACCTTTTGTAGGCCCAGTGGCTTGCCCCCGGCATCCTCGACCACGACATGACTGTTGGGCGCAGCCTTGCCGAAGACGCTCTTGCCATCGGCACTGATCGATGCGCTCAAGGGAGCCGGCGGAACCGCTTCACCATCCAGGAGAGGAACAATCAACTCACTGGACAGCGATTCCTTGCCCGCCACTTTAGCCACGACCTTGACCGGGGTGCCCGCGGGCAACTTGGCGATCTCTGCTGCGAATGTACCGTCTTCCCCGGCCAGGACCGGGCCCGCCAGCAGATTACCGGCAGCATCCTTGACCGACACGCTCGCGCCTGGCTCGGCCTTGCCGCTGATCTTGGTTCCGCTAGCATCGACTTGGGCATCGGGCTGTGGCGGTCGGTCGACATCGAATGCCGGTGTTTGTACGTATGCCGGGGCGGATTCAACGCCTTGCCCCTGGGCCGTGACGATCAACGCCTGGTCGGCCGGCTGCTGGGCAATGGTCACCACGAAGGTGCCGTCAGGCTTGACCACGCCGGAGCCGATCTCGCCGTTCAGGGCCTCTCTCTTGATGCGGATCGTCTCGCCCGCCGTGCCTTTGCCCGTCACCTGTGTACCGGACTCGTCGATACTCACAGCGGTCGGTGTGTTGGAGTCGATATAAGGGCTCATCACCGTCTCCGAATCGGAGACCCTGTCGTTGTTCTGCAAGGCGACGTTCAACAGTTGACCGCCCGGCTGGGGGGCGATGCTGACCTGGAAGCTCCCATCCGGTCCCACCAGCCCCTTGCCGAGCACCGTCTGGTTGTCCGTGGACTTGACCTGGACGATGGTGTGAGGGACGCCCTTACCTTGAACCTTGGTGCCCGTGATATCGATGCTTACATCGAAGGGTTTGACCAGAGCCTGCTCCCCATCGAGCGGGACCAGCAACAGTGCTGGAAGCGAGGTTTTCCCGTCCTTTTCCGCTGTGATGGAAAGCCTGGCCCCCCCCGCCTGCGGCGGGATATAGGCCGAGAAGAAACCGTCAATCGTTTCGTCGACCGAGCCCAGGTCCTCCTGGGTGTCGAGATTGACGATCCTCACCTTCTCTCCCACCTTGGCCTTGACCAAGACGCGGCTACCGTCCGGGCTGATATTCAGGTCGGTGGGCGGTAATGGTCGTTCCGCGTCGATAACCGGCGCCACGACCGTGATCGGCAGCGAATCTTCACCCTTGTTGTATGCGGTCAGGGTCAGGCCCGCTCCCGAACTCTGCGGCGAACTCAGGGCAATTTCGATCGCGCCGTCCTTGCCTACGACACCACTGCCCAGTTCCACATCCTGAGCATTCATGACCTTGATGATCTCGCCCGGCTTGCCATTGACCGTCAAGCGGGTCCCGGTATCGTTGACTTCCCCGTTACGCGGTGCCAGGACCGGCACCGCGATGCTCGCGGGAGCGGACACCAGATCGCCCAGCGTCAGGGTCCCTTCGAGCGACTCATGGCTGGCAATCGACGGCAGGATCACACTGCCCTTGCCTTGTTGATCCAGTACCACGGAAATGGCGGTCCCGGCCGGGACATCGATTTGCACGGTGGCGTTCGGCTTGCCTTCGAGCCTCAGCTGTCCGGTCAGGGCATCGACCGGGCCAAGTACGGGCTTCAGCAATGGGGTATCGACCTGCGTGGCAGATGATTGCAGTCCCTCCTCTTCGACGATCACGCCCAACGACTCGCCGCCCGCGCCGTGAGTCAGTTTGATCACCCCCTGCCCCTGCGCATCCAGGAGGATTGCGTTACCAATCGGCTGGCCGTTCTTGTCTTGCAGTTGAGCACTGGCGCCCGCCTTGCCGGTCACGGTGATCTCGCCCGTGGTCGGATCGACTGTCCCCAACTGGGGTGCCAGCAAAGGCACATCCAGCGCCGCGACCGGCGATTGCTTGCCGTCGGGGCCCGTGACCACCAACTCAAGCGGCTCGCCACTCAAGCTCGGCGGCACGATAAGCGTGCCTTGGCCCTTCGCGTCGAGGCTCACTGGAGTGCCGATCGGCTTACCGTCCTTGTCTTGCAGTTGCGCAGTGCCCATCGGTGTGCCGGTGACCGGCAGCGCGCCCGTGGCTGGATCGATTGGCCCAAACTGAGGTGCCAGCAAAGGCACATCCACAGTCGCGACCGGCGATTGCTGGTCACCGTCGGTGACCAGCACATTGATCTGCTTGCCACTTTCGCTCGTCGGTACGGTAAGCGTGCCTTTGCCCTCGCTATCCAGGACCACCGGATTGCCAATCGGATTACCGTCTTTGTCTTGCAGTTGCGCGGTCCCACCCGGCTTGCCGGTGACCAGCAATTCGCCGGTGCTCGGATCAACTTTGTCGACAACGGTTGGAGATGGAGCAACGACTGGAGGTTGCACGGTCAAGACCGGCACCTCCACTGTCGATTGCAGCTGACCGTCGACCAGCACATCGAGCTGCTCGCCACTTTCGCTCGGCGGTACGACGAGCGTGCCTTTGCCCTCGCCATCCAGCACTACCGGGTTGCCAATCGGATTACCGT
>NZ_JBQENK010000039.1:0-17512 GCF_052044735.1 Pseudomonas sp. 22526
GCGCACGTAGAGTACGACTCGAACATTCGTCACTACGCGCACGTTGACTGCCCAGGTCACGCCGACTACGTCAAAAACATGATCACTGGTGCTGCCCAGATGGACGGCGCGATCCTGGTTTGCTCGGCTGCCGATGGTCCGATGCCACAAACTCGTGAGCACATCCTGCTGTCCCGTCAGGTAGGCGTTCCGTACATCGTTGTCTTCCTGAACAAGGCTGACATGGTTGACGACGCTGAGCTGCTGGAACTGGTTGAGATGGAAGTGCGCGATCTGCTGAGCACTTACGACTTCCCAGGTGATGACACTCCAATCATCATCGGTTCGGCTCTGATGGCTCTGAACGGCCAAGACGACAACGAAATGGGCACTACCGCTGTTAAGAAGCTGGTAGAAACTCTGGACACCTACATCCCAGAGCCAGAGCGTGCTATCGACAAGCCGTTCCTGATGCCTATCGAAGACGTATTCTCGATCTCCGGTCGTGGCACCGTGGTAACTGGTCGTGTTGAGCGTGGTATCGTTCGCATCCAGGAAGAAGTTGAGATCGTTGGTCTGCGCGACACTCAGAAAACCACCTGCACCGGCGTTGAAATGTTCCGCAAGCTGCTCGACGAAGGTCGTGCTGGCGAGAACTGCGGCGTTCTGCTGCGTGGCACCAAGCGTGACGACGTTGAGCGTGGCCAGGTTCTGGTTAAGCCAGGTACCGTTAAGCCGCACACCAAGTTCACCGCTGAAGTGTACGTTCTGAGCAAAGAAGAAGGCGGCCGTCATACTCCGTTCTTCAAAGGCTACCGTCCACAGTTCTACTTCCGTACTACTGACGTGACTGGTAACTGCGAGCTGCCAGAAGGCGTTGAAATGGTAATGCCAGGTGACAACATCCAGATGACTGTCACTCTGATCAAAACCATCGCGATGGAAGATGGTCTGCGTTTCGCTATTCGTGAAGGCGGTCGTACCGTCGGCGCTGGCGTCGTAGCCAAAGTCATCGAGTAAGTTCTTGATATATCTCCATCGGGCCGGCATAATGGTCGGCCTGATTTTGTTTTTAGGTCAGTAGCTCAATTGGCAGAGCGACGGTCTCCAAAACCGTAGGTTGGGGGTTCGATTCCCTCCTGACCTGCCAGATTCACTCGGTGTGTCTGGCTTTCTTTTCACAGGATCTTCATAGATGACTCCTAAAGCTGAAGCTCAAGGCTCTCGCTTCGATCTGCTCAAGTGGCTTGTAGTAGTTGCTTTGGTGGTCGTTGGCGTTGTCGGTAATCAGTATTACTCTGCTTCGCCGATCCTGTACCGTGTACTCGCTTTGCTTGCTATCGCTGCTGTAGCTGCCTTTGTAGGCCTGCAGACTGCCAAGGGCAAGTCTTTCTTTGTACTGGTTAAGGAAGCTCGCACCGAGATTCGTAAAGTCGTATGGCCAACTCGCCAAGAAACCACGCAGACCACATTGATCGTAGTGGCTGTTGTTCTGGTTATGGCGTTGCTGTTGTGGGGGCTTGATTCCCTGCTCGGCTGGCTTGTTTCCTTGATTGTTGGCTAAGGGTGTCCCGTGGCTAAGCGTTGGTACGTTGTGCATGCTTACTCGGGTTACGAGAAGCATGTAATGCGTTCGTTGATCGAGCGCGTAAAGCTGGCTGGCATGGAAGATGGCTTTGGCGAGATTCTGGTTCCCACTGAAGAAGTGGTTGAAATGCGTAATGGCCAGAAACGCAAAAGCGAGCGCAAATTCTTCCCAGGTTATGTGCTGGTTCAGATGGATATGAATGAGGGTACTTGGCACTTGGTCAAGGATACTCCTCGGGTGATGGGTTTCATCGGTGGTACTGCCGATAAGCCTGCGCCAATCACGGACAAAGAGGCAGAAGCCATTCTGCGTCGTGTCGCTGATGGTAGTGACAAGCCTAAGCCCAAGACTCTGTTCGAGCCGGGTGAGGTTGTTCGTGTTACCGATGGTCCGTTCGCTGACTTTAACGGCACTGTCGAAGAAGTTAACTACGAAAAGAGCCGGATCCAAGTGGCTGTGCTCATTTTCGGTCGCTCTACTCCGGTAGAGCTAGAGTTCAGTCAGGTCGAAAAGGCATAACTGAACGAGAATCCCATACCCCGCAGCCCAAGGCTGTGGGGTTTTGTCGTCACTGGGATAAACGCGCAAGTAACCGGGGAGCCTTTCTAGGCGTTTGAACCCGTAATTGGAGTGCCTCATGGCTAAGAAGATTACTGCTTACATCAAGCTGCAAGTGAAGGCCGCACAGGCCAACCCAAGTCCACCCGTCGGTCCAGCTCTGGGTCAGCACGGCGTGAACATCATGGAATTCTGCAAGGCCTTCAACGCCCGTACCCAGGGTCTTGAGCCAGGTCTGCCGACTCCTGTGATCATCACTGTTTACAGTGACCGCAGCTTCACTTTCGAAACTAAGAGCACCCCTGCTTCGGTTCTGCTGAAGAAAGCTGCTGGCCTGACCAGCGGTTCCGCTCGTCCGAACACCGTTAAGGTTGGCACCGTTACCCGTGCTCAGCTGGAAGAAATCGCGAAAACCAAAAACGCGGATCTGACTGCAGCTGATATGGATGCAGCCGTGCGTACTATCGCCGGTTCTGCTCGTAGCATGGGCCTTAACGTGGAGGGTGTGTAATGGCTAAGCTGACCAAGCGCCAAAAGGCTATCGCCGGCAAGATTGAAGCGGGCAAGGCCTACAGCTTCGTAGACGCAGCTGCTCTCCTGACCGAGCTGTCGACCGTCAAGTTCAGCGAGTCTGTTGACGTTGCTGTAAACCTGGGCGTTGACCCACGTAAATCCGACCAGGTTGTTCGCAGCGCTACCGTGCTGCCACACGGCACTGGCAAGACTGTACGTGTAGCTGTGTTCACCCAGGGTCCAGCTGCTGAAGCTGCCCTGGCTGCCGGCGCTGATCGCGTAGGTATGGACGACCTGGCTGCCGAAATGAAAGGCGGCGACCTGAACTATGACGTAGTTATTGCTTCCCCGGATGCAATGCGCGTTGTAGGTCAGCTGGGCCAGATCCTCGGTCCACGTGGTCTGATGCCTAACCCTAAGGTTGGTACCGTAACTCCAGACGTAGCTGGCGCTGTTAAAAACGCCAAGGCTGGTCAGGTTCGTTATCGCACCGACAAAAACGGCATTATCCACACCTCCGTTGGCAAGGTCGGCTTCGACGCCGTCAAGCTGAAGGAAAACGTTGAAGCCCTGATCGCTGATCTGAAGCGTATCAAGCCAGCTTCCTCGAAAGGTATCTACGTCAAGCGCGTTACCCTGAGCACCACTATGGGCCCAGGTCTGGTCATCGACCAAGGTTCGCTGGACGTATAAGACACAGGTTGACGCAAGAGATTGCGTCAATTGAAAGATTGGGGTCCCTGCCTGGCGGGGGCTATCCAAGACCGTAGGCGACGCAAGTCTTAAACCACAAGCCTACGCAGATGGTGCTCCCGGTTCCTTACCGAATCAGACACCAAAACGACATCCGACCTCGGTTGGATGAAACGGTAACAAGCAGGAGTTAAACCCGTGGCAATTAAACTCGAAGACAAGAAGGCCATCGTCGCTGAAGTCAACGAGGCTGCCAAAGGCGCTCTGTCCGCTGTCGTGGCTGATGCCCGTGGTGTGACAGTAGGCGCTATGACCGGACTCCGTAAAGAGGCCCGCGAAGCTGGCGTGTATGTACGTGTCGTACGTAACACCCTGCTCAAGCGCGCTGTTGAAGGCACTCAATATGACGTGCTCAACGACGCGTTCGTCGGCCCTACCCTGATTGCATTCTCCAAGGAACATCCGGGCGCTGCTGCTCGTATTTTCAAAGAGTTCGCAAAGGGTCAGGAAAAGTTCGAGATCAAGGCAGCTGCGTTCGAGGGCAAGTACCTCGCAGCAAATGAGATCGACGTGTTGGCTTCGCTGCCAACTCGCGACGAAGCTATTGCGAAGCTGATGAGCGTGATCCAAGGCGCTACCAGCAAGCTGGCTCGTACTCTGGCGGCCATTCGCGACCAGAAAGAAGCTGCTGCTGCCTAAGGCACTGCAAGCCCTTTCAAAATCATATGTTTAATTTGATGGCTGCGTAGGCTGTCACCCCAATACAGGAATTTATAGTCATGTCTCTGACTAACGAGCAAATCATCGAAGCAATCGGCCAGAAAACCGTTCTGGAAGTTGTTGAGCTGATCAAAGCAATGGAAGAAACCTTCGGCGTTACCGCTGCTGTTGCCGCTGCTGGCCCAGCTGCTGCTGCCGCTGTTGTTGAAGAGCAAACTGAATTCAACGTCATGCTGACCGAAGCTGGCGAGAAGAAAGTTAACGTGATCAAGGCTGTACGTGAACTGACCGGTCTGGGCCTGAAAGAAGCCAAGGCTGTAGTTGACGGCGCTCCTGCAATGGTTCTGGAAGGCGTTGCTAAAGAAGCCGCTGACAAAGCCAAAGCAGCTCTGGAAGAAGCAGGCGCTAAAGTCGAGCTGAAGTAAGCATCGACTTTGTGTCTCCAGCCCAAGCGTTAAGCTGAGGCTGATGGCTGGTGGCTCTTGCCACCGGCCTTTTTCCGTTATTGGCAGCCGACTGGGTCGGTGCTTCTAACGTGCTGTAACCACCCTGTGCGGTGGCGCAAACCAAAGGGTTTGCACGATTTTCTGGCTGCTCCCGTCGGGAGGGGCCAAATAAGCAGGTGACCAAGCTGGGGAACGCTGATGGCTTACTCATATACTGAGAAAAAACGTATCCGCAAGGACTTTAGCAAGTTGCCGGACGTCATGGATGTGCCGTACCTCCTGGCCATCCAGCTGGATTCGTATCGTGAATTCTTGCAAGCGGGAGCGACTAAAGATCAGTTCCGCGACGTGGGCCTGCATGCGGCCTTCAAATCCGTTTTCCCGATCATCAGCTACTCCGGCAATGCTGCGTTGGAGTATGTCGGTTATCGCCTGGGCGAACCGGCATTTGATGTCAAAGAATGCGTGCTGCGCGGTGTAACTTACGCCGTACCTTTGCGGGTAAAAGTTCGTCTGATCATTTTCGACAAAGAATCGTCGAATAAAGCGATCAAGGACATCAAAGAGCAAGAAGTCTACATGGGTGAAATCCCCCTGATGACTGAGAACGGTACCTTCGTAATCAACGGTACCGAGCGTGTAATCGTTTCCCAGCTGCACCGTTCCCCTGGCGTATTCTTCGACCACGACCGTGGCAAGACGCACAGCTCCGGTAAGCTGCTGTACTCCGCGCGCATCATTCCTTACCGCGGTTCCTGGTTGGACTTCGAGTTCGACCCGAAAGACTGCGTATTCGTGCGTATCGACCGTCGTCGCAAGCTGCCTGCATCGGTACTGCTGCGTGCGCTGGGCTACACCACTGAAGAAGTGCTGGATGCTTTCTACACCACCAACGTATTCCATGTGCGCGGCGAAAGCCTGAGCCTGGAGCTGGTGCCTCAGCGCCTGCGTGGTGAAATTGCGGTCCTCGATATCCAGGATGACAAAGGCAAGGTTATTGTCGAGCAGGGTCGTCGTATTACCGCTCGCCACATCAACCAGCTGGAAAAAGCCGGGATCAAAGAGCTGGAAGTGCCTCTGGACTACGTCCTGGGTCGTACTACCGCCAAGGTCATCGTGCATCCGGCCACCGGCGAAATCCTGGCAGAGTGCAACACCGAGCTGAACACCGAGATCCTGGCGAAGATCGCCAAGGCTCAGGTTGTGCGCATCGAAACGCTGTACACCAACGATATCGATTGCGGTCCGTTCGTTTCCGACACTCTGAAGATCGACTCCACCACCAACCAGCTGGAAGCGTTGGTCGAGATCTATCGCATGATGCGTCCTGGCGAGCCTCCAACCAAGGATGCGGCCGAGACCCTGTTCAACAACCTGTTCTTCAGCCCTGAGCGTTATGACCTGTCTGCGGTCGGCCGGATGAAGTTCAACCGTCGTATCGGTCGTACCGAGATCGAAGGTTCGGGCGTGTTGTGCAAGGAAGACATCGTTGCGGTTCTGAAGACTCTGGTCGACATCCGTAACGGCAAAGGCATCGTCGATGACATCGACCACCTGGGTAACCGTCGTGTTCGCTGCGTAGGCGAGATGGCCGAGAACCAGTTCCGCGTTGGCCTGGTGCGTGTAGAGCGTGCGGTCAAAGAGCGTCTGTCGATGGCTGAAAGCGAAGGCCTGATGCCGCAAGACCTGATCAACGCCAAGCCAGTGGCTGCGGCGGTGAAGGAGTTCTTCGGTTCCAGCCAGCTGTCCCAGTTCATGGACCAGAACAACCCGCTGTCCGAGATCACCCACAAGCGTCGTGTCTCTGCACTCGGCCCAGGCGGTCTGACTCGTGAGCGCGCAGGCTTCGAAGTTCGTGACGTACACCCGACTCACTACGGTCGTGTATGCCCGATCGAGACGCCGGAAGGTCCGAACATCGGTCTGATCAACTCCCTGGCTGCCTATGCTCGCACCAACCAGTACGGCTTCCTCGAGAGCCCGTACCGCGTGGTGAAAGAAGGTCTGGTGACCGACGAGATCGTGTTCCTGTCCGCTATCGAAGAGGCCGATCACGTGATCGCTCAGGCTTCGGCGACCATGAACGACAAAGGTCAGCTGATCGACGAGCTGGTAGCTGTTCGTCACCTGAACGAATTCACCGTCAAGGCGCCAGAAGACGTCACCTTGATGGACGTTTCGCCGAAGCAGGTAGTTTCGGTTGCGGCGTCGCTGATTCCGTTCCTCGAGCACGACGACGCCAACCGTGCGTTGATGGGTTCGAACATGCAGCGTCAGGCTGTACCAACCCTGCGTGCCGACAAGCCGCTGGTAGGTACCGGCATGGAGCGTAACGTTGCCCGTGACTCCGGCGTTTGCGTCGTGGCTCGCCGTGGCGGCGTGATCGACTCGGTTGACGCCAGCCGTATCGTGGTTCGTGTTGCAGATGACGAAGTTGAACCAGGCGAAGCCGGTGTCGACATCTACAACCTGACCAAATACACCCGCTCCAACCAGAACACCTGCATCAACCAGCGTCCGCTGGTGAGCAAGGGTGATCGGGTTCAGCGCAGCGACATCATGGCCGACGGTCCGTCCACCGACATGGGTGAACTGGCTCTGGGTCAGAACATGCGCATCGCGTTCATGGCGTGGAACGGCTTCAACTTCGAAGACTCCATCTGCCTGTCCGAGCGTGTGGTTCAGGAAGACCGCTTCACCACGATCCACATCCAGGAACTGACCTGTGTGGCCCGTGACACCAAGCTTGGCCCAGAGGAAATCACTGCGGACATCCCGAACGTGGGTGAGGCTGCACTGAACAAGCTGGACGAAGCCGGTATCGTTTATGTAGGTGCTGAAGTTGGCGCAGGCGACATCCTGGTCGGTAAGGTCACTCCGAAAGGCGAGACCCAGCTGACTCCGGAAGAAAAACTGCTGCGTGCAATCTTCGGTGAAAAAGCCAGCGACGTTAAAGACACCTCCCTGCGCGTACCTACCGGTACCAAGGGTACTGTCATCGACGTACAGGTCTTCACTCGTGACGGCGTAGAGCGTGACGCTCGTGCCCTGTCGATCGAGAAGAGCCAGCTCGACGAGATCCGCAAGGATCTGAACGAAGAGTTCCGTATCGTTGAAGGCGCCACTTTCGAACGTCTGCGTTCCGCTCTGGTCGGCCACAAAGCCGAAGGCGGCGCCGGTCTGAAGAAAGGTCAGGAAATCACCGACGAAGTACTCGACGGTCTTGAGCATGGTCAGTGGTTCAAGCTGCGCATGGCTGAAGATGCTCTGAACGAGCAGCTCGAGAAGGCCCAGGCCTACATCGTTGATCGCCGCCGTCTGCTGGACGACAAGTTCGAAGACAAGAAGCGCAAGCTGCAGCAGGGCGATGACCTGGCTCCAGGCGTGCTGAAAATCGTCAAGGTTTACCTGGCAATCCGTCGTCGCATCCAGCCGGGCGACAAGATGGCCGGTCGTCACGGTAACAAGGGTGTGGTCTCCGTGATCATGCCGGTTGAAGACATGCCGCACGATGCCAATGGCACCCCGGTCGACGTCGTCCTCAACCCGTTGGGCGTACCTTCGCGTATGAACGTTGGTCAGATTCTCGAAACCCACCTGGGCCTCGCGGCCAAAGGTCTGGGCGAGAAGATCAACCGCATGGTCGAAGAGCAGCGCAAGGTCGCGGAACTGCGTAAGTTCCTGGACGAGATCTACAACCAGATCGGTGGCCGTAACGAAGATCTGGATAGCTTCTCCGATCAGGAAATCCTGGATCTGGCGAAGAACCTGCGCGGCGGCGTGCCGATGGCCACTCCGGTGTTCGACGGTGCCAAGGAAAGCGAAATCAAGGCCATGCTGAAACTGGCGGACCTGCCAGAAAGCGGCCAGATGCAGCTGACCGACGGCCGTACCGGCAACAAGTTCGAGCGCCCGGTTACTGTTGGCTACATGTACATGCTGAAGCTGAACCATTTGGTAGACGACAAGATGCACGCTCGTTCTACCGGTTCGTACAGCCTGGTTACCCAGCAGCCGCTGGGTGGTAAGGCGCAGTTCGGTGGTCAGCGTTTCGGGGAGATGGAGGTCTGGGCACTGGAAGCATACGGTGCTGCATACACTCTGCAAGAAATGCTCACAGTGAAGTCGGACGATGTGAACGGTCGGACCAAGATGTACAAAAACATCGTGGACGGCGATCACCGTATGGAGCCGGGCATGCCCGAGTCCTTCAACGTGTTGATCAAAGAAATTCGTTCCCTCGGCATCGATATCGATCTGGAAACCGAATAACACGTGACGCGAATCGAGAGCGGGGCAGGATTGCCCGCTCTCTGCTCCGCCAGGAGGAAAGGCCTTGAAAGACCTACTGAATTTGCTGAAAAACCAGGGTCAAGTCGAAGAGTTCGACGCCATCCGTATCGGATTGGCCTCGCCTGAGATGATCCGTTCGTGGTCGTTCGGTGAAGTTAAAAAGCCGGAAACCATCAACTACCGTACGTTCAAGCCTGAGCGTGACGGCCTGTTCTGCGCCAAGATCTTTGGCCCGGTAAAGGATTACGAGTGCCTGTGCGGTAAGTACAAGCGCTTGAAGCATCGTGGCGTGATCTGCGAGAAGTGCGGCGTTGAAGTTGCACTGGCCAAGGTTCGTCGTGAGCGCATGGCGCACATCGAACTGGCTTCGCCGGTTGCCCACATCTGGTTCCTGAAATCGCTGCCGTCCCGTATCGGTCTGCTGATGGACATGACCCTGCGTGATATCGAGCGTGTTCTCTACTTCGAGAGCTACGTCGTTATCGATCCGGGCATGACCACTCTGGAAAAAGGCCAGCTGCTCAACGACGAGCAGTACTTCGAAGCGCTGGAAGAGTTCGGTGACGACTTCGACGCCCGCATGGGTGCCGAGGCTGTCCGCGAGCTGCTGCACGCTATCGACCTGGAACACGAGATTGGCCGTCTGCGCGAAGAGATTCCGCAAACCAACTCGGAAACCAAGATCAAGAAGCTGTCCAAGCGTCTGAAGTTGATGGAGGCCTTCCAGGGTTCCGGCAACCTGCCAGAGTGGATGGTGCTGACCGTTCTGCCGGTTCTGCCGCCAGATCTGCGTCCACTGGTCCCGCTGGATGGCGGTCGCTTCGCGACTTCCGACCTCAACGATCTGTATCGTCGAGTGATCAACCGTAACAACCGTTTGAAGCGCCTGCTGGATCTGTCCGCTCCGGACATCATTGTGCGCAACGAAAAGCGTATGTTGCAGGAAGCTGTCGACGCACTGCTCGACAACGGTCGTCGTGGCCGCGCTATCACTGGTTCCAACAAGCGTCCTCTGAAATCCCTGGCCGACATGATCAAGGGTAAGCAGGGTCGTTTCCGTCAGAACTTGCTCGGTAAGCGTGTTGACTACTCCGGTCGTTCGGTAATTACCGTAGGTCCGACCCTGCGTCTGCACCAGTGCGGTCTGCCTAAGAAAATGGCTCTCGAGCTGTTCAAACCGTTCATTTTCGGCAAGTTGGAAATGCGTGGCCTGGCCACCACCATCAAAGCCGCGAAGAAAATGGTCGAGCGCGAGCTGCCAGAGGTTTGGGACGTTCTCGCCGAAGTGATTCGCGAACACCCAGTGCTCCTCAACCGTGCACCGACCCTTCACCGTCTGGGTATCCAGGCGTTTGAACCAGTACTGATCGAAGGTAAGGCTATCCAGCTGCACCCGCTGGTCTGTGCCGCGTACAACGCCGACTTCGACGGCGACCAAATGGCCGTGCACGTACCGCTGACACTGGAAGCCCAGCTGGAAGCGCGTGCGTTGATGATGTCGACCAACAACATCCTGTCGCCAGCCAACGGTGAGCCAATCATCGTTCCGTCGCAGGACGTTGTATTGGGTCTGTACTACATGACTCGTGAAGCGATCAACGCCAAGGGCGAAGGTCGTGTGTTCGCGGATCTGCAGGAAGTTGACCGTGTGTTCCGTGCCGGCGAAGCCGCACTGCATGCCAAGGTCAAGGTGCGGATCACCGAAACCGTCAACGACCGTGATGGCGGCAGCGTGACCAACACCCGTATCGTCGATACCACTGTCGGCCGTGCGCTGTTGTTCCAGGTTGTGCCAAAAGGTCTGTCGTACGACGTCGTCAACCTGCCGATGAAGAAGAAGGCGATCTCCAAGCTGATCAACCAGTGCTACCGCGTGGTTGGTCTGAAAGAGACCGTGATCTTCGCTGACCAGTTGATGTACACCGGTTTTGCCTACTCGACCATTTCCGGCGTTTCCATCGGTGTTAACGACTTCGTTATCCCGGACGAGAAAGCCCGCATCATCGGTACTGCTACCGATGAAGTGAAAGAGATCGAGAGCCAGTACGCCTCCGGCCTGGTAACCCAGGGCGAGAAGTACAACAAAGTGATCGACCTTTGGTCGAAAGCGAACGACGAAGTTTCCAAGGCGATGATGGCCAACCTCTCGAAAGAGAAAGTCATCGACCGTCACGGCGACGAAGTCGAGCAAGAATCGTTCAACTCGATGTACATGATGGCCGACTCGGGTGCGCGGGGTTCCGCAGCACAGATTCGTCAGCTGGCCGGTATGCGTGGTCTGATGGCCAAGCCGGACGGTTCCATCATCGAAACGCCGATTACTGCGAACTTCCGTGAAGGTCTGAGCGTACTCCAGTACTTCATCTCGACTCACGGTGCTCGTAAAGGTCTGGCGGATACCGCGTTGAAAACTGCGAACTCCGGTTACCTGACTCGTCGTCTGGTAGACGTGGCGCAGGATCTGGTTGTAACCGAGATCGACTGTGGCACCGAGCACGGCCTGCTGATGACTCCGCACATTGAAGGCGGTGACGTTGTTGAGCCGCTGGGTGAGCGCGTGTTGGGTCGTGTTATCGCCCGTGACGTATTCAAGCCAGGTACCGAGGACGTCATCGTTCCTGCCGGTACTCTGGTCGACGAGAAGTGGGTCGAGTTCATCGAGCTGAACAGCATCGACGAAGTGATCGTGCGTTCGCCGATCAGCTGCGAAACCCGCTACGGTATTTGCGCCAAGTGCTACGGTCGCGACCTGGCTCGTGGTCACCAGGTGAACATCGGTGAAGCTGTCGGCGTTATCGCTGCTCAGTCCATCGGTGAGCCGGGTACCCAGCTGACGATGCGTACGTTCCACATCGGTGGTGCGGCAAGCCGGACCTCTGCGGCCGACAGCGTTCAGGTGAAGAATGGCGGTACCGTCCGTCTGCACAACCTGAAGCATGTTGAGCGAGTGGATGGTCACCTGGTTGCTGTGTCCCGTTCCGGTGAGCTGGCGATCGCTGACGACTTCGGTCGTGAGCGCGAGCGTTACAAGCTGCCGTACGGTGCTGTGATTTCGGTTAAAGAGGGTGACAAGGTCGACGCTGGCTCTATCGTGGCCAAGTGGGATCCGCACACTCACCCAATCGTTACCGAAATGAAAGGTACCGTGACCTACGTGGGCATGGAAGAAGGCATCACGATCAAGCGTCAGACTGACGAATTGACCGGTATGACCAACATTGAAGTGCTCGACGCCAAAGACCGTCCGGCTGCTGGTAAGGACATCCGTCCTGCAGTGAAGATGGTGGGTGACGATGGCAAGGATCTGCTGTTGCCAGGTACCGACGTACCGGCTCAGTACTTCCTGCCAGCCAACGCCCTGGTCGGTGTTGCGGACGGTGCGCGGATCGCGATCGGTGACGTTATCGCTCGTATTCCGCAAGAAACTTCGAAGACCCGTGACATCACCGGTGGTCTGCCGCGTGTTGCCGACCTGTTCGAAGCTCGTCGTCCGAAAGAGGCCTCGATCCTGGCTGAAGTCAGCGGCACCATCGCGTTCGGTAAAGAGACCAAAGGCAAGCGCCGTCTGGTCATTACCCCGAACGACGGTAGCGATCCGTACGAAGAGCTGATTCCGAAGTGGCGCCACCTGAACGTCTTCGAAGGCGAACAGGTAAACCGCGGCGAAGTTATCTCCGACGGTCCAAGCGATCCACACGACATCCTGCGTCTGCTGGGTGTGAGTGCGCTGGCCAAGTACATCGTGAACGAGATCCAGGACGTTTACCGTCTGCAAGGCGTGAAGATCAACGACAAGCACATCGAGACCATCCTGCGTCAGATGCTGCGTAAGGTTGAGATCGCTGAATCTGGCGATTCCAGTTTCATCAAGGGCGACCAGATGGAACTGACTCACGTACTGGTAGAGAACGAGCGTCTGAACACCGAAGACAAGTTTGTCGCCAAGTTCACCCGCGTTCTGCTGGGTATCACCAAGGCGTCCTTGTCGACCGAATCGTTCATCTCGGCAGCCTCTTTCCAAGAGACCACTCGCGTACTGACCGAAGCGGCGGTAACCGGCAAGCGCGATTACCTGCGCGGCCTGAAAGAAAACGTGGTCGTGGGTCGCCTGATCCCGGCTGGTACCGGCCTGGCGTATCACAGCGAGCGTAAGCGTCGTCGTGATGCCGACAAGCCGCTGCGCGTAAGCGCAAGTGAAGTTGAAGCTGCACTGACCGAAGCGCTGAACTCCAGCGGTAACTGAGGTCTGCAGTAGATTGAGATAGGGCCCTGGCTTTTCCGCTCACGAATCAAGACGATTTTGTCGGGGTTCGCTGATCGGGGAGGCCGGGGCCTTGCCTTGACTGGGGGCAAGATCCTCTTTAGACTCTTGTACCCCTAAATTTGGTGGGGCTTGCGCCCTGCCATTTTGTTTATGTCGAAAGACAACAGTGGAGCTAGTAGATGGCAACTATCAACCAGCTGGTACGTCAGCCGCGTAAGCGTATCGTCGAGAAATCCGACGTACCTGCGCTGCAGAACTGCCCGCAACGTCGTGGCGTGTGCACTCGCGTGTATACCACTACGCCGAAAAAACCTAACTCGGCACTGCGTAAAGTATGCCGTGTGCGTCTGACCAACGGTTTCGAGGTTTCCTCGTACATCGGTGGTGAAGGCCACAACCTGCAAGAGCACAGCGTGGTACTGATCCGCGGCGGTCGTGTAAAAGACTTGCCAGGTGTTCGTTACCACACCGTTCGCGGCTCCCTGGATACCTCCGGCGTTAAAGGTCGTAACCAAGGTCGTTCGAAGTACGGTACCAAGCGTCCGAAGTAATCGGCCGTTTTGCAGTTAATTATTTTATTGAGTCGATAAGAGTAAGGTCGGGCACGAGTCCTTTGGATCAACTGTCCCGAGCTAACCTGAAGACCGTTTGAGGGCTTATCATGCCAAGACGTCGCGTAGCAGCCAAACGTGAGATTCTGGACGATCCGAAATACGGAAGCCAGATCCTCGCCAAGTTCATGAACCACGTAATGGAAAGCGGCAAGAAAGCCGTTGCCGAACGTATCGTTTATGGCGCGCTGGAAAAAGTTAAAGAACGCAAGAACAGCGATCCCCTGGAAATCTTCGAGAAAGCTCTCGACGCCATCGCTCCGCTGGTCGAAGTGAAGTCGCGCCGTGTTGGTGGTGCTACTTACCAGGTTCCGGTCGAAGTTCGTCCGTCCCGTCGTAACGCTCTGGCAATGCGCTGGTTGGTAGACTTCGCCCGTAAGCGCGGCGAGAAGTCTATGGCTCTGCGCTTGGCTGGCGAACTGCTGGACGCTGCCGAAGGCAAAGGTGCTGCAGTTAAGAAGCGTGAAGACGTACACCGTATGGCTGAAGCCAACAAGGCTTTCTCGCACTACCGCTTCTAATATCGGCAACATTCATTTTGCGAGGGCTTTATGGCTCGTACTACAGCAATCAACCGCTACCGTAACATCGGTATCTGTGCCCACGTTGACGCGGGCAAGACTACCACCACCGAGCGGATCCTGTTCTACACAGGTCTCAGCCACAAGATGGGTGAGGTGCATGACGGCGCTGCTAC
Organism: Pseudomonas sp. 22526; assembly: GCF_052044735.1. NCBI lineage: Bacteria > Pseudomonadati > Pseudomonadota > Gammaproteobacteria > Pseudomonadales > Pseudomonadaceae > Pseudomonas > Pseudomonas sp. 22526. The sequence goes on from NZ_JBQENK010000039.1 coordinate 14,363, forward strand.
CACCGACTGGATGGTGCAGGAGCAGGAGCGTGGTATCACCATTACCTCCGCTGCTGTAACTACCTTCTGGAAAGGTTCGCGCGGCCAATACGATAACTATCGTGTAAACGTTATCGATACCCCTGGCCACGTAGACTTCACCATTGAAGTAGAGCGTTCGCTGCGCGTACTCGACGGCGCGGTCGTTGTGTTCTGCGGTACTTCCGGTGTTGAGCCTCAGTCCGAAACCGTATGGCGTCAAGCCAACAAATACGGCGTTCCACGTGTTGTTTACGTGAACAAGATGGACCGTGCCGGTGCCAACTTCCTGCGCGTTGTTGCTCAGATCAAAAACCGTCTGGGTCACACCCCGGTTCCAGTTCAGCTGGCTATCGGCGCAGAAGATAACTTCGAAGGTCAGATCGATCTGATCAAGATGAAGGCTATCTACTGGAACGACGACGACAAGGGTACTACCTATCGCGAGGAAGAAATTCCTGCCGATATGCTGGACCTGGCTAACGAGTGGCGCTCCAACATGGTTGAAGCTGCTGCCGAAGCCAACGAAGAGCTGATGAACAAGTACCTTGAAGAAGGTGAGTTGACCGTCGAAGAGATCAAGGCAGGCCTGCGCGCGCGCACCCTGGCCAGCGAGATCGTTCCGGCTGTCTGCGGTTCCTCGTTCAAGAACAAGGGTGTTCCTCTGGTTCTCGATGCTGTCATCGACTTCCTGCCGGCTCCGACCGAGATCCCTGCGATCAAGGGCGTTCATCCGGACAGCACCGACGACAACGAAATCGTTGACGAGCGTCACGCTGACGACAACGAGCCGTTCTCGGCTCTGGCGTTCAAGATTGCCACCGACCCGTTCGTGGGTACTCTGACCTTCGTTCGCGTTTACTCGGGTTTCCTGAGCTCCGGCGACTCCGTGATCAACTCGGTCAAGGGCAAGAAGGAGCGTGTTGGTCGTATGGTGCAGATGCACGCGAACCAGCGCGAAGAGATCAAAGAAGTACGTGCAGGCGACATCGCTGCTCTGATCGGTATGAAAGACGTCACCACCGGTGACACTCTTTGCGATATCGACAAGCCGATCATCCTTGAGCGTATGGACTTCCCTGAGCCGGTGATTTCGGTTGCTGTAGAGCCGAAAACCAAGGCTGACCAGGAGAAGATGGGTATTGCTCTGGGCAAGCTGGCTCAGGAAGACCCGTCGTTCCGCGTCAAGACTGACGAAGAAACCGGTCAGACCATCATTTCGGGTATGGGTGAGCTGCACCTGGATATCCTTGTTGACCGTATGCGTCGTGAATTCAACGTAGAAGCCAACATCGGTAAGCCGCAGGTTTCCTATCGCGAGAAGATCACCGTCGGCTGTGAAGTTGAAGGTAAGTTCGTTCGTCAATCCGGCGGTCGTGGCCAGTTCGGCCATTGCTGGATCCGTTTTGCTCCGGCAGACGTCGACGAAAAAGGCAATATCACTGAAGGTCTGGTGTTTGCCAACGAGGTCGTTGGTGGTGTGGTTCCGAAGGAATACATCCCGGCAATCCAGAAGGGTATCGAAGAGCAGATGAAGAACGGCGTTGTCGCCGGCTATCCGCTGATCGGCCTGAAGGCTACCGTGTTTGATGGTTCTTACCACGACGTCGACTCTAACGAGATGGCGTTTAAGGTAGCGGCCTCCATGGCGACCAAGCAGCTGCGTGAGAAGGGCAAGGGCGTAGTTCTTGAGCCGATCATGAAGGTTGAAGTAGTAACCCCTGAGGACTACATGGGTGACGTGATGGGTGACCTGAACCGTCGTCGTGGTCTGATCCAGGGTATGGAAGACTCGGTCTCTGGCAAGGTTATCCGTGCTGAAGTGCCGCTGGGTGAAATGTTCGGTTATGCGACCGACGTTCGTTCCATGTCCCAGGGTCGCGCGAGCTACTCCATGGAGTTCTCCAAGTACGCCGAAGCTCCGTCGAATATCGTCGAAGCACTCGTTAAAAAACAAGGCTAATCCAGCCCTTTAGGCAAGAGGTTCACTGTCGTGGCTAAAGAAAAATTTGAACGTAACAAACCGCACGTCAACGTTGGCACCATCGGTCACGTTGACCACGGTAAAACCACTCTGACCGCTGCACTGACTCGTGTTTGCTCCGAGGTTTTCGGTTCGGCTCGCGTTGACTTCGACAAGATCGACAGCGCTCCAGAAGAAAAAGCTCGTGGTATCACCATCAACACCGCGCACGTAGAGTACGACTCGAACATTCGTCACTACGCGCACGTTGACTGCCCAGGTCACGCCGACTACGTCAAAAACATGATCACTGGTGCTGCCCAGATGGACGGCGCGATCCTGGTTTGCTCGGCTGCCGATGGTCCGATGCCACAAACTCGTGAGCACATCCTGCTGTCCCGTCAGGTAGGCGTTCCGTACATCGTTGTCTTCCTGAACAAGGCTGACATGGTTGACGACGCTGAGCTGCTGGAACTGGTTGAGATGGAAGTGCGCGATCTGCTGAGCACTTACGACTTCCCAGGTGATGACACTCCAATCATCATCGGTTCGGCTCTGATGGCTCTGAACGGCCAAGACGACAACGAAATGGGCACTACCGCTGTTAAGAAGCTGGTAGAAACTCTGGACACCTACATCCCAGAGCCAGAGCGTGCTATCGACAAGCCGTTCCTGATGCCTATCGAAGACGTATTCTCGATCTCCGGTCGTGGCACCGTGGTAACTGGTCGTGTTGAGCGTGGTATCGTTCGCATCCAGGAAGAAGTTGAGATCGTTGGTCTGCGCGACACTCAGAAAACCACCTGCACCGGCGTTGAAATGTTCCGCAAGCTGCTCGACGAAGGTCGTGCTGGCGAGAACTGCGGCGTTCTGCTGCGTGGCACCAAGCGTGACGACGTTGAGCGTGGCCAGGTTCTGGTTAAGCCAGGTACCGTTAAGCCGCACACCAAGTTCACCGCTGAAGTGTACGTTCTGAGCAAAGAAGAAGGCGGCCGTCATACTCCGTTCTTCAAAGGCTACCGTCCACAGTTCTACTTCCGTACTACTGACGTGACTGGTAACTGCGAGCTGCCAGAAGGCGTTGAAATGGTAATGCCAGGTGACAACATCCAGATGACTGTCACTCTGATCAAAACCATCGCGATGGAAGATGGTCTGCGTTTCGCTAT
>NZ_JBQENK010000040.1:0-17283 GCF_052044735.1 Pseudomonas sp. 22526
TCGCAGCCTCGCGGGCTCGGCAGCGGCTACGGGCGAAGCATTACTTCGCTTTCACACCTTCGAAGGTGATGTACAGCTGAACGGTGTCGGACTGCGGGCCAACATCCATCCCGTCCTTGTTGAACTCTTTACGGCTGATGCTGGTGGTGCCTTCAAAACCGGCACGGTAGCCGCCCCATGGATCCTTGCCTTCACCCAGGAAGGTGGCCTTGACCACGATCGGCTTGGTCACGCCGTGGAAAGTCAGGTCGCCAGCCACGTCAGCGGTCTGCTTGCCATCGGCATTCTTGCCGGTTGGCTTGACGCTGGTGGAAACGAACTTCGCATCAGGGAATTTGCCCGACTCCAGGAAGTCCTTGCTGTTGACGTGCTTGTCGCGCTCGGCGTGGTTGGTGAACACGCTGGCGGTGCGCACGTTGACTTCGATCTTGGCGTCTTCAGGCTTGGCCGCGTCGAAGCTGAACTTGCCGTCCAGGTCCTTGAAGGTACCGGTGATGAAGCTGTAGCCCAGGTGGCTGATCTTGAAGTCGACGAAGGCGTGCTGGCCTTCCTTGTCGATCACGTAGTCCGCGGCCATCGCCTGACCGGCAGACAACAGGGCAGAACCGATTGCCAGAGCGGCGAGAGTCTTTTTCAACATGCTTTCTATTCCTTTTGAGTCGAGGTTGAGTATCAGGCTTTGCGCCCCAGCATTCGAGCCAGGGTCGCGTCACGATCGATAAAGTGGTGTTTCAAAGCGGCCAGAGCATGCACTCCGGCGAAGATCACCAGGCCCCAGGCCAGGTACAGATGCACCTCGCCGGCCACATCTGCCTGGTCCGGTAGACCGGAAACCAGGGCAGGAATTTCAAACAGGCCAAACACCGGGATCCCGACACCGTCTGCGGTGGAAATCAGGTAACCGGCAATCATCACAGCGAACAGACTGAGATAGAGGAAGGCATGGCCGAACTTGGCACCCAGGCGCGTCAGGCGACCGTGGTTGTCCGGTGCCGGTGGCGGTGGGCTGACGAAGCGCCACAACACCCGCAGCAGCATGATCGCGAACAGCGTCAAGCCAATGCTTTTGTGCAAGTCCGGCGCATCTTTGCGCCAGGCACTGTAGTAATCCAGGCCGACCATCCACAGGCCCAGGGCGAACAATCCAAAGACTGCCAGCGCCACGCTCCAGTGCAGAAAAATGCTTACCCAGCCGTAGCGGGAAGAAGAGTTACCTAGCTGCATCACTTGAATCCTGTAAGAACTGCTGCCCAAGACTATCGATTTAACTATCGAATTAAAGCGGAAATTTTCGCTTTGAAATATCGAGAAATACGATGTTGATCCTACGAACAGTAAATTAACCAGGCATTAAGGTCTACGTGGGAAAAACGTGACAGACCGTCCTGCGACCGCCACCAATTCGCCCTCGACGCATGCAATGGGTTGTGACACGGCCTGGCATTGCATAGGCTTGCGCGATTGTTTGCTCGCGTACTTAGAGCCGCCTCCAGGAGACTGAACATGGGCCTCAACAACCAGTGGATGCAACGCGATCTCGCGGTGTTATGGCATCCCTGCACCCAGATGAAAGACCACGAACAGCTGCCGCTGATCCCGATCAAGCGCGGTGAAGGCGTGTGGCTGGAGGACTTCGAAGGCAAGCGCTACCTCGATGCGGTCAGCTCCTGGTGGGTCAATGTGTTCGGCCACGCCAACCCGCGCATCAACCAGCGCATCAAGGATCAGGTCGATCAACTGGAGCACGTGATCCTCGCCGGCTTCAGCCATCAGCCGGTGATCGAGCTGTCCGAGCGCCTGGTGAACATCACCCCGCAAGGCCTGACCCGCTGCTTCTATGCCGACAACGGTTCGTCGTGCATCGAAGTGGCAATGAAGATGAGCTTCCACTACTGGTTCAACCGCGACCAGAAGGACAAGAAGCGCTTCGTCACCCTGACCAACAGCTACCACGGCGAAACCATCGCCGCGATGTCGGTGGGCGATGTGCCGTTGTTCACCGAGACCTACAAGGCCCTGCTGCTGGACACCCTCAAGGTGCCGAGCCCGGACTGCTACCTGCGCCCGGAAGGCATGAGCTGGGAAGAACACTCGCGCAACATGTTCGCGGCCATGGAGCAGACCCTGGCGGAACACCACGCCACTATTGCCGCGGTGATAGTCGAGCCGCTGATCCAGGGCGCCGGCGGCATGCGTATGTACCACCCGGTGTACCTCAAGCTGCTGCGCGAGGCCTGCGACCGCTACGGCGTGCACCTGATCCACGATGAAATCGCCGTCGGCTTCGGCCGCACCGGCACGATGTTCGCCTGTGAACAGGCCGGCATCCGCCCGGACTTCCTCTGCCTGTCCAAGGCCCTGACCGGCGGCTACCTGCCGCTGGCCGCGTGCCTGACCACCGACGAGGTGTACAGCGCCTTCTACGACGACTACCCGACTCTGCGCGCCTTCCTCCACTCCCACAGCTACACCGGCAACCCGCTGGCCTGTGCGGCGGCGCTGGCGACCCTGGATATCTTCGAGCAGGACAAGGTGATCGAGAACAACCAGGCGCTGGCCCAGCGCATGGCCAGCTCGACCGCGCACCTGGCGGACCACCCGCACGTTGCCGAAGTTCGCCAGACCGGCATGGTGCTGGCCATCGAGATGGTCCAGGACAAGGCCAGCAAGACCGCCTACCCCTGGCAGGAACGCCGTGGCCTGAAAGTCTTCCAGCACGCCCTGGAGCGCGGCGCCCTGCTGCGTCCGCTGGGCAGCGTGGTGTATTTCCTGCCGCCCTACGTGATCACCCCGGAGCAGATCGACTTCCTCGCCGAGGTGGCCAGCGAAGGCATCGATATCGCCACCAGCGACAAGGTCAGCGTGGCGGTGCCCAAGGACTTCCACCCAGGCTTCCGCGATCCGGGCTGATAACCGCGCGAGCAAGCCCGCCCTCCGTAGGAGCGAACTTGCTCGCGAAAAGCTCCGACTGACTGACACCGATCCAGAATTTTCCCCAGAGAACCAGCATGAGACTGTCCCGCTTCTTTATCGACGCCCCCCTCAGCCTCGGCGAGCACGAGCTGCCGGAAGCCCAGGCCCACTACATCGGGCGCGTACTGCGCATGGCCGAAGGCGATGCGCTGCAGCTGTTCGACGGTTCGGGCAACGAATTTCGCGGCACGCTGCTGGAAGTCGGCAAGAAACGCGTGGTGGTCCGGCTCGATGAAAGCTTTGCCGGGCAGGTCGAGTCGCCGCTGCGGATCCACCTCGGCCAGGGCCTGTCCCGGGGCGAGCGCATGGACTGGGCGATTCAGAAGGCCACTGAACTTGGGGTGAATGAAATCACCCCGATCTTCAGCGAGCGCTGCGAAGTGCGGCTCAAGGACGAACGCGCCGACAAGCGCCTGGCCCACTGGCGCCAGGTGGCCGTCAGCGCCTGCGAGCAATGCGGGCGCTCACGGGTGCCGGTGATTCATCCGCCGGTGCTGCTGGCCGACTGGATCAAGCAGACCCAGGCCGACCTCAAGTTGGTGCTGCACCCGGTGGCCGAGCCGCTGGTGAGCCACGCCAAGCCCGCGACCCTGGCATTCCTGATCGGCCCGGAAGGCGGTCTGTCCGATGCCGAAGTGGACCAGGCTCAGGCCACGGGCTTCCTCCCGGCCCGTCTCGGCCCGCGAGTCCTGCGCACCGAAACCGCCCCAGTGGTGGCGCTGGCGGTAGCCCAACAGCTCTGGGGCGACTTCTAACCCCTTCTGTAGGAGCGAGCTTGCTCGCGAAAAACGCGTTCAGCCAACACAATTTCCCCGTCCGGACGATCCAATCGCGAGCAAGCTCGCTCCTACAGAGGGGCCGATCACTCCACCGGATCGCTCACCGGCTTGGCGATGATGGCCTTCAGCTCGCTGGTCATCGGGAACTCCAGGTTCAGGCCCTTGGGCGGAATCGGTTGTTCGAACCAGCGCTGATAGATCCCGTTGATCTCCCCTGAGCGGTACAGGTCCGCCAGGGTGCTGTTCACCAGCTCCAGGAACTGCGGATCGTCCTTGCGCACCATGCAGCTGTAGATTTCCCGCGACTGCTCCTCGCCGACCACCACCCAATTGTGCGGATCGCGGGCCTTGGCCCGTTCGCCGTAGAGCAGCGCGTCGTCCATGTAGAACGCCGCGGCGCGACCGGATTGCAGCATCTGGAAGGCTTCGCCGTGGTCCTTGGCGCTGATCACGAACATGTCGATCTTGTGCTCGACGTTGTAGCTCTTGAGGAAGCGCTCGTTGGTGGTGCCGGCGGTGGTCACCACGTTCTTGCCGCGCAGGTCGGCGAAACTCTTGATCCCGCTGTCCTTGGCGGTCAGCAACTGGCCTTTGACGTAGATGAAACCGTAGGAAAACGCCACCTGCTTCTGCCGCTCGGCGGTGACTCCGGTGGAGCCGCACTCCAGGTCCACAGTGCCGTTCTGCACCAGCGGAATCCGGGTCTGCGACGTCACCAGGTTGTACTTCACCGCCAGTTGCGGCTGCGCCAGCTTGTGACGGATGCGCTCGACGACCTTGCTCGCCAGGTCCACCGAGTAACCCATGGGTTTGCCGCTGTTGTCACCCACATAGGAAAACGGCACCGACGCATCGCGATAACCCAGGGTAATACTGCCGGCAGTGGCGATCTTGCCCAGGGTGCCGGTCAGCGGCGCCTCGCTGGCGTACAGCGGGGAGCCGAGCAACAGGCCGAGGGTGCAGCCGAGCAACGTGATTTTTTGCATTGTTATTCTCCGTTGTGGGTGAAGGCGTTAGCGGCGAACCGCGATGACGGTGATTTCCACCAGGATGTCCGGACGCGCCAGGGCGGCCTGCACAGTGGTGCGGCTTGGCGCCTGGCCAGGGGACAGCCAGGCCGACCAGACCTCGTTCATCGCGGCAAAGTCCTGCTGGATGTTTTTCAGGTAGATGGTCGCACTGAGCAGATGATCCTTGTCGCTGCCGGCCTCGGCCAGCAAGGCGTCGATCTTCGCCAGCACTTCGCGGGTCTGGCCGCCGGCATCGGTGGCCGGGCCCGGCACCTGGCCGGAGAGGAACAGCAGATCGGCAAAACTCACGACAGCGCTGAGGCGGTCATTGCTGTGGAGACGCTGGATGGTCATGGGACAGCTCCTTGTACGCGAAAGAAATCAGGCGGCATGGGGCGCGAGCCCCTGCATGTCGATGGAAGTGCGGCGCTGGCCGATCAGCTCGGCCAACAGACGCCCGCTGCCGCAGGCCAGGGTGAAACCCAGGGCGCCATGGCCGAGGTTGAGCCACAGGTTGCGGTAGCCGGTAGCACCAATCAGCGGTACGCCGCTGGGGGTCGCCGGGCGCATGCCGGCCCACTCAATGGCGGCATCGTAGTCGCCGGCGTTGGCGAAGGTTTCCCGGGCCTGGCGCTGCATCAGGGCCAGGCGCTTGGGATCCAGGGACGGGTCGAAACCGACGATATCGACCATGGCCGCCACCCGCAGCTGCTGGCCGATCCGCGCATAGACGATCTTGCGGTTGTAATCGGTGATGCTGATCTCCGGCGCCCGGTGCCCCGCGCCGATCGGCACGCTGAGGCTGTAGCCCTTGAGCGGATACAGCGGCAACTTCAGGCCGGGCAGCGCCAGTTCGCCACTGCGATGACCGGCGGCCAGTATCAGTTGGTCCACCGCCAGCACCTCGTCGCCCAACTCGATGGCCTGCACCTGGCCGCCTGCCTGACGAATGCCGGTGACCGGGCGCCCCGTCAGCAGCTGGCAGCGACCTGAGTCCTGCAGACGCGCCACCAGTTGCTGGCAAAAGGTGTGACAGTCGGCCACCTCTTCGTCCGGGGTGAAGATGCCGCCGACAAAGGGCGCGCCGCCGAGGGTCGGCTCCAGTTGCACGCATTCGGCAGCGGACAGCACCTGCTGCTGGCGCGGATCGGCCAGGCCGTGGCGGGCATGCTCGAAGCTGGCGGTTTCGCGAAAGGTCACCAGCTTGCCGTTGCGCCGCCAGTGAAAACCCTCGAGCCGGTCCTCCTCGCGCCAGCTCTGCAAGGTGGCCTGGCTCAACAGCGCCAGGCGCAGCAGGTGGGCGCCGTTGCGCCGGTTGACCGAACCGCGGCAGGCCGCCAGGAACCCGGCCATCCAGCGCCACTGCGCCGGGTCCAGGCGCAGGCGCAGCTTCAGCGGCGAGTCGCCACGCAGCATCCAACCCAAGGCCTGCCAGGGCACGCCGGCATCGGCCAGCGGCGCCACGTAGCGGTACGACAGCTGGCCACCGTTGGCGAAGCTGGTCTGGCTGGCGAAGGCCTCGCGCGCCTCCACCAGGCTGACGTCGAACCCCTCGCGAACCAGGGCGTAGGCGCTGGCCAGGCCAATGACCCCGCCGCCGATAATGCAAACCCGCTGTGCCATGTCAGTCCTTAAACCTTGTTGAGCGGGCTTCAGGTTAGGACCAGGTGACAGGCCCGGGACAATGAATAAAGATGGACCACCCATAAACAAAGGTTATGGACTCATCATGCGACTGCGTCATATCGAGATTTTCCAGGCCATCCGCCAGACCGGCTCGATCAGCGGCGCGGCACAACTGCTGCACGTCTCCCAGCCGGCGGTGACCAAGGTCTTGCAGCACGCCGAGCAGCAACTGGGTTTCCCGCTGTTCCTGCGGGTCAAGGGCAAGTTGCAGGCCACCCCGGAAGCCCTGGAACTGGAGCGCGAGGTCGACAAGGTCAGCGAAAGCCTGCAAGGGGTGCGGCGCCTGGCCCAGAGCCTGCGCCGCGAGCCGGGCCACAGCCTGCGGGTCGGCGCCACACCGGCGCTGGCCCTGTCCTTGCTGCCGCCAGCCATCAACCAGTGGACCCGACGCTACCCGGATATCGTCTGCGAGCTGTCCAGCGCCCACAGCCGCGAGCTGGTGCAGAACCTGCTGATGCGTGAGATCGACGTGGCCCTGACCCTGCAGCGCCCCGATCACCCGGGACTGACCGCCCAGGCCCTGGCCAGCGGGGTGCTGGTGGCGCTAGCGCCGCTGGACTACTGGCCCCAGGCGGCCAGGGGCACGCCGCTACCCTTGATGGAACTGGCGGGGGCGCCCTTGATCGGCCTGTCCAGCGCCGACCCGCTGGCGGCGAAACTCGACGGTTACCTGAAGGCCGTGGAGCCGGCGCCACGGGTCAGCATCGCCGTGCAGACCTACTCCCTGGCCCGGGCCATGGTCGAATCCGGGGCCGGGCTGGCGGTGATCGACCCCTTCACCGCCCTCGGCGCCTCCCCCGCCAGCACCGCGATCCGCCCGCTGACCCCGGCGCTGCCGATCACCCTGTATGCCGTGACCCGCGCGGCGGAGGCCCTGCCCCATACCTTGAGCAGCCTGCTGGAGATCTTCGGCGGCCGGGCGCAGGAGCAGTTGGATAGGTTGATGACTGGGGATTGAGGCGGCCCTGCCGGGCCTTATCGNAGACACAGGGTGCTTCTGTAGGAGCGAAGCTTGCTCGCGATGAACGATAACGCGGTCACCAATCACAACACATAGAAGAAGATCGCCACAAAGTGCAGCAAACTGCCGGCGATCACGAACAGGTGCCAGATCCCATGGGCGTGGCGCAAACGGCTGTCGAGGGCGAAGAAGATGATGCCGACGGTGTAGAGCACCCCGCCCGAGGCCAGCCAGGCGAAGCCGGCGGGGCCCAGGGCCGCCAGCAGCGGCTTGACCGCCACCAGCACGATCCAGCCCATCACCGCGTAGATCACGATGGACAGGATGCGCGCCTCGGAGCGCGGCTTGATCTCCTGCAGGATGCCGATCAGCGCCAGCCCCCAGACGATCCCGAACAGCGTCCAGCCCCAGGGCCCGCGCAGGGTCACCAGGCAGAACGGCGTATAGCTGCCGGCGATCAGCAGGTAGATGGAGAAGTGATCGACCTTCTGCATGATGCTTTTCGCCCGCCCGCGCACGCTGTGGTACAGGGTCGAGGCGCTGTACAGCACCAGCAGGGTGAAACCGTAGATCGCCACGCTGACGATTTTCCACGGACTGCCGTCGAGGCTGGCCAACACCAGCAGCCAGATCCCCCCGACCAGTGCCGCAATCGCTCCCACCAGATGCGTCCAGGCGTTGAGTCTTTCCCCGTGATACATGTGCCACTCACCTCCCAAGGCGGAAAATCTGCGCAAGGCTCAGGCCTGTAGCCTGAAAGCGCAATGTTTCCGAATAAAGCTATGGACGAAAAAACCTCCAGCCAAGTCATGACCCGGCAGGCACAATCGGAGCATTCGAATAAGAGTGCCCATCATGCTGATCGATGAAGAGTTGACCCTGAAAAAGCTCGAAGTGTTTCTGGCGTTCATGCGCACCGGCAACCTGGCGCGCGCCGCCGCCGAGTTGCAGACCAGCAATGTCAGCGTGCACCGGGCCATTCACTCCCTGGAAAGCGCCCTGCGCTGCCCGCTGTTCAAGCATGAAGGGCGCAACCTGACACCGCTGGAGAGCGCCTTCGTCCTTGAAGAACGGGCGCAGAAGCTGATCCAGGACGTGCTCGAAAGCGTGCGCCTGACCCGCGAAGCCGCCGGGTTCTCGGCGGAGCGCTTCAAGCTCGGCTCCCTGTATTCATTGACGGTGAAGACCGTGCCGCAGCTGATCATGGGCCTGAAGCTGCGCCGCAGCGAGCTGAATATCGACCTGATCCTGGGTTCCAACATCGACCTGCTGTACAAGCTGAAGAACATGGAGGTCGACGCGATCCTGGTGTCCCTGGACGACAGCGTCAGCGACCCGGACTGCGAGCAGATCCCGCTGTTTTCCGACGATATCTTCCTCGCCACGCCGGCCGACTCGCCGTTCGCCCAGCAGGCGGAAGTCGACCTCAGCGATGTGCGCGACGCGACCTTCATCACCCTGACCCAGGGCTTCGCCACCCATCAGGACGGTGTGCGGGTGTTCAAGCAGGCGGGGTTCGAGCCGAAGGTGGCGATGCAGGTCAACGATATCTTCACCCTGCTGAGCATGGTCAGTTCGGGGGTGGGTTATGCCCTGCTGCCGGGAAGGATTGCCGCAGTGTACGAAAACCGCGTGAAACTGATTCCGCTGCAGGCGCGCTACCGGCTGCAACAGCATATCGGCGTGGTGTTTCTCAAGGCCAAGGAGCGTGATCCGAACCTGCTGGCGTTGCTGGCGGAGTGCCGGATGTATGCCAATCGGCAGGAATAACCGCATGACCTGGATATCGCAAAATCGCGGGCAAGCCNGAGGCTTGCCCGCGATGGCGTCATATCAGCCCACCAACCCCCGCACGATGAAATACAGCAACGAAGGCCCCAGCAGACAACCCAACCCGGTATGGAAGGTCGCGGTCAGCGCGCCGTAGGGCACCAGGCGCCGATCGGTCGCCGCCAACCCCGCGGTCACCCCGCTGACAGTCCCGGCCAGGCCGCCGAAGACCATCGCCGAACGCGGGTTGTCCAGGCCCATCCAGCGCGCCGCCATGGGCGTGCCGACCATCACCAGGATCGCCTTGATCAGCCCGGTAGCGATGGACAGCGCCACCACATCGGAGCTGGCGCCAATCGCCGCCCCAGTCACCGGGCCGACAATGTAGGTCACCGCGCCGGCGCCGATGGTGGTCATGCTCACCGCATCGCGATAACCGAAAGCCCAGGCGATGCTCGCGCCGACAATGAACGGCAGCACAGTACCGAGAAACAGAGCGATGGCGCCGATCATCCCGGCCTTGCGCGCCTCGGTGGCCTGTACCTCGAAGGCCGTGGCGACAATCGCGAAGTCCCGCAGCATGGCGCCGCCCATCAGGCCGATGCCGGAGAACAGCGCCAGGTCCGCCAGGCCCTTTTGCCCACCGGTGATAGTGCCACCAACCCAGGCCAGCACCAGGCCGATGACGATGGCGATGGCCGAGCCGTGTACCCGGCCGAACGTCAGGCGCTTGGACAGCAGCACCGAGACCCACATGATCACGCCGACGAAAGCGAAGGCGGTGACCAGGCCGTTGTGTTCCAGGCCTTTCTCGATCAGATCCCACATATCAGCGTCCCCCTGCCGCAGCGGCGCCAGAGGCGACACTGTCCGGTTCGTCCGGCAACGGCTCGCCTTTGTTGGTGCGGCTGATCAGGGCAATGGTGCCGCCACAGAGCAGCACCGAACCTATGGCCGCCAGCACCGCCACCGGGCCGCCGTGCAGGGCGGTCACCACGTTCTGTTGCGCGGCCATGGCCACCACCACCGGAATGTACATGGCGCCCCAGAAACCGACGCCCATCTCGCAGTCCTTGGTCATGCCGCCGTGCCTGTGCATCCACAGCCGCGCGCAGATCAGCAGGATCATGGCGATGCCCACCCCGCCGACGTTGGATTTCACCCCCAGCAGGACGCCGAGCATGTCACCGATAATCACCCCTGCCAGCGTACAGATCGCCAGCAGCGCCACACCGTAAATAATCATTGTTGTAGTCCTCAAAGTGCATCGTCGAAGTTGTTGTTCTTGTGCTTCGCCAGCTTGAGTCGGTGTCTAGGGTTGGCGGCTTCCCTCCTCACGCAACAGCGCTTGCAGGGTGTCGAGCCGGGCACCGTCGCAGGCAATCACCGTGCCCTGTTCGAACACCCGGCGCGCCAGAGCGGTCAACACCGCACCGGGCGGCAGTTCGATCTGTAGCCGCACGCCGCGCTCGTAGGCGCTTTGCACGGTGCCGCGCCAATCCACCAGCCGGCACATGTTGAACGCCAGGTCGTCGCGCAGCTGCTCCGGCGTACGCAGCGGCCGCGCGCGGCTGCCGCTCAGGTAACCCAGGCGCGGCGGCTGCAGGGTCACCCTGGAAAACGCCTCGGCCAGGGCCCGGGCCGGCTGCTCCAGCAACGGGCAATGGGACGGCACGCTGACCGCCAGGCGCTTGGCCACCCCGACACCGCAGCCCCGGGCCAGCTCGGCGACCTGACTCATGGCGGCATCGCTGCCGGCGATCACCACCTGGCTATCGGCATTGATATTGGCCAGGTACACCGGGTGGTCCGGGCTGTGCACCCGGGCCAGCAAGGCCTCCACCGTCGCCAGTTCCAGGCCGATGATCGCGGTCATGCCATAACCCTGTGGATAGGCCTGCTGCATCAGCTCGCCGCGCAGGCTGACCAGACGCAGCGCATCGGCAAAATCCAGGGCCCCGGCCACCACCGCGGCGGGGTAGGCGCCAATCGACAGGCCCGCCACGTAATCTGCGCCCGGCCCGTTTTCCAGCAGCACCCGGGCATTGGCCACGCCGGCGATCAGCAGGCACAGCTGCACCGCCCGGGTGCTAGCCAGGGCCTGGGGCGAATCCAGGGCCAGGGCCTCCTCACCCAGGACTTCGCTGGCCTGTCGCAGGCAGGCGTCCGCCAGAACGCTGGGCGGCAGGCGATGCAACATCCCCGGCTGCTGCGCGCCCTGGCCTGGAAACACCAGCAGGCTGCTCACGCCACCTGCTCCAGGATCTGCCACGGATCGCTGACCAGCCGCGCGCCGCTGGCGCTTTTCAGCAGCACCCGCGCCGAAGTCCCGGCCCATTCGCGCAGGGCCACGGCGCCGTTGGGCGTCTGCAATTGCATGTCCACCGGGCAGATGGCGGCGTCGAGCAGTGCCAACAAGGCCCGAGCCTGAGCCCGGTCCATGGGCTGCGCAGTGCGCAGGATCAGGTCCAGGTCGCTCTGCCGATGCAGCGCCGGCACGCCGCTGGCCAGTTCAAAACCGGCACTGCCGCTGACACCCCAGGCCAGGCCGAGGCCATCCAAGGGTTCACGCAACCGGGCCAGTGCCTGGAGCGCTGGCCAGATACGATCCGACTCGACGTGGCACAAGTCTTCCGGCCGCACCCGGCGCTCGATGGCCGCCAGCGCCATCAGCGTCCCGTAGCGCTGCTCGCGCAGCCGCCCACGCACGCCCACCGCCACCTGCCCGGCCGCGGTCAAGGCACGGCGCACTACCACCGGTTGCCCGGCGGCCATGGCCGCCACCGCCCAGGCCGGGGCATCGGCGGGCAGCTGTTGCGGGGTCAGGCCCCACAGCAGGTCATGGGGCAGCAAGGCGCTGGTCATGGCGTTCACCATTGCTCGCGCAACAGCTGGCGGACCCGGCTGGAAGCGCCGCGATTGCTGGCCCCCAGGCGCCCCGACAGATCGCGGCCATGGGTGCGCACATCGGCAATCGCCTGGCTCAGGCACTGCCGCACCTGGCTCAGGTCGTCGGCGCTCGGCTGTTCGATCTGGTTGACCGAGAGGGTCTCCCAGAGCAGGCCGAGGCTGGCATAGCTGTCGATGTCATAGGCCATGGGCGGCACGCTGGCCGCCAGGGCCTCCAGTTCCTCGACGCTGCGCAGGGTGACCCGCGCCGCCGACACCTTGCCCATGGCGTGCACCATCACCCCCGGATCGCGCAGGGCGATCAGGCGGTTGGCCTGGTAACCCTGGGCCAGGAAGGCCCCGGACATGGCCTTGCCCACCAGCAGGCCGATCACCGGATGCCCGGCCAACCGGGCCCGAGCGTAACTGTCGGCGGCTGCGGCCAGCGCCTGGTGGATACCCAGGGCTTCCTCGCGCCGCCCATAGGCCTGGCTCGGCACATCGACTATGGCGATCAGCGCGCGCTTGACGCTCTGCTCGCGGTCGGCCTCGATCGCTTCGTCCACCGCCTTGGCCAGGCCCCAGCCTTCCAGCAGGCCGACCTCACCATTTCGAGCCCGCACAAAGGGGTTGGCCGGGTCAGCGACCACGGCGATAAACCGCACAGGCTGCTGCTCCAGGGTGGCGTCCGCCACTTTCAACGAGGCGGGCAAACCCGCGACCGGGGCAGCACCCGCGCTCAGGGCGGTGAACCAGTTCAAGCCCCGCAGGGAATAAGCACTCATCAGTGATCTCCTCGATACAGCTGGCGAACCGTCGCCGGGTCGATCTGTGGGTGGCTGTCCAGCCGGGCCAGACGTTGCAGGTACAGCTCGGCCTGGCGGCTGCGTTGCTCGTCGGGCAACCCTTGGGCCAGCAGTTCGCTGATCTGTTGGCGGATCTGCGCCACGTCGTCGGCCACATAACGGTCCGCCAGGCCGCTGGCGAAACGCTGCTCGCCGCCGGTCAGGCTCCAGATAAAAGGCCGGTCGCGGGAGTCGTACTCCTCGAGGCCGGCTTCCTGCTCGATCACCTGCGGGCCGTTGAGGCCCAGCCGCGCCTCCTGGGTCACCAGCAGGTAACTGCACAGCCCGGCGGCAATCGACATGCCGCCAAAACAGCCGACGCTGCCGGCCACCACGCCAATCACCGGCTGGTACTGGCGCAGGTCGACGATGGCCGCGTGAATGTCGGCGATCGCCGCCAGCCCGAGGTTGGCTTCCTGCAGGCGCACGCCGCCGGTTTCCAGCAACAGCACGGCGCGGGTAGGAATACCCTTGCGGTTGTCTTCGGCCGCCAACTCCAGGGCGCCGGCAATCTTCGCCCCGCCGACCTCGCCGAGACTGCCGCCCTGGAACGCACCTTCGATGGCGGCGATTACCACCGGCAGGCCGTCGATGCGGCCCTTGGCGATCACCACCCCGTCATCGGCCTGGGGCACCACGCCCTGGCGCGCCAGCCAGGGCGACATGACGCGCTGGAAGGGGTCGAGCAATTCGCGAAAGCTGCCGGCATCCAACAAGGCCTTGGCCCGCTGTCGGGCGCCGAGTTCGACGAAGCTGTGTTTGTTGAGCAAACGGGCGCTGTCAGTCATGGCCGATCTCCTCGAAACCCTGTTCCAGGCGCAAACGCACCACGCCGGGGGTGGCGCCGAAATCATGGATGTCGATGCTCAGGGCCGGCGGCGTCTGGCCGTCGAACATGCGCTCGAACAGGTGCTGCCAGCGCGACGCACTGCCGTTGACCGAGGTCTGCACCTGAATGCTCAGCTTGCCGGGCTGCCCGGGTTCTAGCAGCACCTCCAGGTCGCCCGAGCCGACACAGCCCACCAGCGCCCGGCCCCGGGCGGGTTGCCCGGCGGGAAATTCGAAAGACAAGGTTTCCATCACATTGCTCCCTGGATGAAGGCGGCGCCGGAGGCGATCCGGTCGATCAGCAGGCAGGCCGCGAGCAAGTCCGCAGCGCCACCGGGCGAAGCATTCAAGGCCAGCAGACACTGGTCCAGCTCATGCAAGCGGCGACGCCCGGCCAGGCTAGCGCTGCCGCCAGCGTCGAGCACCGCCTGGGCGCCCTGCTGCATGGCCTGCAGGCCTTCCTCACCGGCGCGATACAAAACGCAGGTGTCGGCCAGGCCGCTCATGATCGCCAGCAGCGCATCGAGCCGGGCGTTCTGCTCGCTATGCCCCTGGGCACGGCTGCGTTGGAGTTGCGGCAGGCCCCGTTGCAGCACCGCCGGAAAGCCCAGCTGGGCTTCTTCGCGGGCGCCACGCACGCCATAGCGCAGCGCCACTTGCGCACCATGGCTGAGGGGCCGCGGCGCGTAACGGTCGTCCAGCAGCGCCAGGCGCGCGGCCCGCAGACACAGGGCGCCCGGCGTGTTGGCTTGAGGTTCCAGGGCGGCGGCGGCCACCAACAGGCCCAGGGCCCAGATCGCCCCGCGATGAGTGTTCACCCCGTTGGTCGTGGCGAGCATCACCGCTTCGCCTTCACGGCCAATGCGGCCGAGAGCTTCGCGCAGGGGCAGGCCGACCGTGCCGAACTGGCTGGCGGCTTCGGCCATTTCCTTGAAAGCCGGCCACAACGACAGGGCCGAGGCATGCATCAAGCCCAGGTGCAGGTCGCTGTGGGCGCCGTTGCCGCGACGGTCGACCAGGGCCGGTTTCGGCGACAGGTCAGCTTCGTCGATCAGCGCGTCCACCGCCAGGTCCGCCAGGCGCTCGGCCAGGCTCAGGGGTTTGGCTTGCAGATTGAATGCGTGCATTTACCAGCTCCTGAACTTGGCGGGCGGGTTGTACAGGCCACCCGACCACTCCACCAGATCGGCGACGCTTTTCGCCGCCAGCAGCTCGCGGCTGGCGTCGGTGCGGCGGATACCGAGGTCTTCGGGCAAGGCGATCAGGCCTTCGCGGCGCATGCGCGCGGTGTCTTTCGGGTTGTGGCGCAGGCCGATGGCGGTCACCCCGGCCACCGCCGCGATCATCGCCTGGCGCTCTTCCAGGGAACGCGCCTTGTACAGGTAGGCGATGCCCTCTTCGGTCAGCAGGTGGGTGACGTCGTCGCCGTAGATCATGATCGGCGCCAGGGGCATGCCGCTTTTCTTCGCCACTTCCACCGCGTCCAGGGTCTCGACGAAGGTGGGTTTGCCGCCTTCCTGGAAGGTCTCGACCATCTGCACCACCAGCTTCTTGCCCCGTTCGAGCATCGGTTGCGGCGAATCGTCGTGGCGCATGTCGAGCCAGGCCGGGGTGCCATGACGCCGGCCACGGGGGTCGTGGCCCATGTTCGGCGCACCGCCGAAGCCGGCCAGGCGGCCGCGGGTCACGGTGGAGGAATGGCCATCGCCATCGACTTGCAGGGTGGCGCCGATAAACAGGTCCACCGCGTACTGCCCGGCCAGTTGGCAGAACATCCGGTTGGAACGCAATGAACCGTCGCGTCCGGTGAAGAACACATCCGGCCGCGCGGCGATGTAGTTTTCCATGCCCAGTTCGGTGCCGAAGCAATGCACGCTTTCCACCCAACCGCTTTCGATGGCCGGGATCAGGGTCGGATGGGGGTTGAGGGTCCAGTTGCGGCAGATCTTGCCTTTCAGGCCCAGGGATTCGCCGTAGGTCGGTAGGATCAGCTCGATGGCCGCGGTGTTGAAGCCGATGCCGTGGTTCAGCGACTGGACCTTGTGTTTTTCATAGATGCCGCGGATCGCCATCATCGCCATCAGCACATGCACCGGCTTGATATGGCGTGGGTCGCGGGTGAACAGCGGCTCGATATAGAACGGCTTGTCGGCCACCACCACGAAGTCGACCCAGGATGCCGGGATATCCACCCGCGGCAGCTCGCTGACGTCGTCCACCAGCTGGTTGACCTGGACAATGACGATGCCATCGCTGAAGGCCGCCGGCTCGATCAGCGCCGGGGTGTCCTCGGTGCTCGGCCCGGTGTAGATGTTGCCCGCACGGTCGGCCATAAACCCGGCCGAAAGCACCACGTTGGGGATCAGGTCCACCACCAGCCGCGCATAGAGTTCGATGTAGGTGTGGATCGCGCCGATCTCCAGCAGGCCGTCTTCCAGCAACTGGCTGATGCGCAGGCTCTGGGTGCCGGCGAAGGAGAAGTCGAGCTTGCGGGCGATGCCGCGTTCGAACAGGTCCAGGTGCTCCGAGCGGCCGACGCTGGGCATGATCATGTGCAAGTCATGCAGGCGGCCGGGGTCGGCCTTGGCCAGGGAGCGGGACAGGAAGTCCGCCTGCTTCTGGTTATTGCCCTCCAGCACCACGCGGTCGCCGGGCAGAATCAATGCCTCCAGCGCCGCGACTATCTTGTCGGTGGGCAACACCGCGCCATCGGCGAGACCCCGCACCTGCTCGAGACGCCGCTGTTTTTCAGCGCGCCGCCGCGTCCAGCGCGAGTCGGGGGATATTGTTGTTGTCATGCTCACTCCACGGGTTCGCTGTCGTGGCAGCTACCTTAGGAGCGGAGGATGGGCGGCATCAATCAAGCAGAGTGGTGGATCGTTACGGTGAGGGTAATGATCAAAGGGCGCAGGCCATCGCGCCTACGCCCCATAAACAACCTTGCGCTTAAGCCTCGATCCGCCACTGCAACGCATCCAACGCATCGCAGCCATCCTGCAACAGCAGATGGGCCGCATTGACGATGTGGTGCAGGTCCTGGTCGTGGACACCCTTGAGGCTCAAGCAATTGAGACTGTGCATCAGGTCGCGGGTGGCCTTGACGCGCTGGACGGCACAGCCGTGCAGGTCGGATACCGGGGCGTTCGGGTTGAGGTAGAGCACCGGGGTGGTGGTGAGATTGCTGTGTAGCGGGATGAACTCAGTCATGGGTGTTTCTCCGTGAATGCTGAAGAGTTACCACCCTATGCGGCTAAACAAAGAGGGTGGCAGCTGTACGCGGGTTAGCCGACCGGACCATTCACGGAAGTCCGGCACACCCGCAGGTGTCCCACGCACAGCCGCCATAGCAAATGCAGGCAGCAAAAAGCGCCAGCATTATAGGAGGGCGCTTGTGCGTCCGTGAACAGTTTCGACCGGCTAAGATCGGCCACCGATGCGTCGGTGACAGCCCGGACTATGGCGCCTGATACGCCTCCCAGCAATCGGCAAACTGTTGCCACTCTCTACAGCTGAAATGTCTGTTAATACCCCAGACCGCAGCG
>NZ_JBQENK010000041.1:0-17128 GCF_052044735.1 Pseudomonas sp. 22526
CTGGAAGGCTCTTCGAGCCTTAGCGCAGCCTGCGGCAGCGGCTACGGGGCAGGCTTACCAGGGAATGGTTTCGCCCCTGTAGTTCACGAAATGATGCCCGCCCTTGCCGGTATAGGCATTGATCTGCTCGATCAGGCCGCGGGTGCTGGTCTCGACGTCGATGTCCGCGCCTTCGCCGCCCATGTCGGTCTTCACCCAGCCCGGGTGCAGCGACAGTACCGTGAGCTTCTGCTCGAGCTGGGTCACGAAGCTGTTGGTCATGGAGTTCAGCGCCGCCTTGCTCGCCTTGTACAGTGCCAGCTCCGGCGCGTCGGGCATGGTCACGCTGCCCAGCACCGAACTCATGAACGCCAGCACGCCGCTGTCCGGGCGGATCTGCGGGGCGAAACGCTGGGCCAGGTTGATCGGCGCCACGGCGTTGGTGAAGAACAGCTGGCCGACTTCCGCCAGGGTCGCCTTGCCCGGCGTCTGGTCGTCCGGCCCCTTGACCCCGGCATTGACGAACAGCAGGTCGAACACCTCGCCTTTGAGCTTCTGGTTCAGGGCGATCACCGCCTGCTGATCGTCCATGTCCAACTGCTCGATGCGGACCGGGCCCAGGGCCGCGAGTGCCTCGGCTTTCTGCGGGTTGCGCACGGTGGCGGTGACCTGCCAGCCAGCGTCCAGCAGACGTTGCACAAGGCCCAGGCCCAGGCCTCTGGAGGCGCCGATGATCAGTGCGGTTTTTGGCGTAGACATGCGGGAATTCCTTGATGAGTGAAGATCATGGATTTAATGGGCAACGCTGGCCGAGCCGTTGTTGCAGCTCCTGGCGCAACTCGCCCAGTTCGCTGATGCGGGTCTCGATCAGCGTCAGTTTGTCTTGCAGCAGTTGTGTCACCGCGCTGTCCGGATCGCTCGACTGCCACAGCGCGGCAACGCTGCTGCCGATCTCGCCGAGGCTGAAGCCCAGGCGTTGCGCGGTCTTGATGTAGAGCACCAGCTGCACCATGTCGCTGGGGTAGTCACGATAGCCGTTGGCGGTGCGTTGTGCCGCGATCAATCCGCGCTGCTCGTAGAAACGCAGGGTATCGCGGCTGACGGCGCAGGCCTGGGCAAGTTCACCGATGCGCATGCTGGAGTCTCGGAAGGGCTTGACCCTGGAGCATACTCCAGGCTTTAGCCTGTGTGCTCCTTGAATAGCCGGAGTGGCCTTTTATGTGGAGCACAGCGCAATACCGTCAATTGGTGCGGGCCAGCGGTTGGTACGACCTGATCGTCACCGCCGCCTTTGTCACCCCCTGGAGTTTTCTCGCCCTGCACGGGCTGATGCAGCAGTGGAGTCAGGCCTTCAACCTGCCCGGCGAACTGCCGCCGTTCGAGCCCATGCATATGCTGATGGTCAACCTGATGGGCTCTATCGTCTGCGTCTGGTCGGTGCTGCGCATCCGCGATCCGCAGCTGGCCTTCGGGCGTTACGACGCTATCGGGCGGCTGCTGTTTTCCACCTGGCAGATCTACGCCCTGGCCCAGGGCGGCACGACCTTGATCGGCGTGATCCTGTTTTTTGAACTGGCCTGGGCGGTGGCGCAGTTGTGGCCGGTGGGTGAGCGGGAGCCCATCGCCAGCCATCAGCCTCTGTAGGAGTGGCCGGTCGACGCTCGATTGCCCGCGATAACATCCGTATGGACGCCGCCTAACGCCCCGCCTGCCACGGCTGCCCCAGCGACACCGGCGCATACAGGCGGGTGCGCAGCGCATCCCGGGACAACAGCACCAGCACCAGGATGGTCGCGGCATACGGCAGCATCGCCAGCAGGTTCGAGGGAATCGCCAGGCCCAGCCCTTGCGCCACCAGGTGCAGGATGCTGGCGAGGCCGAACAGGTAGGCGCCGAGCAGCAGGCGCCACACTCGCCAGCTGGCGAACACCACCAGCGCCAGGGCGATCCAGCCGCGGCCGGCGCTCATGTTTTCTGCCCACATCGGGGTGTAGGCCAGGGACAGGTAAGCCCCGGCCAGGCCGGCCATGGCGCCGCCGAACAGCACCGCCAGGGTGCGTACCCGCAGCACCGGCAGGCCCATGGCGCTGGCCGCGTCGGGGTTTTCGCCGACCGCCTGGATGATCAGGCCGACCCGGCTTTTCAGGATCACCCAGGCCACCCCGGCGAACAGGGCAAAGGACAGGTAGACCAGCAGGTCCTGGGCAAACAGCATGCGCCCGAGCAGCGGGATCTCGCTCAGCAGCGGAATCGCCATGGGCTCGAATCCGGCCAGGGGTTTACCGACCCAACTGGCGCCGACGAAACTCGACAGCCCGACACCAAAGATGGTCAGGGCCAGGCCGGTGGCCACCTGATTGGCGTTGAACACCAGCGCCACCAGGGCGAACAGCGCCGACAGCAGCATCCCGGCGAGCATCGCCAGCAGCACGCCGAGCCACAGGTTGCCGCTGCTCAGGGCGACGATAAAACCTATCACCGCGCCAAACAGCATCATGCCTTCCTGGCCGAGGTTGAGGACGCCGCTCTTCTCGCAGATCAGCTCGCCCAGGGCCACCAGCAGCAGCGGCGTACCGCAGCGGACCATGGCGTAGAAAATATTGCTCAACAGATCGATGTCCATCACAGCGCTCCTGCCTGCACGGAAGGGGTGGCGGCGCGACGTGCCCAACGCAGGTTCAGGCGCGGCCGATAGAGAATCAGCACGTCACTGGCCAGCAGGAAGAACAGCATCATGCCCTGGAACAACTGGGTGATGGCTTGCGGCAGGTTGAGGCTCATCTGCGCGTTCTCGCCACCGATGTACAGCAGCGCCATCAGCAGGCTGGAAAACAGAATGCCGATGGGGTGCAGGCGGCCGAGAAAGGCCACGGTGATCGCCGCATAGCCATAGCCGGGCGACACCTGGGGCACCAGTTGGCCGATGGGGCCGGCGACTTCGCACACCCCGGCCAGGCCGGCCAGCCCACCGCTGATCAGCAGCGCCAGCCAGATCAGGCGCTTCTCGCGAAAGCCGACGAAGCCGGCGGCGCGCTTGTCCAGGCCCAGCACCTTGATCTGGAAACCGACGAAGCTTTTTTGCAGCAGCACCCACACCGCTACCAGGGCCAGCAGGGCGAAATACACCCCGGCATGCACCCGGCCATCTTCCAGGAGCAGCGGCAGGCGGCTGGCGTCGCCGAACATCGCCGACTCGGGGAAGTTGAACCCGGCCGGGTCTTTCAACGGTCCGTGCACGCAATACAGCAGCAGGTTCAGGGCGATGTAGTTGAGCATGATGCTGGTGAGGATTTCATTGGCGTTGAAGTGCGTGCGCAACCAGGCGGTGAGTCCGGCCCAGGCGGCACCGGCCAGGGTGCCGGTGAACAGGATCAGCACCAGCGCCCAGCGGCTTTGCAGGTCGATGATGTTCACCGCCAGGGCGCTGCCGGCCAGGGCGCCGAGCAGCAGCTGGCCTTCGGCGCCGATGTTCCAGATCCGCGCCTGATAGGCCACGGCCAGGCCGAGGGCGCAGAGCAGGATCGGCAGTGCCTTGACCAGTAGTTCGGAAACCCCATACAGGTCGCTGATCGGGGCGATCAGCAAGGTGTGCAGGGTTTCCAGCGGGTCGTGGCCCAGGGCGACAAACAGCAGCGAGCCGCAGCCCAGGGTCAGAGCGGCAGCCAGCAGCGGCGAGCACCAGAGCATCAGGCGCGATTGCTGGCCGCGGGGTTCGAGAGAAAGCAGCATAAATAAAGAGCTCCGTTACGCCGGCTGAGCAGATGAGTGGGCGGGGGTATCGAACTGGCCGGCCATCCAGCCACCGACTTCGATCAGGCTGGTGTCCGCGGTGGCCTTGAGCGCTGACAGGCGGCCGCTGCACAGGGCCGCCAGGCGATCGCTGATCTGGAACAGTTCGTCGAGGTCTTCGGAGATCACCAGGATCGCCGCGCCCGCATCGCGCAGGGCCACCAGGGCCCGGTGGATAGTCGCGGCGGCGCCGACGTCGACGCCCCAGGTCGGGTGCGCGGCGATCAGCAGCCTGGGGCGCTGGAGGATTTCCCGGCCGAGGATGAATTTCTGCAGATTGCCGCCGGATAGGCTGCGGGCGGCGGTCTGGCTGTCCGGGGTTTTCACCGTGAAACGGCGGATGATGTCTTCGGCCAGGGCCAGCACCTTGCCGCGCTGGATCAGGCCTTTGCTCACCAGCCCCTGCTGGAAGGCGGTCAGCAGGGCGTTGTCCGCCAGGCTCAGTTCCGGCACTGCGCCGTGCCCCAGGCGCTCGGCCGGGACGAACGCCAGGCCCAGCCCACGGCGAGCATCGGGGCGCAGGTGGGCGACGTACTGACCGGCGAAGCGCAAGGTGGCAGCCGCGGCACGATCAAGGCGCTGTTCGCCGCTGAGCAGGGCCAGCAGTTCGTCCTGGCCATTGCCGGCGACCCCGGCGATGCCGACGATTTCCCCGCTGCGCACCTCCAGGTCGATGTCCTTGAGCGAGCAGCCGAACGGGTCCGGATTGGGCCAGGACAGCTTCTGGACCTGCAGGAAGGCGTCGCCGCCCCTGGCCTTCGGGTAGTCGGTGATCAGGCCCGCGGCTTCGCCGACCATCAGCCGCGCCAGTTCCTGGTCCGAGCATTGGGCCGGTATGCAGTGCCCGGCAACCCGGCCGCCGCGCAGCACCGTGGCGCTGTGGCACAGGGCGCGGACTTCGCCGAGCTTGTGGCTGATGAACAGAATGCTGCAGCCCTCGCTGGCCAGGCGGCGCAGGGTGACGAACAGCTCATCGGCTTCCTGGGGCGTCAGCACCGAGGTCGGTTCGTCGAGGATCAGCAGGCGGATGTCCTGCATCAGGCAGCGAATGATCTCCACCCGCTGGCGCTCGCCGATGGACAGGCTGTGCACCAGGCGTTCCGGCTCCAGGGCCATGCTGTAGCGCTGCGAAACCTGGCGAATCTTCGGCTCCAGCTGCTTTGGCGTACCGGCCGCGGCGCCCATGGCCAGGGCGATGTTCTGCGCCACGCTCAGGGTCTCGAACAGCGAGAAATGCTGGAACACCATGCCGATCCCCAAGCTGCGCGCCTGGGCCGGATTGCGCATCAGCTGACGCTGTCCCTGCCAGATCAGCTCGCCGGAGTCGGCCTGAGTCACCCCGTAGATGATCTTCATCAGGGTGCTTTTGCCGGCGCCGTTTTCACCGAGCAGGGCATGGATTTCCCCGGGCTGGATGCTCAGGTCGATCCCGTCGTTGGCCAGGCAACCGGGATAACGCTTGGTGATCCTGCGCAGTTGCAGGCGGGGTGTTGCATCGGGGATGGGAACGGGGTTGGGCATGACGGACTCGGGTCGCTGAACGTTATGCCTGTGGATAAAGCAATTTCCTGGCCAGTGAGTCAGGAAAGCCTCCGGGCCGCGATGGGCCGCGGTGTTGTGCACCTTCAGGTCGTCCACCGCACCGGCACTTGGCACCAGTTCGGGGCAAGGTGTTTGAAAGGGTGGCGGTCTTGCTCGCGCAAGGTTGGTCGAAAAGTGATCAGCAGCCTGCAAGCCTTGCCGCATCGGAGGCTGGCGCAGCCTTGCACGGGTTATCCACAGCTTGCTCCACAGTATTTGTGTGCAAGCCCAAAGGTCGGGCATAAGCACTGTGTGGCTTTCTTCTAAAGGCGATAAACAGAGCTAACTTACTGTTTTAGCTTGAAAAATGTATTTCTGATGGCAGATTGGCTGAAAAGTGAACAACCGCCGCAAAGCCACGTTGCAAAAGGGTTACAGGCAAGTGTGCTCAGGTTATCCACAGCCGGGTACACAGCAGGTGTGGGCAAGTCGGCTATCCACCGGGCCGTTGTACACAGGATGATTTCGAGGCGTGAGTGCGGTGTTGGTGCACTCAGCGCTGCAAGAGGATGCGCCCGCGACTCAGGTCGGCCAGCTGGCTTTGCAAGGTGGCGATCCGGCTTTCGCCCAGGGCCAGTTGCAGCTCCACACCGTTGGCTGTGAATTGTTCCTCGACCAGCAGCCCGCCGAGTTCGGCGACCCGCAACTTGACCAGGGCCAGTTCGCTGAAGCTGCAGGCGCAACGCAGGGCTACCCGGCTGACCAGCTCGATGCGTTCGGCGCCTTGCAGGCACTTGTTGGCGCTGCCGCCATAGGCGCGGGCCAGGCCGCCGGTGCCCAGTTGAATGCCGCCGTACCAGCGAATCACCAGCACCGCGACCTGATCGCAATCCTGGGCTTCGATAGCCGCGAGGATCGGCCGGCCGGCGGTGCCGCCGGGCTCGCCGTCGTCGCTGCTGCGGTATTGGTCGGCGAGTTTCCAGGCCCAGCAGTTGTGGGAGGCGTTGAGGTCGCTGTGCTGTTCGATAAAGGCTTGAGCCTCGGCCGCGCTGCTGATCGGCGCGGCGAGGGCGATAAAGCGGCTTTTGCGAATTTCTTCGCGGTATTCGCAAAGGCCGGCGAGGGTAAAGGGCATGCGCTGTGTTCTTTATAAGGCAGGCTTGAGGCCGCAACCCTTGAGGATGATGCGGATCAGGTTGTTGCCGGCGTCTTCCATGTCCTGCTTGGTCAGCTTGCTGCGACCGGTGACGCGGCAGATCTGGGTGGCGAAGTCGGCGTAATGCTGGGTGCTGCCCCACAGCAGGAAGATCAGGTGCACCGGGTCCACCGGGTCCATCTTGCCGGCGTCGATCCAGGCCTGGAACACCGCGGCGCGCCCCTGGAACCAGGCGCGGTAGTCCTGGCTGAAGTATTCGCTGAGGCATTCGCCGCCGCTGATGATCTCCATGGCGAAGATTCGCGAGGCCTGCGGCTGGCGCCGGGAGAACTCCATCTTGGCGCGGATGTAGCGGGTCAGCGCTTCGGCCGGATCGTCGTCGGCGGTCAGGGTGTTGAAGGTGCTGTCCCACAACTCGAGGATGTTGCTCAACACCGCGACATACAGCCCAAGCTTGTTGGTGAAGTAGTAATGCAGGTTGGCCTTGGGCAGGCCGGCATTCTGCGCGATGGTGTTCATGCTGGTGCCTTTGAAACCGTGACGGGCGAACTCGTCTTCGGCGGCCTTGATGATCGCTTCTTCGTTTTTCTGGCGAATACGGCTGGCGGGCTTGGCGGTTTGAGGGCCGGCGTGGGCTGGGACTTCAAGGGTCATAGGCGTTTCCGAGCTGTTCTGTGGGTGCAACCTGTGCGTTGATAGCGCACCCACAGGCCTCAGACAAGTCTTAATGGGCAGAAAACCCTCAAAGCGGTTCCAGGGTGTCGCTTTCGCCGGCCGGATTTGCGCCACGCAGCGCGGCCCGGTCTTCCGGCAGCAGGCGCATGAAGGCCGCCACTGGTTTTCAGCGGGTGGCCGCCAGGCTGTCCAGGAAGCTCTCCAGCACCAAATGGGGGCGACGGCCCTTGCGTGTGACCGATGCCAGGCTCAGGTCATAAAAGCGTGAATCGGGTTTGAGCGCGCGCAGTCGTCCCTGCTGGACCCAGAGGCAGGCGTAATGGTCCGGCAGGTAGCCGATGTAGCGTCCGGTGAGGATCAGGAACGCCATGCCTTCGCGGTCCGAAGCGCTGGCGGTGCAATTGAGCGCCTGGTAATGGGCCTGGATCTCGGCGGGCAGGCGGAAGGTCGGGGCGATGGCGTCCTGTTCGTTGAGGCGCCGGTCGTCCAGTTGCTTGTCGTCGACATAAAACAGCGGGTGGCCGACGGCGCAGTAAAGCAGCGAGCGTTCGCTGTACAGCGGCTGGTATTCCAGCCCGGACAAGGCGCTGGCCTGGGGCACCACGCCGACATGCAGGCGCCCGTCGAGCACCCCTTGTTCGACTTCGTTGGGGGCGATCATGCGGATCTGGATCTGCACGTCCGGCCCGCGTTCCTTCAGTTGGGCCAGGGCATGGGTGATGCGCATGTGGGGCAGGGTGACCAGGTTGTCGGTCAGGCCGATGATCAGTTCGCCACGCAGGTGGCGGTGCAGGCCGTTGACCTCGGTGCGGAAGCTTTCCAGGGCGCTCAACAGCTGCAGGGCCGATTGATACACCTCGCGTCCCTCTTCGGTCAGCGAGAAGCCGGCGCGTCCACGTTGGCACAGGCGCAGGCCGAGGCGTTGCTCGAGGTCGCTCATCTGCTGGCTGATGGCCGAGCGGCCGATGCCGAGCACGGTTTCCGCGGCAGAGAAGCCACCGCACTCGACCACGCTGCGGAAGATCCGCAGCAGGCGGATATCGAAGTCGCTGACTTGCGCCAGCGGGTCGGCGCGACGGCTGCTCATAGTTTAGTGAACCACTGACTGAAGGTTATAAAAGTTGGATTTCACCGACTTTATAGCCGTGGCAACTTAGCCGCAACAACGCTTTCCGATCCCTGCGCCGCTTATTGCCCTGCGAGGTTTTGCCCCATGAACATGCATGAAAACGCTCCAGCTTCCCTGGCCAGCCAGCTCAAGCTCGATGCTCACTGGATGCCCTACACCGCCAACCGCAACTTCCAGCGCGATCCACGTCTGATCGTCGCCGCCGAAGGCAGCTGGCTGGTCGACGACAAGGGGCGCAAGGTTTATGACTCGTTGTCCGGCCTGTGGACCTGTGGCGCCGGCCACACCCGCAAGGAAATCCAGGAAGCGGTGGCCAAGCAACTGGGCACCCTCGATTACTCGCCGGGCTTCCAGTACGGTCACCCGCTGTCGTTCCAGCTGGCCGAGAAAATCACCGCGCTGACCCCGGGCAACCTGAACCATGTGTTCTTCACCGACTCCGGTTCCGAATGCGCCGATACCGCGGTGAAAATGGTGCGTGCCTACTGGCGCCTGAAAGGCCAGTCGACCAAGACCAAGATGATCGGCCGTGCCCGTGGCTACCACGGCGTGAACATTGCCGGCACCAGCCTCGGCGGGGTCAACGGCAACCGTAAACTGTTCGGCCAGGCGATGATGGATGTCGACCACCTGCCGCACACCCTGCTGGCAAGCAACGCGTTCTCCCGTGGCATTCCGGAGCAGGGCGGTATCGCCCTGGCCGACGAGCTGCTCAAACTGATCGAGCTGCATGACGCCTCCAACATCGCCGCGGTG
Source organism: Pseudomonas sp. 22526 (assembly GCF_052044735.1). Classification (NCBI taxonomy): domain Bacteria; kingdom Pseudomonadati; phylum Pseudomonadota; class Gammaproteobacteria; order Pseudomonadales; family Pseudomonadaceae; genus Pseudomonas; species Pseudomonas sp. 22526. The sequence continues at coordinate 9,006 of NZ_JBQENK010000041.1, forward strand.
TTCGTCGAGCCTCTGGCCGGTTCCGCTGGCGTGCTGGTGCCGCCACAGGGGTATCTCAAGCGCCTGCGGGAAATCTGCGACCAGCACAACATCTTGCTGGTGTTCGACGAAGTGATCACCGGTTTCGGCCGTACCGGCAAGATGTTCGGTGCCGACAGTTTTGGCGTGACCCCGGACCTGATGTGCATCGCCAAGCAAGTCACCAACGGCGCGATTCCGATGGGCGCGGTGATTGCCAGCTCCGAGATCTACCAGACCTTCATGAACCAGCCGACCCCTGAGTACGCGGTGGAATTCCCTCACGGCTACACCTACTCGGCGCACCCGGTGGCCTGCGCGGCCGGCCTGGCGGCACTGGATCTGCTGCAGAAGGAAAACCTGGTGCAGAGCGTTGCTGAGGTGGCGCCGCATTTCGAGAAAGCACTGCACGGCATCAAGGGTGCGAAGAATGTCATCGACATTCGTAACTTCGGCCTGGCCGGTGCCATCCAGATTGCCCCGCGGGATGGCGACGCCATCGTGCGTCCGTTCGAAGCGGGCATGGCCCTGTGGAAAGCCGGTTTCTATGTGCGTTTCGGCGGCGACACCCTGCAGTTCGGCCCGACCTTCAACAGCAAGCCGCAGGATCTGGACCGCCTGTTCGATGCCGTCGGCGAAGTGCTGAACAAGCTCGACTGATTTCCAAACACTGTAGGAGCCGAGCTTGCTCGCGATGGCGTACTCACAGGCGCCATCGTGATTTGTTTCTATCTATATAAAGCAGGCGCCCCTTGGCGGGCGCTTGTGGACAACTTCAGGAGTTCCCCGATGAGCGTTATCCCGCATTTGATCAATGGTGAACTGGTGACCGAGAGCGGTCGCGCGGTCGATGTGTTCAACCCGTCCACCGGTCAGGCGATCCACAAGCTGCCGCTGGCCAGCCGCGAAACCATCCAGAGCGCCATCGATGCCGCCAAGGCGGCTTTCCCGGCCTGGCGCAACACGCCGCCGGCCAAGCGTGCCCAGGTGATGTTCCGCTTCAAGCAACTGCTGGAGCAGAATGAATCGCGCATCGCCCAGTTGATCAGCGAAGAACACGGCAAGACCCTGGAAGACGCCGCCGGTGAACTCAAGCGTGGTATCGAGAACGTCGAGTTCGCCTGTGCCGCTCCGGAAATCCTCAAGGGCGAGTACAGCCGTAACGTCGGCCCGAACATCGATGCCTGGTCCGACTTCCAGCCGCTGGGCGTGGTTGCCGGTATCACCCCGTTCAACTTCCCGGCGATGGTGCCGCTGTGGATGTATCCGTTGGCGATCGTCTGCGGCAACTGCTTCATCCTCAAGCCATCCGAGCGTGACCCGAGCTCGACCCTGCTGATCGCCCAGCTGCTGCTGGAAGCCGGCCTGCCGAAAGGCGTGCTGAGTGTGGTGCACGGCGACAAGACTGCGGTGGACGCGCTGATCGAAGCGCCGGAAGTCAAGGCACTGAGCTTCGTCGGTTCGACCCCGATTGCCGAATACATCTACGCCGAAGGCACCAAGCGCGGCAAACGCGTGCAGGCGCTGGGCGGGGCGAAGAACCACGCCGTGCTGATGCCGGATGCCGACCTGGATAACGCGGTCAGTGCTTTGATGGGCGCGGCCTATGGTTCCTGCGGCGAGCGCTGCATGGCGATCTCGGTTGCCGTGTGTGTCGGCGACCAGGTAGCCGATGCGTTGGTGGCCAAGCTGGTACCGCAGATCAAGGCGCTGAAGATTGGTGCTGGTACGTCCTGTGGTTTGGACATGGGGCCGCTGGTCACAGGTCAGGCGCGGGACAAGGTCAGCGGTTATGTCGAGGATGGTGTGAAGGCGGGCGCGAAGCTGGTAGTCGACGGCCGTGGCCTGAGCGTGCCGGGCCATGAAGAAGGCTTCTTCCTTGGTGGCTGCCTGTTCGACAACGTCACTCCGGAAATGCGCATCTATAAAGAAGAGATCTTCGGGCCGGTGTTGTGCGTCGTGCGGGTGAACAGCCTGGAAGAGGCCATGCAACTGATCAACGATCACGAGTACGGCAACGGTACCTGCATCTTTACCCGTGACGGTGAAGCGGCGCGGCTGTTCTGTGACGAGATCGAAGTCGGGATGGTGGGCGTCAACGTACCGCTGCCGGTGCCGGTGGCTTATCACAGCTTTGGCGGCTGGAAGCGTTCGCTGTTTGGCGACCTGCATGCCTACGGTCCGGACGGCGTGCGTTTCTATACCCGTCGCAAGGCGATCACTCAGCGTTGGCCGCAGCGTGCCAGCCATGAAGCCTCGCAGTTCGCCTTCCCTAGCTTGTAACTAGTAGAAGGGCATAAAGGCCGCCCCCTTGGGGGCGGCCTTTGCTTTTAGGGGCGTTTTTGACTGATATGACAGATTTGTGAAAATAAGTGTTGACGGCAGATTCTACAGGTCTATAATTCGCCCCACTTCCGGCGCAGTCGAAACGGAAAACTCCTTGATATTCAACGAGTTACGCAGTTTTCGACAGCGGTCACGCTTCGGTTCATCGAAGCCCGAAGGAGTCGGTTCGGCAGTGTGTTTTCGCCGGATTGACGGTTCGATCTTCTCGGTCGAAAGCGGAGAAAAAGAGGTGTTGACAGCAGCGTGTAACGCTGTAGAATTCGCCTCCCGCTGACGAGAGATCGGAAGCGCAAGTGGTTGAAGTTGCAAAGGAAACTTTGAAAACTTCTTAAAATAACCGCTTGACAGATACAGAGGCTGCTGTAGAATGCGCGCCTCGGTTGAGACGAAAGACTTAACCAACCGCTCTTTAACAACTGAATCAAGCAATTCGTGTGGGTGCTTGTGGAGTCAGACTGATAGTCAGAAAGATTATCAGCATCACAAGTTACTCCGCGAGAAATCAAAGATGTAACCAACGATTGCTGAGCCAAGTTTAGGGTTTTCTCAAAACCCAAAGATGTTTGAACTGAAGAGTTTGATCATGGCTCAGATTGAACGCTGGCGGCAGGCCTAACACATGCAAGTCGAGCGGTAGAGAGAAGCTTGCTTCTCTTGAGAGCGGCGGACGGGTGAGTAATGCCTAGGAATCTGCCTGGTAGTGGGGGATAACGTTCGGAAACGGACGCTAATACCGCATACGTCCTACGGGAGAAAGCAGGGGACCTTCGGGCCTTGCGCTATCAGATGAGCCTAGGTCGGATTAGCTAGTTGGTGAGGTAATGGCTCACCAAGGCGACGATCCGTAACTGGTCTGAGAGGATGATCAGTCACACTGGAACTGAGACACGGTCCAGACTCCTACGGGAGGCAGCAGTGGGGAATATTGGACAATGGGCGAAAGCCTGATCCAGCCATGCCGCGTGTGTGAAGAAGGTCTTCGGATTGTAAAGCACTTTAAGTTGGGAGGAAGGGTACTTACCTAATACGTGAGTATTTTGACGTTACCGACAGAATAAGCACCGGCTAACTCTGTGCCAGCAGCCGCGGTAATACAGAGGGTGCAAGCGTTAATCGGAATTACTGGGCGTAAAGCGCGCGTAGGTGGTTCGTTAAGTTGGATGTGAAATCCCCGGGCTCAACCTGGGAACTGCATCCAAAACTGGCGAGCTAGAGTATGGTAGAGGGTGGTGGAATTTCCTGTGTAGCGGTGAAATGCGTAGATATAGGAAGGAACACCAGTGGCGAAGGCGACCACCTGGACTGATACTGACACTGAGGTGCGAAAGCGTGGGGAGCAAACAGGATTAGATACCCTGGTAGTCCACGCCGTAAACGATGTCAACTAGCCGTTGGGAGCCTTGAGCTCTTAGTGGCGCAGCTAACGCATTAAGTTGACCGCCTGGGGAGTACGGCCGCAAGGTTAAAACTCAAATGAATTGACGGGGGCCCGCACAAGCGGTGGAGCATGTGGTTTAATTCGAAGCAACGCGAAGAACCTTACCAGGCCTTGACATCCAATGAACTTTCCAGAGATGGATTGGTGCCTTCGGGAACATTGAGACAGGTGCTGCATGGCTGTCGTCAGCTCGTGTCGTGAGATGTTGGGTTAAGTCCCGTAACGAGCGCAACCCTTGTCCTTAGTTACCAGCACGTTATGGTGGGCACTCTAAGGAGACTGCCGGTGACAAACCGGAGGAAGGTGGGGATGACGTCAAGTCATCATGGCCCTTACGGCCTGGGCTACACACGTGCTACAATGGTCGGTACAGAGGGTTGCCAAGCCGCGAGGTGGAGCTAATCCCATAAAACCGATCGTAGTCCGGATCGCAGTCTGCAACTCGACTGCGTGAAGTCGGAATCGCTAGTAATCGCGAATCAGAATGTCGCGGTGAATACGTTCCCGGGCCTTGTACACACCGCCCGTCACACCATGGGAGTGGGTTGCACCAGAAGTAGCTAGTCTAACCTTCGGGAGGACGGTTACCACGGTGTGATTCATGACTGGGGTGAAGTCGTAACAAGGTAGCCGTAGGGGAACCTGCGGCTGGATCACCTCCTTAATCGACGACATCAGCTGCTTCATAAGCTCCCACACGAATTGCTTGATTCATTGAAGAAGACGATTGGGTCTGTAGCTCAGTTGGTTAGAGCGCACCCCTGATAAGGGTGAGGTCGGCAGTTCGAATCTGCCCAGACCCACCAATTACTGGTGCACCCTGTAGCGATACGGGGCCATAGCTCAGCTGGGAGAGCGCCTGCCTTGCACGCAGGAGGTCAGCGGTTCGATCCCGCTTGGCTCCACCATTACAGATTGGTCTCCATCGTTTAAAGCTTAGAAATGAGCATTCCGCCAGAACGGCGATGAATGTTGATTTCTGATCTTTATCAGAATCGTTCTTTAAAAATTTGGGTATGTGATAGAAAGATAGACTGAATGGCACTTTCACTGGTGTTTATTCAGGCTAAGGTAAAATTTGTGAGTTGCTCTCATGAGCATTGCGAATTTTCGGCGAATGTCGTCTTCATAGTATAACCAGATTGCTTGGGGTTATATGGTCAAGTGAAGAAGCGCATACGGTGGATGCCTTGGCAGTCAGAGGCGATGAAAGACGTGGTAGCCTGCGAAAAGCTTCGGGGAGTCGGCAAACAGACTTTGATCCGGAGATGTCTGAATGGGGGAACCCAGCCATCATAAGATGGTTATCTTGTACTGAATACATAGGTGCAAGAGGCGAACCAGGGGAACTGAAACATCTAAGTACCCTGAGGAAAAGAAATCAACCGAGATTCCCTTAGTAGTGGCGAGCGAACGGGGACTAGCCCTTAAGTGGCTTTGAGATTAGCGGAACGCTCTGGAAAGTGCGGCCATAGTGGGTGATAGCCCTGTACGCGAAAATCTCTTAGTCATGAAATCGAGTAGGACGGAGCACGAGAAACTTTGTCTGAATATGGGGGGACCATCCTCCAAGGCTAAATACTACTGACTGACCGATAGTGAACTAGTACCGTGAGGGAAAGGCGAAAAGAACCCCGGAGAGGGGAGTGAAATAGATCCTGAAACCGTATGCGTACAAGCAGTGGGAGCAGACTTTGTTCTGTGACTGCGTACCTTTTGTATAATGGGTCAGCGACTTATATTCAGTGGCGAGCTTAACCGAATAGGGGAGGCGTAGCGAAAGCGAGTCTTAATAGGGCGTTTAGTCGCTGGGTATAGACCCGAAACCGGGCGATCTATCCATGGGCAGGTTGAAGGTTAGGTAACACTGACTGGAGGACCGAACCGACTACCGTTGAAAAGTTAGCGGATGACCTGTGGATCGGAGTGAAAGGCTAATCAAGCTCGGAGATAGCTGGTTCTCCTCGAAAGCTATTTAGGTAGCGCCTCATGTATCACTGTAGGGGGTAGAGCACTGTTTCGGCTAGGGGGTCATCCCGACTTACCAAACCGATGCAAACTCCGAATACCTACAAGTGCCGAGCATGGGAGACACACGGCGGGTGCTAACGTCCGTCGTGAAAAGGGAAACAACCCAGACCGTCAGCTAAGGTCCCAAAGTTATGGTTAAGTGGGAAACGATGTGGGAAGGCTTAGACAGCTAGGAGGTTGGCTTAGAAGCAGCCACCCTTTAAAGAAAGCGTAATAGCTCACTAGTCGAGTCGGCCTGCGCGGAAGATGTAACGGGGCTCAAACCATACACCGAAGCTACGGGTATCACGTAAGTGATGCGGTAGAGGAGCGTTCTGTAAGCCTGTGAAGGTGAGTTGAGAAGCTTGCTGGAGGTATCAGAAGTGCGAATGCTGACATGAGTAACGACAATGGGTGTGAAAAACACCCACGCCGAAAGACCAAGGTTTCCTGCGCAACGTTAATCGACGCAGGGTTAGTCGGTCCCTAAGGCGAGGCTGAAAAGCGTAGTCGATGGAAAACAGGTTAATATTCCTGTACTTCTAGTTATTGCGATGGAGGGACGGAGAAGGCTAGGCCAGCTTGGCGTTGGTTGTCCAAGTTTAAGGTGGTAGGCTGGAATCTTAGGTAAATCCGGGATTCTAAGGCCGAGAGCTGATGACGAGTTACCTTTTAGGTGACGAAGTGGTTGATGCCATGCTTCCAAGAAAAGCTTCTAAGCTTCAGATAACTAGGAACCGTACCCCAAACCGACACAGGTGGTTGGGTAGAGAATACCAAGGCGCTTGAGAGAACTCGGGTGAAGGAACTAGGCAAAATGGCACCGTAACTTCGGGAGAAGGTGCGCCGGTGAGGGTGAAGGACTTGCTCCGTAAGCCCATGCCGGTCGAAGATACCAGGCCGCTGCGACTGTTTATTAAAAACACAGCACTCTGCAAACACGAAAGTGGACGTATAGGGTGTGACGCCTGCCCGGTGCCGGAAGGTTAATTGATGGGGTTAGCTAACGCGAAGCTCTTGATCGAAGCCCCGGTAAACGGCGGCCGTAACTATAACGGTCCTAAGGTAGCGAAATTCCTTGTCGGGTAAGTTCCGACCTGCACGAATGGCGTAACGATGGCGGCGCTGTCTCCACCCGAGACTCAGTGAAATTGAAATCGCTGTGAAGATGCAGTGTATCCGCGGCTAGACGGAAAGACCCCGTGAACCTTTACTATAGCTTTGCACTGGACTTTGAATTTGCTTGTGTAGGATAGGTGGGAGGCTTTGAAGCGTGGACGCCAGTTCGCGTGGAGCCATCCTTGAAATACCACCCTGGCAACTTTGAGGTTCTAACTCAGGTCCGTTATCCGGATCGAGGACAGTGTATGGTGGGTAGTTTGACTGGGGCGGTCTCCTCCTAAAGAGTAACGGAGGAGTACGAAGGTGCGCTCAGACCGGTCGGAAATCGGTCGTAGAGTATAAAGGCAAAAGCGCGCTTGACTGCGAGACAGACACGTCGAGCAGGTACGAAAGTAGGTCTTAGTGATCCGGTGGTTCTGTATGGAAGGGCCATCGCTCAACGGATAAAAGGTACTCCGGGGATAACAGGCTGATACCGCCCAAGAGTTCATATCGACGGCGGTGTTTGGCACCTCGATGTCGGCTCATCACATCCTGGGGCTGAAGCCGGTCCCAAGGGTATGGCTGTTCGCCATTTAAAGTGGTACGCGAGCTGGGTTTAGAACGTCGTGAGACAGTTCGGTCCCTATCTGCCGTGGACGTTTGAGATTTGAGAGGGGCTGCTCCTAGTACGAGAGGACCGGAGTGGACGAACCTCTGGTGTTCCGGTTGTCACGCCAGTGGCATTGCCGGGTAGCTATGTTCGGAAAAGATAACCGCTGAAAGCATCTAAGCGGGAAACTTGCCTCAAGATGAGATCTCACTGGAACCTTGAGTTCCCTAAAGGGCCGTCGAAGACTACGACGTTGATAGGTTGGGTGTGTAAGCGCTGTGAGGCGTTGAGCTAACCAATACTAATTGCCCGTGAGGCTTGACCATATAACACCCAAGCAATTTGCTTAAGAGCGAGTTGCGGTGTGTGAAGACGAAATGAACCGAAAGTTTGCACCGCTCACAAAACACCACAAAGCTATTACATACCCAATTTGCCGAAGCGTCGAAAGACGAGTCGGCACACCGAATTTCTTGACGACCATAGAGCATTGGAACCACCTGATCCCATCCCGAACTCAGAAGTGAAACGATGCATCGCCGATGGTAGTGTGGGGTTTCCCCATGTGAGAGTAGGTCATCGTCAAGATTAAATTCC
>NZ_JBQENK010000042.1:0-10000 GCF_052044735.1 Pseudomonas sp. 22526
GGTCGCCCCAGCCTTCGGCCTGCTGGTAGTCGGCGCGGTGGCGTTCGAGGGCGCGCTGGCTGAGGAACTTGCCGCGCGCGGTCGGTGAAACGGCCTGGGTAGTCGTAGTCTTCCAGGTCCGGCTCTTCGCTTTCAGTCTCGGGTTTATAGGCCGCTTCCAGTTGCAGGCGCGGCTTCTCGAAGTCGTAGTCGCGGCGAGTGGTGCGGCTGGTGCGGGTTTCCAGGCGCAGGTTGAAGCCCTTGATCACCGGTTCGTCGGCGACCATACCGCTGCCCTGGATATAGGCGGTGGGCTGGCCGAGCTTGGGGAATACGGTCTGGTCGTCGCCGAACACCAGCAAATGACCTTCCGGGCTGTGCTGGAAGTGGTAATGCAGGCCTTCCTCTTCGCACAGGCGCTGGATGAAATGCAGGTCGGTTTCGTCGTACTGCACGCAGTAGTCGCGGTCCGGGCACGGGGTGCCGAGCTGGAACCGGTAGGCGTTGCCCTGGATGCCGTGCTCTTCGAGGATCAGGGCGATGATCTTCGGCGCCGACAGCTGCTGGTAGATGCGCTGGTTGGTGCGGTGCTTGAGGTAGGCCAGTTGCGGCACCAGCGACACCTTGTAGCGGGTCAGGCGCTTGCCGGCATCGCCCTGGGCCACGCGGTAGATCTGGCCGTGGATGCCACTGCCTTGCGGATCGAAAGCCAGGAACGCCTGCTTGTGCAGCAGTGTCTCCAGGTCCAGGTCGGGGTTCTCGCTGACCAGTTCCAAATCGAAACGGAACGGCTGGCTGATGCCTTCGATCCCTTCGAAAGACAGCACCTGCAAGTCGCTTTGGACGCCTTCAATGCTCAGGCTGAAGTGAGTTTCATTAGCTCTGTTGAACATCCTTTGTTCCTTTGGACTGCGACATAGCGCGAGCTCTTGTGCGCTGACTTAACCTAAGCGCAACTCGTTTTTGGCCTGGTTACATCCAGATTCGGCCAAGCTGAACAGCCGAGCCAGGCTAGCAAGTCACCAACGGCATTGATCTAGGAGTCGTCCTAAACCTCCAGGAAAGAATTGGAAGAAGGCGTCAGCTTTTTCAGAGAATGACTGCCCCCTATCCAGCGCCTGAGCGAATGAAGGAACTTTCTCATTCCAAAACCGCAGCGAAAGCACGAATCGGCATGCATCGCTGCCTGTCTTGCATGACCGCGCGTACAGCGGATGAAAGTGATTTGTTCCAGATCGCCGATATCGCCTCGCTGCTGAGTGATGGTGTGGCGTTGCTGGTGTTGTGCAGGGGAAGGAGATGCAAAGGACGAAGACAGAGTCTCTAAGCGCTTGAGGCCTCTCCCGACATCCTCGGCGACAGCCTGTTGCAGGCATTAAAAAGCCCCTGGATCTTTTGATTCAGGGGCTTTCGTATGCGGGGCGTGCAGAAGCAGCACGTTATCGTTGGCGTTTATCGCGGGCAAGCCTCGCTCCTACACAGGAGATGATGATTCATCCCGACCAAGGCAACCAGTACAGCAGTTCCGATTGGCGTAGTTTTCTGAAGGCGAACAACCTGGTTGCCAGTATGAGCCGCATGTCCAGAACTCGGGGTAGATCACTGATCCGCAGGCAATGAAAGCCCGGCATTTCTGCCGGGCCTCGCATACCGCTCTACGCACGCCGCTTGATTGCGACCTTTGACCATAGGGTAAAGGCCACTGGTGGTGTCCAGCCTGAGTTTGATACGTGCTCTTGCAGGCACAAGTACCTGTTGCCTTCGTAAGTCACGCCATCTTCCTTGTTATACCGATGGTTCAATTGCCATTCGGGATACTCTGGATCCGTTATGTCTCCAGCGGTTCTGACGCTCAGGCTTTGGCTCGGAAGCGACTCTTTTCCCGAAGAGTCCGTTGCCGTGACAAAGTAACTGTACTGAGTGTTCGGCGTCAGGCCTGAGTCTTCCAGCCTCAAGGCCGCCGTATGGTTTATTGGAGAACCGTTTCGGTACAGCGTGTAGGTTTCGATCGGACGAGGACCGGCTGAAGCCCCCCAACTCAAGGTCATGCCGGTTTCAGTCACGTCGCTCGCGGACAGGTTCGCCGGAGCCGTTGGCCGCTCGCCAATACCAGGCTCACCGTGAATCAATGGGGCATAGCGATTGTAGAACTCCCAATTGTAGGGAACATTGTCCCTGCTGAGGCCGTCGTCCCAATTGATCGACCAGGTCATCAACCCCTTGATGGAATGACCGGCGGCATCAAGACGCTTGAACGCATTGACCACCGCGGCAGGATTGATCACATAGCCGTTGTTCGCGGCGTCAACGTTGGCCGGCAAGCCAATGACAAACTTGTCCGCGGGAATCGCGATGTAACCCCGAGTACCGGTTACCAGGCTGTCAGTCAGATAGAAGAGGAATTCCTCTTTCAGATCATCGTCGTTCTGCCTGATCCAGGTCCCACCGTTGTATTCTGGAACCCAAACCCCGTCACCACCCTGGTTGTAGTATTGAGGTGCGATGAAGTCGTAGTAGCCCTCAAGCGCCTGAATGTAACCAACATACTTGCCGTCCACCCCGAGATAGGGAAACTCGGGGGCCATGCTGATGATGAAATGCTTCCCCTCAGCCTTGTAGTGATCCTTCACCAGTTTCAAGGCCGCCGGTAGCACCGTCTTGTTGTCGGCAAAATCAATGGCACTTTGCTCAAGATCGATATCCAGGCCATCGAAGCCATAGACTTCAACCAAGCGGATGATCTCGTTCGCCAGGGGTTGCTCATCCCCTTTGTGCAACTCGATATGGGCGTCGGCGCCGCCCAGCGAGATCAATACAGCCCTTCCCTGGCTGTTCAGCACGCCTACCTGGCGGCGAAACTCGTCGTCGGAGAGGTTATAGGGTTTGAAGGTGGGAATGCCTTGCCCCTTCATAAAAGCCACAGCGACAACGTTGTAGTCCTGGGGTATGTCCACCAGGTTTAGATTGGCGAATTGCCCACCTTGATAGCCGTCACCATGCCCGGCTGGCCAGTTATGCCAGAAACCCATCAGGATTTTTTTATTGGCAATACTTGGCATCAAGGATGCCGAATCATTTACTTTTGACTTCAGCAATGAAAAATCAATTTTAGTCATTGTTCTATTCCTTCAGAACGTTACCAGGGCCGTACATGGCCCAACTTTATTTGAAGTTCACGTCGAACGCCTGATAGAACGCATTGCCGGTATCGGCAACGATCCATAACAGGACAATGACATGATGACCTTGTTTGCCCGTTGGCAACTTCACTTCATGTTCAGTCTTCGCTTTCAATTCAGCGGCATGCTCGTAGAACGGAACCTGAGTATAAAAATCATCATGGAAGGACTTGAGTTCGAGCTGAGCACGGCTGATACGCTTTTTAGGGTCCCAACCATCTTTGGTGATAAACCAACTGTAACCCCGAGTCACGTGAGGCATGGTGTATACCCATTTGACATGAAACGTCTGGCCAGGATCGACATTCAACAGAGGCCAGGTAAAGGGGCGATTCAGCTTTTCGCTCATTTCCTCGTTAGTGAAGTTGACGCAATCGCGGGCATCGGTCCTGCCGCCGCTGAGGATATAACCATCAGCCGGTGGTACCTGGCTCACGCTGTCAGTTTCATAAGGTACGGGGAACGGGCCTGCCGTCAATGATGGAAAATTTTTGCCCCCTTCCATTTCATTAGCCTGCCAATCAAGGATAAGGCCTTCGTCTATAGCAATAGCAGAACGACTAGGAGGGGAAATTACGCGACCGTGCTTCAACTGAGCATTGGATTCTGGCTTGTTCATTACACTCACTCCTTTGATTTATTTGTCTCTCCCTAGAGGAGAGATTTCAGGCTAGCGCAAGGCTTTAGATTGTCCACCATAAAAATAAATACAATTCCAAAAGCAAAACAACACAAGTCGGCAAACGCTTCCAACACTCGCCATTTCGCCTCCTCTATCAAAATCAAGCCGATGAAATGGGATTACCAATCAGGCAAACATCTATAACCTTTCGAAATACGCACCCCATGAAAATATAACCTTAGCTTCTTGAACCTCATGGACAGCATGAAAATGTCGGCTAAGGTGAGATAGCGCCCGAGTGGGATGCATGTAAACCACGGTTGGGCGAAACAAATCTCAGGAAACTTGCGCAGAACGTGGCGCATATTTTTTGCAAGGAAGCACACAACCATGAATACGACAAAGCACACTGCAGAGTTCATTACAATCACTGAAGACAACAAGACATTTTCAACCTTACAGAAAGGTTTCAATCTTCGATGGCCACCCAGTGCCAGCACAGGAGCCAAACGAATCTATGTTTGCAGAACCCCGGAAGAAGTACTAGGTGCCGCAAATGAAGCGCTGTCCCAAGACTTCAGGATCACTGTAAGGAGCGGAGCGCACTGCTATGAAGGCTTCGTATCGAATCAGTTGAACAACGAGAACCTGGCCATTATTGACCTGGGAGAGCTTAAAGGCTTTTCCCATGATACTGCCGGTAATATCCAGCCCCTTTATCAACATGACAGTCATAACCCCACACATTATAAATACGCCGTGCTCACAGGTAGCCAGAACTGGGATGGCTATGTGGCGATGTATAAACAGAGTGGCAAGACCCTACCTGGCGGTTCCTGCTACTCCGTAGGGGTCGGTGGCCACATTAGCGGCGGTGGCTACGGTTTACTGTCTCGCCTTCACGGCTTGACTGTCGACTGGGTAACTGGTGTGGACATCTTGATTCCGGACCCGGCCAATAGCAGCAAAACCTTGGTCCCGGTTCATGTCAGCCCGAATTCTAACCTTAAAACCCATCGAGAACTTTTCAAGGCTTGCTGCGGGGCCGGCGGCGGAAATTTCGGCATCATCATTCGCTACTACTTCAACGATCTGCCCGATGCCCCACAAAAAGCTTATTGGACAACCCTCTCTTGGGAGTGGTCGGACTTCGATAAAGTCAGCTTCAGAAAGTTTCTACGTGGATATCACGACTGGTTCGCCAAAAACGATGCAGACGCCACTTCCACTATTTTGTCAAAAGCCAACGGTGGTCTTTTCACCCTGCTGAAACTGAACCACATCGACTCCAACCCGAAAGTCGTTCTGGCCATCCAATACACTGGACGCGATGGCCTGGTGGGCGATCACGAACGAGATGCCCCCTTCAATAATTTCCTCTCGGCAATAAACAGTTCGGCACCCGGCCACGGCAAACTCTACGACGGCTTCGTACTGCCAAACATCGCGCCAAGGCCCCATAGCATGGCTGGTAGTGCTATCACCAAAGCTTCGCCAGAACTTCTTATGGACTGGCTCTATGTCACCCAGATGATCAACACATCGGGAAACAATCAAAGAGGGAAATATAAGTCCGCCTATCAGGTAGATAACTTCACCGACGAAGAATGCGATGCGCTGTATAACAACCTCAGCGTTCCTTCCGAAGATGGAACATTCAACCAATCGCTTGTCCAGATCGACTCTTACGGTGGAAAAATAAACAGCTGCGGTCAAGGAGATACCGCGGTACCGCAGCGCAAGTCCTTATTAAAGTCTCAATACCAGACCTACTGGACCGACCCTGCTCAAGATAACGTTCAACTGGCGTGGATCAATAAGATCTACAAAGACGCCTACGCCAGCCAACCCAACCAGCGACCTGGCGTCGAGGGGCGATATGAAGGGTGCTACATCAACTATCCAGATGTGGACATGCTATTAGTAAACGGCACACCTAATGATAGCTGGCTCGAACTTTACTATGGAAATTCGGGTTTGGTAGGGGAGTTAATTTCCTTGAAAAACCACATAGACCCTAACAACCTTTTCAGGCACCAGATGTCGATTCCGCTAGCACGAGATAATAAAAGACAATAAGGAACAGAGACTGTCAATCTGTACGCACTGCCTCGCGGTGCGTGCTTGACGAACACCATGATCCTCTCTCACTAATTGCCGAACATCTCCCTACCGACACAACTTGGCAGAGCAAGCATCGATTCGCGAGGTGTTTGTCTCACTGAATAATGGGAGATCCATGGCAAAAGTTCTTCACAAACACACCACGATCACATACGCCATCCGAGAGAACTACAGCGATCGCAAGACTCGATCGAAACGCTGAACAAAGGCTATGGCATTAACCCTAAAACGGTGGCACCGGGAACAGAAGATGAGCCAGGCCGCAACCCTGTTCCTGGACAGCATCCAGCACCTGCTCAGTATCCGTGAGCAGGTGCCGGACAGCCAAATGACTCAGGCGTGGGGAACGTCCGGCCCCTTGCCTGGACTGGCGTATTGCGGCTTCAGGTGGCCCTGCTGATCGAGCAGCCAGGCATCCATGACCTGACGCACCACGGGGCCCGCGACCCGGCCGCCGGCCTCGCCGTTTTCGATCATCACCGCCACCACGATCTGCGGGTGCTCGGCCGGGGCGAAACCGACGAACAAGGCATTGTCACGATGGCGCTCGCGGGTCTTGAGGCGGTCGTAACGCTCGCCCTGCTTGATCGCCACCACCTGGGCCGTACCGCTCTTGCCGGCGATGCGGTATTGCGCGCCGGCCGCTGCGTCGCGCGCCGTGCCCCGGGGTGCGTGCATCACCATCTGCATGCCGTGGCTGACCAGGTCCCAGTCGACCGGCTCCTTGAGCTGGATATTCGGCATCGGGTGTTCGTCCACCGGCGCCACGCCATCGACGGTCTTGGCCAGATGAGGACGGTTCCACACGCCCTTGTTGGCGATCAGCGCCGTCGCCTGGGCCAGCTGTAGCGGCGTGACCTGCATATACCCTTGGCCGATGCCGAGGATCACTGTCTCGCCAGGGAACCACGGCTGGCGCCGGGTGGCGCGCTTCCAGGCCTGGGATGGCATCAGCCCTGGCGATTCCTCGAACATGTCCAGGGAGACTTTCTCGCCCAGGCCGAACATCGCCAGGTAATCGTGCAGGCGATCGATACCGAGCTTGTGCGCCAGGTCGTAGAAATAGGTGTCGTTGGAACGCATGATCGCCGCGTCCAGGTCCACCCACCCGTCGCCGCTGTGGTTCCAGTTGCGGTATTTGTGGTCGACGTCCGGCAGTTGGTAGTAACCCGGATCGAACACCCGGGTCGAGGCGTTGACCACCCCGGAGTCCAGCCCAGCGATCGCCACCTCCGGCTTGATGGTCGAACCCGGCGCATACAGGCCGCGCAGCACACGGTTGAACAGCGGCCGGTCGATGGAGTCGCGTAACGCGCTGTACTCCTTGAAGCTGATGCCGGTGACGAACAGGTTCGGGTCGAAGCTCGGCTTGCTGACCATGGCCAGTACTTCACCAGTCTGCGGATCGAGGGCCACCACCGAACCCCGGCGGTCGCCCAGGGCCGCCTCGGCCGCCTCCTGCAACTTCACGTCGAGGCTGAGCACGATGTTTTTCCCAGGAACAGGATCGGTGTGCTTGAGCACCCGCATGACCCGGCCCTGAGCGTTGGTTTCCACCTCTTCATAGCCGACGTGGCCATGCAGCTCGGACTCGTAGAAGCGCTCGATCCCGGTCTTGCCGATCGACTGGGTGCCTCGGTATTCCACCGAGTCCAGAGTCTTGGCTTCCTTCTCGTTGATGCGCCCGACATAGCCGATGGAATGGGCGAAGTGCGCGCCCATCGGATAGTGCCGCACGAACTGCGCCTCAACCTCCAGCCCCGGCAAGCGATACTCGTTGACCGCCAGTACGGCGATCTGCTCTTCGGTCAGCTCATAGAACAGGGTGACCGGCACGAACGGATGACGTGACTGCTTCAGCGCCTTGTCGAACAGGACGCGGTCTTCGGCGGGCAGGTGTAACAGGCTGACCACCTGGTCCAGCTCACCCTTCAAGTCAGTGGTGCGCTCGCGGGTGATGGTCAGGTTGAAACTGGGGCGGTTGTCGGCCAGCAACACGCCGTTGCGGTCGTAGATCAGGCCGCGGGTCGGGGTGATGGGCAGCACGTGCACGCGATTGTTTTCGGAGACGGTCGAGTGATAGTCGAACTCGACCACCTGCAGGAAGTACAGGCGCCCGATCAGGGTGCAGGTGATGGCGACCACCAATAGCGCGCAGGCCAACAGTCTTTTGTTGACCAGCCGCGTCTCTTTCTCGTGGTCCTTGATCGGTATCGGTTCAGGCATTGCTACAGCTTCTCGTGGAATAAGGTGAGCACGGGTGAATGTCAGTCCCTTGAAAAACGAGCTGCACCATAGCAAAACCGCCCAGGCGCTTTCATGAAGAATGCCCGGTGGTAGCCGTAGAGAGCCTTTGCTGTAGGCCGGGCCTGGGGATACGGCTGCCAGGTGATCCCTGGAACTGTCTTGCCATGGACGAGATGCACGCCAGGACTTTCTGCGCGCAAAAGACAAAACCCCAATTGCTTTCGCAATTGGGGTTTTGGAATTTAATCTTGACGATGACCTACTCTCACATGGGGAAACCCCACACTACCATCGGCGATGCATCGTTTCACTTCTGAGTTCGGGATGGGATCAGGTGGTTCCAATGCTCTATGGTCGTCAAGAAATTCGGTGTGCCGACTCGTCTTTCGACGCTTCGGCAAATTGGGTATGTAATAGCTTTGTGGTGTTTTGTGAGCGGTGCAAACTTTCGGTTCATTTCGTCTTCACACACCGCAACTCGCTCTTAAGCAAATTGCTTGGGTGTTATATGGTCAAGCCTCACGGGCAATTAGTATTGGTTAGCTCAACGCCTCACAGCGCTTACACACCCAACCTATCAACGTCGTAGTCTTCGACGGCCCTTTAGGGAACTCAAGGTTCCAGTGAGATCTCATCTTGAGGCAAGTTTCCCGCTTAGATGCTTTCAGCGGTTATCTTTTCCGAACATAGCTACCCGGCAATGCCACTGGCGTGACAACCGGAACACCAGAGGTTCGTCCACTCCGGTCCTCTCGTACTAGGAGCAGCCCCTCTCAAATCTCAAACGTCCACGGCAGATAGGGACCGAACTGTCTCACGACGTTCTAAACCCAGCTCGCGTACCACTTTAAATGGCGAACAGCCATACCCTTGGGACCGGCTTCAGCCCCAGGATGTGATGAGCCGACATCGAGGTGCCAAACACCGCCGTCGATATGAACTCTTGGGCGGTATCAGCCTGTTATCCCCGGAGTACCTTTTATCCGTTGAGCGATGGCCCTTCCATACAGAACCACCGGATCACTAAGACCTACTTTCGTACCTGCTCGACGTGTCTGTCTCGCAGTCAAGCGCGCTTTTGCCTTTATACTCTACGACCGATTTCCGACCGGTCTGAGCGCACCTTCGTACTCCTCCGTTACTCTTTAGGAGGAGACCGCCCCAGTCAAACTACCCACCATACACTGTCCTCGATCCGGATAACGGACCTGAGTTAGAACCTCAAAGTTGCCAGGGTGGTATTTCAAGGATGGCTCCACGCGAACTGGCGTCCACGCTTCAAAGCCTCCCACCTATCCTACACAAGCAAATTCAAAGTCCAGTGCAAAGCTATAGTAAAGGTTCACGGGGTCTTTCCGTCTAGCCGCGGATACACTGCATCTTCACAGCGATTTCAATTTCACTGAGTCTCGGGTGGAGACAGCGCCGCCATCGTTACGCCATTCGTGCAGGTCGGAACTTACCCGACAAGGAATTTCGCTACCTTAGGACCGTTATAGTTACGGCCGCCGTTTACCGGGGCTTCGATCAAGAGCTTCGCGTTAGCTAACCCCATCAATTAACCTTCCGGCACCGGGCAGGCGTCACACCCTATACGTCCACTTTCGTGTTTGCAGAGTGCTGTGTTTTTAATAAACAGTCGCAGCGGCCTGGTATCTTCGACCGGCATGGGCTTACGGAGCAAGTCCTTCACCCTCACCGGCGCACCTTCTCCCGAAGTTACGGTGCCATTTTGCCTAGTTCCTTCACCCGAGTTCTCTCAAGCGCCTTGGTATTCTCTACCCAACCACCTGTGTCGGTTTGGGGTACGGTTCCTAGTTATCTGAAGCTTAGAAGCTTTTCTTGGAAG
>NZ_JBQENK010000043.1:0-7500 GCF_052044735.1 Pseudomonas sp. 22526
ATAGCGAAACGCAGACCATCTTCCATCGCGATGGTTTTGATCAGAGTGACAGTCATCTGGATGTTGTCACCTGGCATTACCATTTCAACGCCTTCTGGCAGCTCGCAGTTACCAGTCACGTCAGTAGTACGGAAGTAGAACTGTGGACGGTAGCCTTTGAAGAACGGAGTATGACGGCCGCCTTCTTCTTTGCTCAGAACGTACACTTCAGCGGTGAACTTGGTGTGCGGCTTAACGGTACCTGGCTTAACCAGAACCTGGCCACGCTCAACGTCGTCACGCTTGGTGCCACGCAGCAGAACGCCGCAGTTCTCGCCAGCACGACCTTCGTCGAGCAGCTTGCGGAACATTTCAACGCCGGTGCAGGTGGTTTTCTGAGTGTCGCGCAGACCAACGATCTCAACTTCTTCCTGGATGCGAACGATACCACGCTCAACACGACCAGTTACCACGGTGCCACGACCGGAGATCGAGAATACGTCTTCGATAGGCATCAGGAACGGCTTGTCGATAGCACGCTCTGGCTCTGGGATGTAGGTGTCCAGAGTTTCTACCAGCTTCTTAACAGCGGTAGTGCCCATTTCGTTGTCGTCTTGGCCGTTCAGAGCCATCAGAGCCGAACCGATGATGATTGGAGTGTCATCACCTGGGAAGTCGTAAGTGCTCAGCAGATCGCGCACTTCCATCTCAACCAGTTCCAGCAGCTCAGCGTCGTCAACCATGTCAGCCTTGTTCAGGAAGACAACGATGTACGGAACGCCTACCTGACGGGACAGCAGGATGTGCTCACGAGTTTGTGGCATCGGACCATCGGCAGCCGAGCAAACCAGGATCGCGCCGTCCATCTGGGCAGCACCAGTGATCATGTTTTTGACGTAGTCGGCGTGACCTGGGCAGTCAACGTGCGCGTAGTGACGAATGTTCGAGTCGTACTCTACGTGCGCAGTATTGATGGTGATACCACGAGCTTTTTCTTCCGGGGCGCTGTCGATCTTGTCGAAGTCAACACGAGCCGAACCGAAAACCTCGGAGCAGACGCGAGTCAGAGCAGCAGTCAGAGTGGTTTTACCGTGGTCAACGTGACCAATGGTACCAACGTTGACGTGCGGCTTATTACGTTCGAACTTTTCCTTAGCCATCGAAATCACCCCTAGGAGAAGAATTGAGCAAGTCACACAAGCCATTAAAACAAAGGCAGATATTTTCATATCTGCCTTGTTATATGGAGCTCTTGAGCGGATTTGAACCGCTGACCTCACCCTTACCAAGGGTGTGCTCTACCAACTGAGCTACAAGAGCGAAACACTTTGCACAACCTGCAAACTTGGAGCGGGTAGCGGGAATCGAACCCGCATCATCAGCTTGGAAGGCTGAGGTTCTACCACTAAACTATACCCGCGGAGCTTGCAGCTCACGCTAAAATCTGGTGGAGGGGGAAGGATTCGAACCTTCGAAGTCGTAGACGTCAGATTTACAGTCTGATCCCTTTGGCCGCTCGGGAACCCCTCCTAAGCGAGGCAGCATTCTATACTATGCCACCCTTCTGTCAAGCATTTTCTCATTAAAAACCTGAGGTTAGCTGCGTTGACCTCGCTTCGCTGCGTCTACCTCTAGAGGTCTTCACTGCGGAGCGGGCGCCATTCTATGCAAACTATTCGACAGTTGCAATGCCTTCGCATGACATTATTTTATGTTTTAACTCATTGAATTCTTTAGCAAGATTCTGCAGCAGCGAATCATCCAGCAAATGCTTGCTTTCAGGCGCCACGCGCAGCCAATAACCAGAAGCATCGGGCGGACTCAGAGACTTCAACCGAGCCTCCACACCCAATGCCGACAGGCGCTGCTCGAGCATTTGAGCCTGATCACGACGAGCAAAACCGCCTATATAGAGGCAATCACCGCGAGCATCACCCTCCTTGTCACGCCTGGCGACTGCGTCAGACGACTCACTCAACAAGCGAATATCCTGCTGGGACCCTTTATAAAGCGTCAGAGGCGTTACTTCCTTGGCACGCAAAGGCGCCTCCTGCTGATGCCAGACGTAATAGAACACATTGAGAACCAGGAGCAGCAGGAACAACCAACGCATAAAAACCTCAGGACAATGGGCACGCCATAGCCAATCCAACAAAAACCAGATCCGGGACCACTCGCCCCTGCGGCACGACACCAGAAACCAGGTCAGCATCACCACCAGTGAGGAACACCACGAAATCATCCCCCCAATAGTCGCGCGCCAGCTCCAGCTGAGTCAGCACAAACCCTCTCAGCATCAATGAGCAGCCGCGCTCTACCGCTTCAACTGTCGTACGCCCCGGCAACAGATTGACCAGCGCGCGCTCGGCAGACAAATCGTCATAACGAATTCGACGAGTGTGGGTCCTCAGCTGATTACGCATCAACGGCATCCCTGGACAGATAAAACCACCCAGATGCTCACCATCCGCCGCAATGAAGTCCGCAGTAACGGCCGTTCCAAAATCGAGCACCAGACAGGCACCAGCTGCAAGGCGAAATCCCCCCAGCATGGCAAGCCAGCGATCCAGGCCAAGTCGCTCGAACTCCTCATAACCATTTCGTACGCCGGCCATTTCTTTCGCAGGCGCAGCACAGACCACCGCCACACCAAAAGCCTGCACCAACATGGAAGTAAGCTTGTTCGTCTCTTCGGCTGTGCGCACGCTGACCAAGCGGCAGCGGGTCAAGACCAAACCGCTTAGCGTACGCAGATGCCCCACCAAAGCGTCATCGGAATCAACCACACCCTCAGCAAATACCCCAAGCGCGGCATTGCCCAGAACACGCCACTTAATGAAGCTGTTTCCACAGTCAAGCTCAAGAATCATCGCGCAACCTCAAGCTGAGCTCACCACCGCTGTAGACCTTCTCAACCCCATCCACCTTCAATCGCAATGCACCCTGCTGATCGATGCCCATAACAACACCGTCTATTTTATTGACCCCAGCAATCAGAGACACCGCACTACCTTGCCACAAGTGATTCTGCTCCCACTCCTCTTGAATAGAGGAAAAGCCCTGGGCCTGGTGGCGCTCCAGGTAAGCCTTCAGCATCATGCTCAGTCGAGCGACCAACTGGTTGCGATCAACCTGCTTGCCGGACTCAAGCCGCACAGAAGTCCACTGCTGATCAACCTCGTCGGTTTTCTGCATGTTGACGTTGATGCCCACACCCAGAACCACATGACAGACATCAGCAGGATCCCCAACCAACTCCAACAGGATGCCGGCGATTTTTTTGCGCCCTACCAAAACATCGTTTGGCCACTTCAGGCCCGCATCAGCAATCCCAAACTCGCGCAAGGTTTGCATGACCGCCAGCCCGACCACCAAGCTGAGCCCTTCAAGCTGGCGCATTCCACCATCAATACGCAGTACGAGGCTGTAATAAACATTTTCTGCAAAAGGGCTCGCCCATTTGCGCCCTCTCCGACCACGCCCCGCCGTCTGACGCTCAGCGAGCACCAGGAACGGCGCGGGCACGCCACGCTCGACAGCCCTCAGAGCTTCAGCATTTGTAGAGTCAACGGAATCGAAAGCCAGCACAGTCCAAGGGCAATCCTTTGACTGCTCGTAAATATCAGCCGGGCTCAGGAGCGTCAGCGGAGCCGCCAGTTGATAACCGCGGCCGCGAACTTTATGGATG
The DNA here is from genome assembly GCF_052044735.1 of Pseudomonas sp. 22526. NCBI lineage: Bacteria > Pseudomonadati > Pseudomonadota > Gammaproteobacteria > Pseudomonadales > Pseudomonadaceae > Pseudomonas > Pseudomonas sp. 22526. Next base: position 3,668 of record NZ_JBQENK010000043.1, read on the forward strand.
GAGAGCCCCAGATCAGCCTCCAATTGCTGCAACTGCTTCCACACGGCACTGCGGCTAATACCCAAGGCAGCACCAAGGGCCTGGCCCGAGTGAAACCGCCCATCCTTCAGAAGCTCCAACAATGTCAGCATGCAGATCTCGCCTCACAATGAGGCAGGCATGATAGCCATGCCTAAGGCTGTTGCATAGAAAGCGTGACAGACACAATCAAGCAGCTAGCGGCTGCAATTCGGAATGGTTTTTCTGCGCGCAAAAGACAAAACCCCAACTGCTTTCGCAATTGGGGTTTCGGAATTTAATCTTGACGATGACCTACTCTCACATGGGGAAACCCCACACTACCATCGGCGATGCATCGTTTCACTTCTGAGTTCGGGATGGGATCAGGTGGTTCCAATGCTCTATGGTCGTCAAGAAATTCGGTGTGCCGACTCGTCTTTCGACGCTTCGGCAAATTGGGTATGTAATAGCTTTGTGGTGTTTTGTGAGCGGTGCAAACTTTCGGTTCATTTCGTCTTCACACACCGCAACTCGCTCTTAAGCAAATTGCTTGGGTGTTATATGGTCAAGCCTCACGGGCAATTAGTATTGGTTAGCTCAACGCCTCACAGCGCTTACACACCCAACCTATCAACGTCGTAGTCTTCGACGGCCCTTTAGGGAACTCAAGGTTCCAGTGAGATCTCATCTTGAGGCAAGTTTCCCGCTTAGATGCTTTCAGCGGTTATCTTTTCCGAACATAGCTACCCGGCAATGCCACTGGCGTGACAACCGGAACACCAGAGGTTCGTCCACTCCGGTCCTCTCGTACTAGGAGCAGCCCCTCTCAAATCTCAAACGTCCACGGCAGATAGGGACCGAACTGTCTCACGACGTTCTAAACCCAGCTCGCGTACCACTTTAAATGGCGAACAGCCATACCCTTGGGACCGGCTTCAGCCCCAGGATGTGATGAGCCGACATCGAGGTGCCAAACACCGCCGTCGATATGAACTCTTGGGCGGTATCAGCCTGTTATCCCCGGAGTACCTTTTATCCGTTGAGCGATGGCCCTTCCATACAGAACCACCGGATCACTAAGACCTACTTTCGTACCTGCTCGACGTGTCTGTCTCGCAGTCAAGCGCGCTTTTGCCTTTATACTCTACGACCGATTTCCGACCGGTCTGAGCGCACCTTCGTACTCCTCCGTTACTCTTTAGGAGGAGACCGCCCCAGTCAAACTACCCACCATACACTGTCCTCGATCCGGATAACGGACCTGAGTTAGAACCTCAAAGTTGCCAGGGTGGTATTTCAAGGATGGCTCCACGCGAACTGGCGTCCACGCTTCAAAGCCTCCCACCTATCCTACACAAGCAAATTCAAAGTCCAGTGCAAAGCTATAGTAAAGGTTCACGGGGTCTTTCCGTCTAGCCGCGGATACACTGCATCTTCACAGCGATTTCAATTTCACTGAGTCTCGGGTGGAGACAGCGCCGCCATCGTTACGCCATTCGTGCAGGTCGGAACTTACCCGACAAGGAATTTCGCTACCTTAGGACCGTTATAGTTACGGCCGCCGTTTACCGGGGCTTCGATCAAGAGCTTCGCGTTAGCTAACCCCATCAATTAACCTTCCGGCACCGGGCAGGCGTCACACCCTATACGTCCACTTTCGTGTTTGCAGAGTGCTGTGTTTTTAATAAACAGTCGCAGCGGCCTGGTATCTTCGACCGGCATGGGCTTACGGAGCAAGTCCTTCACCCTCACCGGCGCACCTTCTCCCGAAGTTACGGTGCCATTTTGCCTAGTTCCTTCACCCGAGTTCTCTCAAGCGCCTTGGTATTCTCTACCCAACCACCTGTGTCGGTTTGGGGTACGGTTCCTAGTTATCTGAAGCTTAGAAGCTTTTCTTGGAAGCATGGCATCAACCACTTCGTCACCTAAAAGGTAACTCGTCATCAGCTCTCGGCCTTAGAATCCCGGATTTACCTAAGATTCCAGCCTACCACCTTAAACTTGGACAACCAACGCCAAGCTGGCCTAGCCTTCTCCGTCCCTCCATCGCAATAACTAGAAGTACAGGAATATTAACCTGTTTTCCATCGACTACGCTTTTCAGCCTCGCCTTAGGGACCGACTAACCCTGCGTCGATTAACGTTGCGCAGGAAACCTTGGTCTTTCGGCGTGGGTGTTTTTCACACCCATTGTCGTTACTCATGTCAGCATTCGCACTTCTGATACCTCCAGCAAGCTTCTCAACTCACCTTCACAGGCTTACAGAACGCTCCTCTACCGCATCACTTACGTGATACCCGTAGCTTCGGTGTATGGTTTGAGCCCCGTTACATCTTCCGCGCAGGCCGACTCGACTAGTGAGCTATTACGCTTTCTTTAAAGGGTGGCTGCTTCTAAGCCAACCTCCTAGCTGTCTAAGCCTTCCCACATCGTTTCCCACTTAACCATAACTTTGGGACCTTAGCTGACGGTCTGGGTTGTTTCCCTTTTCACGACGGACGTTAGCACCCGCCGTGTGTCTCCCATGCTCGGCACTTGTAGGTATTCGGAGTTTGCATCGGTTTGGTAAGTCGGGATGACCCCCTAGCCGAAACAGTGCTCTACCCCCTACAGTGATACATGAGGCGCTACCTAAATAGCTTTCGAGGAGAACCAGCTATCTCCGAGCTTGATTAGCCTTTCACTCCGATCCACAGGTCATCCGCTAACTTTTCAACGGTAGTCGGTTCGGTCCTCCAGTCAGTGTTACCTAACCTTCAACCTGCCCATGGATAGATCGCCCGGTTTCGGGTCTATACCCAGCGACTAAACGCCCTATTAAGACTCGCTTTCGCTACGCCTCCCCTATTCGGTTAAGCTCGCCACTGAATATAAGTCGCTGACCCATTATACAAAAGGTACGCAGTCACAGAACAAAGTCTGCTCCCACTGCTTGTACGCATACGGTTTCAGGATCTATTTCACTCCCCTCTCCGGGGTTCTTTTCGCCTTTCCCTCACGGTACTAGTTCACTATCGGTCAGTCAGTAGTATTTAGCCTTGGAGGATGGTCCCCCCATATTCAGACAAAGTTTCTCGTGCTCCGTCCTACTCGATTTCATGACTAAGAGATTTTCGCGTACAGGGCTATCACCCACTATGGCCGCACTTTCCAGAGCGTTCCGCTAATCTCAAAGCCACTTAAGGGCTAGTCCCCGTTCGCTCGCCACTACTAAGGGAATCTCGGTTGATTTCTTTTCCTCAGGGTACTTAGATGTTTCAGTTCCCCTGGTTCGCCTCTTGCACCTATGTATTCAGTACAAGATAACCATCTTATGATGGCTGGGTTCCCCCATTCAGACATCTCCGGATCAAAGTCTGTTTGCCGACTCCCCGAAGCTTTTCGCAGGCTACCACGTCTTTCATCGCCTCTGACTGCCAAGGCATCCACCGTATGCGCTTCTTCACTTGACCATATAACCCCAAGCAATCTGGTTATACTATGAAGACGACATTCGCCGAAAATTCGCAATGCTCATGAGAGCAACTCACAAATTTTACCTTAGCCTGAATAAACACCAGTGAAAGTGCCATTCAGTCTATCTTTCTATCACATACCCAAATTTTTAAAGAACGATTCTGATAAAGATCAGAAATCAACATTCATCGCCGTTCTGGCGGAATGCTCATTTCTAAGCTTTAAACGATGGAGACCAATCTGTAATGGTGGAGCCAAGCGGGATCGAACCGCTGACCTCCTGCGTGCAAGGCAGGCGCTCTCCCAGCTGAGCTATGGCCCCGTATCGCTACAGGGTGCACCAGTAATTGGTGGGTCTGGGCAGATTCGAACTGCC
>NZ_JBQENK010000044.1:0-7929 GCF_052044735.1 Pseudomonas sp. 22526
CAGGTGCGCCGGCACCATATAGTCCGGCAGGCGGGCCTTCAGCGCCCGGCGCAGGGTTTCGCGGCAAGTCGCCTGGGCGGCGCTATCCGCGGCCACTGTCGGGTCCAGGGCAACGATGTAACCCACCAACTGCTTGCCGCTCGGCCCATCCTGGGCCACCACCACGGCTTCGCGTACCGCATCCTGCTCGCGCAGGCGCGCTTCGATCTCGCCCAGTTCGATACGGAAACCGCGGATCTTCACCTGATGGTCGACCCGACCCAGGTAATCCACCACACCGTCCGGACGGCCACGGGTCAGGTCGCCGCTGCGGTACACACGGCTGCCTGGAGCACCGAACGGGTCCGGGACAAAACGCTCGGCAGTCAGCGCCGGACGCTCCAGGTAACCGCGGGCCACGCCTTCACCACCGAGGTACAGCTCACCGGCGACACCGATCGGTTGCAGGTTCAATTGGGCGTCCAGCACATAACCGCTGCGGTTGCCCAGCAGTTCGCCAATCGGTGCATAGGCCGCGCCACATGGGTCGCCTTTGCGGGCTTTCCACAGCAGTGGCGTGACCACGGTTTCGGTCGGACCGTAACCGTTGAACAGGTAGGTCGGACGCAAGGCACGCCAGGCCAGGTCATAGCTGGACTGCGCCACGGCGTCGCCACCGAAACAATACACCCGTACCGCCGGTGGGTTGCCGTCACGTTCGGCATGCTCGGCCAGTTGTTGCAGGTACACCGGTGGGAACACACCGACGGTGACGCCATGGCGATGCATCTGCGCATAGGTGTGCTCCGGCAGCCACAGGCTGTCGTCGCGGATCAGTACCCGGGCACCGTTGATCAGTGGGTGCATCCAGCCTTCGTGGGAACCATCGAAGGCAAACGACATGAAGTGCAGCTCGCAATCCGCCGGAGTCATTTCATAACGTTCGCCGGTGGCGATGATGTGCGCCACCAGCGGACCGTGGGATACCGCCACGCCTTTCGGCATGCCGGTGGAGCCGGAGGTGTAGATCACGTAGGCGAGGTTGTCGCCGTCCAGGGCCACGTTCGGTGCGCTGTCGTCCTCCCCTGCCCAGTCCTGGGTGCGGTCCACCGCCAGACTGTCCAGCCCGTCCGGAATCGGCAGCTGTTGCTGCACCGCGGTATGGGTCAGCAGCAATTTGGCGCGGCTGTCCTGCATCATGTACAGCAGGCGATCGCGCGGGTATTCCACATCCAGCGGCACATAGACGCCGCCGGCCTTGAGTACCGCGAGGAAGGCCACCATGATTTCCGCGCTGCGCGGCATGGCAATCGCCACCCGCACCTCCGGGCCGACGCCACGGGCGATCAGGGCTCGGGCCAGGCGGTTGGCGCTGCGTTCCAGCTCGCCGTAAGTCAGCTGCTGATCACCGAAGATCACCGCCACCGCATCCGGGTTGTTACGGGCCTGATCGGCCACCAGTTCATGCACCAGACGCTTGGCCGAGAAGCCGGAGTCCGTGCGATCCCACAGGGTCAGGATCTGTTGCTGTTCGGCGCTGTCGAGCAGGTTCAACTGGCCGATGCTCTGCTGCTGATCGGCGACCATGGCCTGCAACAGGTTCTGCCAGTGCCGGGCCATGCGTTCCACGGTGGCCGGCTCGAACAGGTCCCTGGCGTAGCCCAGCGAGGCCCAGATGCCTTCCTCGGCTTCCTGGATGTCCAGGTCCAGATCGAAGTGCGCGGTCCGGCTGTCCCACTCCAGGCCCTCGACCCGCAGGCCGGGCAACTGTTGTTCGGCGCGCCCGCCACGGGCGTCGGTCTGGTGGTTGAACATCACCTGGAACAGCGGGTTGTGGCTCAGGCTGCGCTCGGGTTGCAGCGCCTCCACCAGTTGCTCGAACGGCAGATCCTGGTGGCTTTGCGCTTGCAGCGCGCGCTGCTTGACCTGTTGCAGCAGTTGGGCAACCGTCATCTGCCCGTCGATATCGGCCTTGAGCACCTGGGTGTTGACGAAGAAGCCGATCAGGCGCTCGGTCTCCACCCGGTTGCGGTTGGCGATCGGCACACCGACGCGAATATCCTCCTGGCCGCTGTAGCGGTGCAACAGGGTCTGGAACGAAGCCAGCAACAGCATGAACAGGGTCACGCCCTGCTGCTGGGCCATGGCCTTGAGCTGGGTGGCCAGCAGCGGGTCCAGGGCGATGCCCAGGCGCGCGCCGCGATGGCTTTGCACCGCCGGACGCTGATGGTCAAACGGCAATTCCAGCACCGGCTGTTCGCCGCCCAACTGTTTCATCCAGTAGTCCAGTTGGCGCTCTCTTTCGCCAGCGTCCATCCACCCGCGCTGCCAGACGGCGTAGTCCGCGTACTGGATCGGCAAGACCGGCAATTGCAGGTCCTGGCCCTGGCTGTAGGCCGCGTACAGTTGCACCAGCTCATCGACCATGATCTGCATCGACCAGCCATCGGAGACGATGTGGTGCTGCACCAGCACCAGCACATGCTCCTCCTCGCTCAAGCACAGCAGCTTGACTCGCAACAGCGGGCCCTGCTCCAGGTCGAACGGCTGGGCGATTTCCGCTTCCACCAGGGTTTTCAGCTGGGCCTCATCGACGCCCTTGGCATCGACCCGTGCGATATCGACAGACGCCCCGGCACGAATCACCTGCACCGTGCGCTGGCCGTCCTGCTGCAGATGGGTGCGCAGGCTTTCATGACGCGCCACCAGGGTGTCGAAGCTGCGCTGCAGCGCGGCCCGGTCCAGGCGGCCTTTCAGGCGCAGGGCGCTGGGCACATGGTAGGCGGCGCTTTCGGGCTCCAGCTGCCAGAGGAACCACTGGCGCTCCTGGGCATAGGACAGGGCCAGGGGCTGGCCGCGTTCGACCGGCACCATGGCCGGCGCCTGGACGCCCTCGGCGTCGCCGGCCGGCAAGGCGCGGACGAAACCTTCGAGGCGCGGCTGCTCGAACAGGGTCTTGAGCGGCACCTCCACCCCCAGGGTGTGGCGCAGGCGCGAAACCACCTGCATGGCCAGCAGGGAGTGGCCGCCCAGTTCGAAAAAGTGGTCGGTCAGGCCGATGCGTTCGGCCCCCAGGATATCCGCCCAGATCGCCGCCACCTGTTGCTCCACCGCGCTCACCGGCGCGATCCAGGCCTGCTGTGCCTGGCTGGCGTCCGGTTTCGGCAGGGCCTGACGGTCCAGTTTGCCGTTGGGGTTGAGCGGCATGCGCTCCAGGAACAGCAGGTGCGCGGGCACCATGTAGTCCGGCAATTGCTCGCGCAGCGCGGCCTTGAGCTGCTCGCCCATGGCCTGTTGCTGCTCTGGCGAGGTCAGCGGCCGGGTCGCCACCACATAACCGATCAACTGGCTGTCGGAGGCCAGCAGCACGGCTTCGCGCACCTCGGCCTGGGCCAGCAGCAAGGCTTCGATTTCCCCCAGCTCGATACGGAAACCACGAATCTTCACCTGATGGTCGACCCGGCCAACGTACTCGATCACCCCGTCGGCGCGGTAGCGGGCCAGGTCGCCGGTGCGGTACAGGCGCTCGCCCGCCGCGCCGAACGGATCGGGCATGAAGCGCTCGGCGGTCAGCAGCGGACGCTGCAGGTAGGCGCGCGCCAGGCCACTGGAACTGCCGATATAGAGTTCACCCACCGCGCCCACCGGCAACAGGTTGAGGTCGCGGTCCAGCACATACAGGGCCCGCCCCGGCAACGAGCGGCCAATCGGGCTGGCCGTGGCTCCTGTGACTTGGTCGGCCGCGGAGCAGTCCAGCACGCTGGAGACCACGGTGGCCTCGGTCGGGCCATAAGTGTTGAGCAGACGCACATGCTCCAGGCCGGCCCGGCGCCATTGGGCAGGACCGTCGAGGGGCATCGCCTCGCCGCCGATATGCACCTGGCGCAAGGCCCCGTAGGAGCGCGGGCCGGCCGCCAGGCAATCGAGCAGGAACAGGTTCCAGTAGGCGGTCGGCAAGTCGGCCAGGGTAATGCCCTGGCGGATGATTTCGCGGTACAGGCGGGCGCTGTCCCACAGCTCGGGACCGCGCAGGACTACGCTGGCGCCATGGCTCAGGGCCGGGTACAGCTGCTCGACGAAACCGTCGAAGTTCAGGGTGGCGAATTGCAGGACGCGGTCATCCTGGGACAACCGCGAATAACCCGCGGCGATGTCGGCGAACTCGCTCAGGGCCGTGTGATCGATGGCCACGCCCTTGGGCTTGCCGGTGGAACCCGAGGTGTAGATCACATACGCCAGGTTGTGCGGATCGACCGCCAGCCCGGGGTTGTCTTCGGCGCACTGCGCCAGTTGCCCGTCCGCCAGGTCGATATCCAGGGCCGCCAGGTCGGCCGGCAGCGGCAGGCGCTGGCGCAGATGGGACTGGGTCAGCACCAGGCGCACAGCGCTGTCTTCGAGCATATGCACCAGGCGCTCGCGGGGGTACTCCGGATCCAGCGGCACATAGGCGCCACCGGCCTTGAGCACCGCCAGCAGGCTGACCACCATGGCGAAGGAACGCTCGACCGCGACCCCCACCAGCACTTCCGGGCCAACGCCCTGGCCGATCAGGTAATGGGCCAGGCGGTTGGCCTGACGGTTCAGCTCGGCATAACTCATGCGCTGCTCGTCCAGCAGCAGGGCCACGGCATCGGGACGCTGTTGGGCCTGCGCCTCGAACAACCGATGCACGGGGCCTTGCGCCGTGACAGTGGCGCCGGCATTCCATTCCCGGACCATGCGCCGCTGCTCGTCCGCGCTCAGCAGCGGCAGCTCGCCGATCAGCTTCTGCGAACTGTCGAGCATGCCGCGCAGCAGCCCTTGCCAGTGCTGCGCCAGGCGCTCCACGGTCGCCGCCTCGAACAGGTCGGTGGCGTAGCTCAGGGACGCCCAAAGGTCGTCGCCGGATTCCTGGGTGTCCAGGCTCAGGTCGAAGTGGGTGGTGTGGCTGTCCCACTCCAGGCCTTCCACGCGCAGGCCGGGCAACTGCTGTTCGGCGCGGGCGCCACGGGCGTTGGCCTGGTGGTTGAACATCACCTGGAACAGCGGGTTGTGGCTCAGGCTGCGCTCGGGTTGCAGCGCTTCGACCAATTGCTCGAATGGCAGGTCCTGATGGGCCTGGGCTTCCAACGCGCGCTGCTTGGTCTGTTGCAGCAAATGGGCGACGGTCATCTGCCCGTCGATATCGGCCTTGAGCACCTGGGTGTTGACGAAAAAGCCGATCAGGTGCTCGGTCTCGACCCGGTTGCGGTTGGCGATGGGCACGCCGATGCGGATATCCGACTGACCGCTGTAGCGATACAGCAGGGTCTGGAACGAGGCCAGCAGGAGCATGAACATTGTCACGCCTTCGCGCTGCGCCAGACCTTTGAGGCCCGCCGCCAGCGACGCATCCAGCTTCAGGTCCAGACGCGCGCCGCGATGGCTCTGCACCGCCGGACGCGGGTGGTCCAGGGGCAGCTCCAGCACCGGCTGCTCGCCACCCAGCAGGGCGCACCAGTACTCCAGCTGGCGCTCCTTCTCCCCGGCTTCCATCCAGCTGCGTTGCCACAGCGCGTAGTCGGCGTACTGGATCGGCAGCGCCGGCAATTGCAGGTCCTGGCCTTGGCTCTGCCCCTGACTGTAGCCGGCGTACAACTGCACCAGCTCGGCCACCATCACCTGCATCGACCAGCCATCGGAAACGATGTGGTGCTGCACCAGCACCAGCACATGTTCGTCCTCGGCCAGGCGCAGCAGCCTGACCCGCAGCAGCGGGCCCTGCTGCAAGTCGAAGGGCCGGGCGATTTCCGCTTCCACCAGGGTCTTGAGCCGGGCGTCGTCGGCGCCCTCGGCCTCGACCCGCACGATCTCGACGCTGGCCTGGGCATCGACCACCTGCAGCGTGCGCTCGGCATCCATCCGCAAACGGGTGCGCAGGCTTTCATGGCGCGCCACCAGGGCATCGAAGCTGCGCTGTAGCGCGGCCAGGTCCAGCCGGCCTTTCAGGCGCAGGGCGCTGGGGATGTGGTAGGTGACGCTCTCGGGTTCCAGCTGCCAGAGAAACCACTGGCGTTCCTGGGCATAGGACAGCGGCAGGCTGTCGACATCCATGCGGGTCGGGGCAATCGGCAGCTGAGCGAAGCTCATGCCACGGCTTTGCAGCCGTTTGTAAAACAGCTTGCGTTGTTCCAGAGGCAGGCGAACGAAGCGAGACACCAGATCGATATTTTCATTGGAAAGCATTGTTCAAATCGCCTCAAGTTCGCTCAAGAAATCTCTAAGATCATCAAAATCGGCAGCACTGCCCGACCGGCAATCGCCGGCGGCCTTGGCATAGGCCTGCAGTGACTCGGTCTGGAACAGCGCGGCCAAGGGCACTTCAAGCCCCAGCTCGGCATGCACCCGCGAGGTGATCTGGGTCGCCAGCAGGGAATGACCGCCCAGTTCGAAGAAGTGGTCGTTCAAACCGACCCGTGGCAAACCCAGGACCTCGGCCCAGATAGCGGCGATCTGTTGTTCCAGCTCGCTTTCGGGCGCCACGTATTCCTGTTGCAACAGGCTCGCGTCCGGCAGAGGCAGCCCCTTGCGGTCCAGCTTGCCGTTCGGGGTCAGCGGCATCTGTTCGAGGAACATCAGGTGCGCCGGCACCATATAGTCCGGCAGGCGGGCCTTCAGCGCCCGGCGCAGGGTTTCGCGGCAAGTCGCCTGGGCGGCGCTATCCGCGGCCACTGTCGGGTCCAGGGCAACGATGTAACCCACCAACTGCTTGCCGCTCGGCCCATCCTGGGCCACCACCACGGCTTCGCGTACCGCATCCTGCTCGCGCAGGCGCGCTTCGATCTCGCCCAGTTCGATACGGAAACCGCGGATCTTCACCTGATGGTCGACCCGACCCAGGTAATCCACCACACCGTCCGGACGGCCACGGGTCAGGTCGCCGCTGCGGTACACACGGCTGCCTGGAGCACCGAACGGGTCCGGGACAAAACGCTCGGCAGTCAGCGCCGGACGCTCCAGGTAACCGCGGGCCACGCCTTCACCACCGAGGTACAGCTCACCGGCGACACCGATCGGTTGCAGGTTCAATTGGGCGTCCAGCACATAACCGCTGCGGTTGCCCAGCAGTTCGCCAATCGGTGCATAGGCCGCGCCACATGGGTCGCCTTTGCGGGCTTTCCACAGCAGTGGCGTGACCACGGTTTCGGTCGGACCGTAACCGTTGAACAGGTAGGTCGGACGCAAGGCACGCCAGGCCAGGTCATAGCTGGACTGCGCCACGGCGTCGCCACCGAAACAATACACCCGTACCGCCGGTGGGTTGCCGTCACGTTCGGCATGCTCGGCCAGTTGTTGCAGGTACACCGGTGGGAACACACCGACGGTGACGCCATGGCGATGCATCTGCGCATAGGTGTGCTCCGGCAGCCACAGGCTGTCGTCGCGGATCAGTACCCGGGCACCGTTGATCAGTGGGTGCATCCAGCCTTCGTGGGAACCATCGAAGGCAAACGACATGAAGTGCAGCTCGCAATCCGCCGGAGTCATTTCATAACGTTCGCCGGTGGCGATGATGTGCGCCACCAGCGGACCGTGGGATACCGCCACGCCTTTCGGCATGCCGGTGGAGCCGGAGGTGTAGATCACGTAGGCGAGGTTGTCGCCGTCCAGGGCCACGTTCGGTGCGCTGTCGTCCTCCCCTGCCCAGTCCTGGGTGCGGTCCACCGCCAGACTGTCCAGCCCGTCCGGAATCGGCAGCTGTTGCTGCACCGCGGTATGGGTCAGCAGCAATTTGGCGCGGCTGTCCTGCATCATGTACAGCAGGCGATCGCGCGGGTATTCCACATCCAGCGGCACATAGACGCCGCCGGCCTTGAGTACCGCGAGGAAGGCCACCATGATTTCCGCGCTGCGCGGCATGGCAATCGCCACCCGCACCTCCGGGCCGACGCCACGGGCGATCAGGGCTCGGGCCAGGCGGTTGGCGCTGCG
>NZ_JBQENK010000045.1:0-6648 GCF_052044735.1 Pseudomonas sp. 22526
GTGCTGGTGACCTTCCTCGAAGGCGACCCGGATCAACCGCTGATCACCGGCTGCCTGTACCACAAGGAACACCCGGTGCCTTACGCCCTGCCGGCGAACAAGACCCGCACGGTGTTCAAGTCCATGAGCTCACCGGGCGGCGCGGGCTACAACGAACTGCGCATCGAAGACAAAAAAGGCGCCGAACAGATCTTCATCCACGCCCAGCGCGACTGGGACGAGAACATCGAGCACGACCAGAAAATCCGCATCGGCCACGAACGCCATGACACCGTGGAAAAGAACACCTACACCGAACTCAAGGCCGAAGAACACCGCATCACCCACGCCGACCGCAAGACCGAAACCCGCGTCGACGACCACCTGACCGTGGGCGAAAACCAGCACATCAAACTCGGCACCGCGCAACTGACCAAAGCCGGCCAGGAAATCCACCTCAAGGCCGGGGCCAAGATGGTCATCGAAGCCGGCAGCGAACTGACGATCAAGGCCGGGGGGAGTTTTATCAAACTCGATGCCGGCGGCGTCACGGTGGTGGGGCCGGTGGTGAAGATCAATGCCGGGGGCTCGCCGGGGAGTGGGACGGGGATTGGGATCAAGGTCCCGGGGCTGCCGGGGGCTGCGGATAAGGATAAGGCGGGGAGTTTGATGGATGAGGCGTTGGGGAATGCCTTGGTAGAACAGGCCAAGCGCAAACCGAAACGGATGCTCAATTTTTCTGGTTAACAGGCCTTAAAAGCGCCCAAGCCATCAAGGATCAGGACTCAGGTAAGTAGTTATGGCAGAGACAGTAACCAGCAAAGTTGAAAAGTGGGCATACCCTCTGAAAGCCGGGGCTTCAGAGGTCACAGACCCAATGCAGTATTACAAGGCATTGGCTAAGGCCCAGGATGGGTATTACCCACTCGGCTCCAATGGCTTGTGGCACGGTGGTGTTCACTTCGATGAGGACACCGGGTTAGTTGCAGACAAGGCCGAAGTTCGTTGCATCGCCGATGGCGAGGTAGTTGCTTATAGAATCGATGATAAATATCCGACCTCGAATTACGGCTCGACGCCGTCGGTATTCTCGACCGGTTTCGTGTTGGTCAAACATCGTCTTGAGCTGCCTGCGCCTCCTGCTCCAGCACCAGCCCAAGCGGGCGGCACCCCGGCAACTACGCCACCAGCCGCCGGCCCAAGCCTGACTTTCTTCAGCCTGTACATGCATCTACTGGACTGGGAGGGTTACAAGGCTAACCCTGCTCTTAAGAGACCCGCGTTCTGGGGCAAGGGCTCTTATCAAGTGAAAGCAAATGCGCCAGACAAGTCGTTAGGGCTGCGAGTTCGCAGCGGTAACTCTAAGCAGACGTCGGTATTAGCGGTTTTGCCGCGTGGTACCACGGTAACCACCAAGCCTGCTCCGGCTACACAGAAATGGCTCGAAATCGTTAGTGTCACCCCTGAGGTCCCAGCTCTACCAGCGAATACCGGCTGGATATTCAAGGGGGAAATGAAGCATCTGTCTGGAGATACTTACTTTGTAGGAGAGCAGGCCAAGGACGTCCCTCCAGTGCAGCAAAAAGGGGCATACGTTCGCAGCGCCGTCACCAACGGACTGCCTATAGGCTTTCTGCCGGCAGGTACGCAAATCAAAGTCAGCAACGAGCCCACGACTAACAAATATCGCAAGCTGCTGGAAATCGTCGCTGGCGCATCCACCCCTGCTTTAACCCTTGGGGCAGATGGAACATTGCCTGGATATGTTTCGCTCGACTCTCTGGAGGCAAAAAGCGAACCCAAGACCCCGGGGGTGATTGTCCCGTTGACGCCGGTTCATAAAATCAAAGCCGGTGAACTCATAGGGCATGTGGGGAAGTATCAGAACTACTCGGACGCAGCTCCGAAAAATTTACTGCATCTGGAAGTCTTTAGCTGTGAGGACATCAAGGCTTTCATCGACCAGACCAAAGAGCAGGCCGTCAGACTGCCAGCAACAGAAAAGACACTGGTCAAAATCCTGCCACGCACCCCGCTGATTACTCATGTGCCGGGTATGAATGCTACCAACCCCCCCAAAGCGAACGATGCTAGCAAAGAGGTCGGTTATGGTCTGCTCATTCCTGTGAGCGTATTGGAAGCCCTGCCGGCAGAGAAAAAAATCAAAGCTCCGGTGGTGATGGGTGGAGTCACTACCTATACGCAGTGGTGGCACCTGGAAGGGCTACTCGCCGATGCTCAAGGAGAGAGCATCGACGGTTGGTTTGCCGAGCCTAATACCACGTTGTACCGCCACTCGCCTTTTGAATGGGAAGGTTTCACCTTCATCGAAGAAACTGGGAGCAATGTCGATCTCTACGCGGATTTTCTTCATGCGCAAGAGAATATGACGGATGAAGAACGCAAGGCTTATCACCCAAATATCGTGACTGCCGGGGCAGGTCCGACAAAACAATCTCTCTACACCATCCTTGATCGAAATAGTGACACGAAACTTCCACCGGAAGAGATAAGAAATGCTCTAAGCAAGCCTTGGTTTGCCCAACCGGTCTCACAGATGATTATCAAGTATGAGAGTGAGTGGGACTACAAGGCAGCGAAGTGGGACTCTTTAGATGAGTTGATGGGGCATAGCGAGTCGAAACCACATAAGGAATGGGTTGAAGAGAAAGCTCGTATAAATAAGTTGAAGTGGTTGCGTGAGTTGATTGCGAAAGAATGCATTTCGGGTGATGAAAAAGTTTGGCACGTTCACCCTGTTGGGTTGTTAGGGAATTTTTCTTCTGGGTGCCCAGCGAAATGTAAAACTGAAGTGCATGAGCTGCTGACCACCGTGGGGACGTATGTTGTTTCGAAAAAACTCTTTGAGTTTATTTTGGAAATTGAAGCCTATAGAGAGCATCCGTATGCATTGTCTGATAATAATAGTGGAATAACTATTGGTTATGGATATGATCTTGGGCAACAAACTGCCACGTCAGTAGATAATGATCTTAATGGTTTATATACTGCTGCTGAAATAACAAGTCTTAAGGGGGCTCTCGGTAAAAAAGGACAAGATGCTCGCGATTACGTTCATAACGTAAGCTCTATTTCTATAAGTAAGGATAATGCGTTAAAGCTTGCGATAATTATGAAGAAGAGATATGCACAACAGGTTGTTGATGTTTATCCTCAAGCAATAAATTTGCATCCAGACTGTCAGGGAGCCTTGTTGTCTCTAGTCATTAATCGTGGTAATGGTCTAAGTGGTACTACTCCCGCGAAAGCAGAGAAACGTTTAGAAATGAAGCAGATAAAAGAAGATTTTGATGCTGGGAAGCCTGAGTTAATACCATCCCGCTTTCGTAGTATGAAAAGATTATGGGAGAACAATTCGTCAACTAGCGGTCTTGTGACGAGACGCGAAAAGGAAGCGGTATTTTTTGAGGAGGCACTGAAATGCAATTGTTGGAAATGAACGGTAGAGCTGTAGTTCTTTTTTGGTGTCTAATGGTTCTAGCTAGCTCTGTAATGGCTGGCGCCAAGTGCGATGCTAATACAACAGTGAATGCAGATATTACACGCTGCTCTCAAGATCTTTTTTTGAAAATTGATAAGGTTTTGAATGAGCAGTATAAGGCTCTCTCTGCTGAGTTAACTCCAGCCCTTAAAGCAGATTTGATTTCTAGCCAGAAAAGCTGGATTCGCTTGAGAGACGAGCAATGCAATGAGGCGGACGAAGCTTCTTCAGGTCAAGAGGGGCCAATTGAAAAGCTTTCATGCTTGAGTCAGTTTACGAGCTTTCGTGTGAGTGAAATTATATATTTACGAACAGGTATCATTGGCGATGGGTTTTATAAAGCGGTGTCCATCGTGAACAAAAAAACAACTTCTATGGATTACGTTAAGGCTATTTCGTATGTGAGCGGGGATATGGACTTCGGGCCAAGCTGGTCTGAATATGCTAAAAATAACTGTGCAATGACACAGAAGCTTTATGGAGAAGTTACTGATCGTTGCTTGTCTAGGATGCGCTTTCAGATGCCTATCTATTGAATGAGCCTCTAAGATTGCACAAGGCAAGCCATTTTTTAATGGCTTGCCTTCTATATATTAAAGTTCAGTGATTACTATTTTTACTGGCTTGGTGTAATGGAATTCGAAATGTCATCCACGATGGCCTTACCCATTTCGCACAGATAATAAGCCGGCCAAGCATAGCGTTCTCCCTGCGGCTCCATCGCCGCATCGAGCATGAGCTTTTTGGCGTAGTAGAACAGGTTGGAAGCGTGTTCCAAGGCTTCCCGGGCTGGAATATCCGGATTGACCCGGAACAGGCTTTGCTCTTTCTCGCCGCAGTGGGCGAAGGTGACGATACCGATGGTTTTGATAGAGGTGGTCATTGCTCACCTCCTGCTGCTTGTAGATGGTGAGGTTGGTATAGATGGGATGCGTACATTGGCGTAACTCCTTTTACGTTAAAGAAGCTGCCGTTTTCGTTTCCAGGCGAGAAGGGTGGCAGCTGTACGCGGGCTGGAAAACCGAGGCAAAAGGAGCCCGGCAGACCCGAAGGTCTCCCACGCACAGCCGCCATGACACAGAAATACAGGCACAAAAAAAGCGCCTGCACTTGATGGTATGGGCGCTGCATTTTGTGACAGTGCGTTTTTCCAATTAAATAAAAGGGTTTCAATTTTCACTCGGCGAGTAGCTTGAAGTTTGCTCAAAAAAGCGAGGTTCCTTGCTGAGCTTTCGGGATTTTCCTACATCCATAGTTCGCTTACAATAAGTAACGTATCGATCTAAGTGCATGGATGGAGTGTTTTGCATTGAAAAAAAGCATAAGAACTGCGGCTCTTGAATAGCACGCCATCCAGAATGCCTACTGGATGAGGTACTGGTCAGCGCGTCAATCAGGGAAAACAAGTCGAAAGGGTTTATGTTTTTAGGGTTATTTTCTAGGAGCAGATATGAGTGATTGTATTGATTTTTCTAAGTTGATGGTGGTTTGCGTGCTCGCATGTTCTCTTTTTCTGAGCGGGACTGCGCGTGCGGAGAAAAATATTATAGATAATGGTTTTGAAGTTATAACCTATGAAGAGGCGTTAGGAAGGTTTTATGAAAAGCACTCGGATGAAAACTATAGGTGTCAATACAGTCTTCTTGGAGTAAGTGAAAGCTCGCCAATGACTGCTGTAGAAATAGAAAACTATTTCTATCTCAAGAAAAACGGCAACATCATTGAGCTGGTTGGAAAAGGCAGAGATGAAAATACGGGAAATTATAGTACGAGGGATGGTGAGTTAAAAATATCATACAAGGTGCTTAGAAAATATAATTTTTCAGAGTATCAAGAGTCGGATGACAGAGATGTGGAATTCAGGTTCTCATATCAAGATAGGGTAGAGGTTGTAAAGATGTATGGTATTCGATGTGGGACTTGATTATGGTGACACTGACCTTCCGGTGAAAGCTTGGCTTGCTGCTGACTTGATGGAGTAGTTCTAAGTGTTGATTGTCAAGAAGAAACTAGCATTCCTGATATTGGCTTTTTGTCTTCCTGTTATGGCCACGCCATCGTCTGATGATGGGAGCTATATAAAACACGAAATTCTGGGGTGTGGAGATTCTAAAGTCGAACTAATATCCAAATGTCTAAATGACTCAGTAGAGAGTAGCCAGGCTCAACCTGGTCTCCCTGTTTGTATTGACCAAATTATTAAGGTCAATGACAAAGAAAGTCGGAGAGATATAAAAAAAGTATCTCAGCTCATGACGAGCGGTAAGCATGTAAACATGCTGTCCAATGTTGTTGTTTCGATGGCCTGCGTTAAAGGTAGCAAAGGAGACTTGGTTTCTATTGGTGGGTATGGCGGTTGCGGGGCGTGCCCGGAATGGCATGGTTACTACTCTATGGATGGTAAGCTGGTTAACTATGCTTATAGTAATTCTTTTCGTTCTTTTGGGTCGCTCGGCTCTCGTGATGAGTTAATAGAAAAATTCGGTGTTAGGAAACGGGATCTTGTAGACGAGAGTGCTTTTGCGCAGAAGGTCAAGTATGAAAAGCCTTAAGCGTGGGATGACTACAGTCAAATGGTTCAGAGTATTTTTAGAGGGCGATGTTTTCGCATCGACCTTTTCTGATTCGCTCGCTATCTTAAGGTGCAGTTTTGGTAGGAGATATCGCATTAGTATTCTGAGGGCCACCTTTTCATAGCACCACCGATGTCATGGATGATCACCAAGCAGGGAGCAAGCTATGTTCAATCCTTCCAATGAAACCCACTTCAGCCTGACGGTCGACGACTTCCAGGGTGACTTGCAGGTGCTGTCTTTCGAAGGGATCGAAGGCATCAGCCAGCCGTTCCGTTTCGATCTGGAACTGGTCAGCGAGAACCCCGACCTGGACCTGGAGACACTGCTGCACAAGCAGGCTTTTCTAGCGTTTGATCCGCAAGGCAGTGGCATCCACGGCCAGATCTACCGCGTGGCCCAGGGTGATGCCGGCAAGCGCCTGACCCGCTACAAGGTGTCGCTGGTGCCGCAGCTGGCCTACCTCGAACACCGTACCAACCAGCGCATCTACCAGCAGCTGTCGGCGCCGAAAATCATCGCCCTGATCCTCGAAGAGCACGGCATCCAGGGCAACGCCTACCGGTTCCAGCTCGGCACCCCGTGCCCGGACCG
>NZ_JBQENK010000046.1:0-1982 GCF_052044735.1 Pseudomonas sp. 22526
TGACCAACACCGCCGCTGTGGCAGTGAAATACGACGATGCCGCGACTAAAGATCAGGTGACCTTCAACCCGGCAGGGACTTCGGTGAGGTTGACCAATGTCGCTGGAGGTACGTTGAACGCTACCAGCACCGATGCCGTGAATGGCAGCCAGTTGTTTGCGACCAGCCAGAACACGGCAGCGGCACTGGGCGGCGGTGCGGCAGTCAATGCGACCACGGGGGCATGGACGGCGCCCAGTTACTCCACCAACAGCATCAGCGCGAATGGTTCCAATATCGGCCCATTGGTGAGCGGTGACGTCGGCACGGCACTGACCAATCTCAATACCAGCGTGACCAATACCGCTGCTGTGGCGGTGAAATACGACGATGCCTCCACCAAGACCCAGGTAACCTTCAACCCGGCCGGAACCGCGGTGAAGTTGACCAATGTCGCGGCCGGAACCTTGAACGCCAGCAGCACCGACGCAGTGAACGGCTCACAGCTATTCGCAACCAACCAAACCGTCGACAACATCGTCAACAACGGCGCGGGCATCAAGTATTTCCACAGCAACTCGACCCTTGCCGATAGCAGCGCAACCGGCCAGGACAGCGTGGCCATCGGCCCACTCGCGAGTGCGACCGTTGCCAATGGTGTGGCGCTGGGCTCCAACTCGTCCGCCACCGGCACGACGTTGGCCAATGCGGCTTATGGGGTCGGCGGTGCCGCCACGGCGGGCGGCGAAGTCAACATCGCCAACGGCGCCGATGGACGGCGTATTACCGGTCTGGCGGCGGGCAGTTCGGCGACCGATGCCGTCAATGTCAGCCAACTGAACAAAGCCGGTCAGGACACCGCGACCGCCCTGGGCGGCGGGGCCGCACTTGATACGACCACTGGCATATGGACAGCCCCCAGCTACTCCACCAACAGCATCAGCACAACCGGTGCCAACACCGGCCCATTGGTCAGCAGCAACGTCGGCGCAGCACTGAGCGACCTCAACACCAGCCTGACCAACACCGCCGCTGTAGCAGTGAAATACGACGATGCCGCGACTAAAGATCAGGTGACCTTCAACCCGGCCGGAACCGCGGTGAAGTTGACCAACATCGCTGTCGGTGCCCTGAACGCCACCAGCACCGATGCCGTGAATGGCTCGCAGCTGTTCGCAACCAACCAGACCGTCGACAACCTCGTCAACAACGGCGCCGGCATCAAGTATTTCCACAGCAACTCGACCCTTGCCGATAGCAACGCGACCGGTCAGGACAGCGTGGCCATCGGCCCGCTCGCGAGTGCAACCATTGCCAACGGCGTGGCGCTGGGTTCCAACTCGTCCGCCACCGGCATGACGTTGGCCAATGCGGCTTACGGTGTGGGTGGTGCAGCAACCGGTGGCGAAGTGAACATCGCCAATGGCGCTGATGGACGGCGTATCACCGGTCTGGCGGCGGGCAGTTCGGCGACGGATGCTGTCAATGTCAGCCAACTGAATAAAGCAGGTCAGGATACCGCGACAGCCCTGGGCGGCGGGGCCGCACTTGATACGACCACCGGTGTATGGACAGCGCCCAGCTACTCCACCAACAGCATCAGCGTGACCGGTGCCAACACCGGGCCTTTGGTCAGCAACGACGTCGGCGCAGCACTTAGCAACCTCAATACCAGCGTGACCAACACCGCCGCTGTGGCAGTGAAATACGACGATGCCGCGACTAAAGATCAGGTGACCTTCAACCCGGCAGGGACTTCGGTGAGGTTGACCAATGTCGCTGGAGGTACGTTGAACGCTACCAGCACCGATGCCGTGAATGGCAGCCAGTTGTTTGCGACCAGCCAGAACACGGCAGCGGCACTGGGCGGCGGTGCGGCAGTCAATGCGACCACGGGGGCATGGACGGCGCCCAGTTACTCCACCAACAGCATCAGCGCGAATGGTTCCAATATCGGCCCATTGGTGAGCGGTGACGTCGGCACGGCACTGACCAATCTCAAT
>NZ_JBQENK010000047.1:0-530 GCF_052044735.1 Pseudomonas sp. 22526
ACGGTAATCCGATTGGCAACCCGGTAGTGCTGGATGGCGAGGGCAAAGGCACGCTCGTCGTACCGCCGAGCGAAAGTGGCAAGCAGCTCGATGTGCTGGTCGACGGTCAGCTGCAATCGACAGTGGAGGTCCCGGTCTTGACCACACAACCTCCAGTCGTTGTTCCATCTCCAACCGTTGTCGACAAGGTTGATCCGAACACCGGTGAACTGCTGGTCACCGGCAAGCCGGGTGGGACTGCGCAACTGCAAGACAAAGACGGTAATCCGATTGGCAATCCGGTGGTCCTGGATAGCGAGGGCAAAGGTACGCTCGTCGTACCGCCGAGCGAAAGTGGCAAGCCGCTCGATGTGCTGGTCGACGGTCAGTTGCAATCGACAGTGGAGGTGCCGGTCTTGACCACACAACCTCCAGTCGTTGTTCCATCTCCAGTCGTAGTCGACAAGGTTGATCCGAACACCGGCGAATTGCTGGTCACCGGCAAGCCGGGTGGGACTGCGCAACTGCAAGACAAAGACGGTAATCCGATT
>NZ_JBQENK010000048.1:0-428 GCF_052044735.1 Pseudomonas sp. 22526
GGCAAGTTCCTCAGCCAGCGCGCCCTCGAACGCCACCGCGCCGACTACCAGCAGGCCGAAGGCTGGGGCGACCAGACACGACTGGCCAGCGGCCACTTCCTGGAACTGTCCGACCATCCGCGCAGCGAGTGGAACGACCTCTGGCTGCTGACCCACATCGTTCACGAAGGCAAGCAGCCGCAGGTGCTGGAAGAGTCGGTGACCAGCGACACCACCGACAACAAGGACGACTTTCATCAAGGCTATCGCAACCGTTTCCTCGCCACGCCCTGGCAGGTGTTCTACCGCCCGGCCCTGAACCACCCGAAACCGCGGGTGCTGGGCAGCCAGACCGCGGTAGTCACCGGCCCCAAGGGCGAAGAAATCCACTGCGACCAGTACGGCCGGGTCAAGGTGCAGTTCCACTGGGACCGCGAAGGCAAGGCCGA
>NZ_JBQENK010000049.1:0-374 GCF_052044735.1 Pseudomonas sp. 22526
CGCGGCAAGTTCCTCAGCCAGCGCGCCCTCGAACGCCACCGCGCCGACTACCAGCAGGCCGAAGGCTGGGGCGACCAGACCCGCCTGGTCAGCGGCCACTTCCTGGAACTGTCCGAGCACCCGCGCAGCGAGTGGAACGACCTGTGGCTGCTCACTCATATCGTCCACGAAGGCAAGCAGCCACAGGTGCTGGAAGAGTCGGTGACCAGCGACACCACTGACCACAAGGACGACTTCCACCAGGGCTATCGCAACCGCTTCCTCGCCACGCCCTGGCAGGTGTTCTACCGTCCAGCCCTGAACCACCCGAAACCGCGGGTGCTGGGCAGCCAGACCGCGGTGGTCACCGGGCCCAAGGGCGAAGAAATCCACTG
>NZ_JBQENK010000050.1:0-371 GCF_052044735.1 Pseudomonas sp. 22526
GGCAAGTTCCTCAGCCAGCGCGCCCTCGAACGCCACCGCGCCGACTACCAGCAGGCCGAAGGCTGGGGCGACCAGACACGGCTGGTCAGCGGCCATTTCCTGAAACTGTCCGAGCACCCGCGCAGCGAGTGGAACGACCTCTGGCTGCTGACCCACATCGTCCACGAAGGCAAGCAGCCACAGGTGCTGGAAGAGTCGGTGACCAGCGACACCACCGACAACAAGGATGACTTCCACCAGGGCTATCGCAACCGCTTTCTCGCCACGCCCTGGGAAGTGTTCTACCGTCCGGCCCTGAACCACCCGAAACCGCGGGTGCTGGGCAGCCAGACCGCGGTGGTCACCGGGCCCAAGGGCGAAGAAATCCACTG
>NZ_JBQENK010000051.1:0-333 GCF_052044735.1 Pseudomonas sp. 22526
TTTATAGGCCGCTTCCAGTTGCAGGCGCGGCTTCTCGAAGTCGTAGTCGCGGCGGGTGGTGCGGCTGGTGCGGGTTTCCAAGCGCAGGTTGAAACCCTTGATCACCGGCTCGTCGGCAACCATGCCGCTGCCCTGGATATAGGCGGTGGGCTGGCCGAGCTTGGGGAACACCGTCTGGTCGTCGCCGAACACCAGCAGGTGGCCTTGCGGGCTGTGCTGGAAGTGGTAATGCAGGCCTTCCTCTTCGCACAGGCGCTGGATGAAGTGCAGGTCGGTTTCGTCGTACTGCACGCAGTAGTCGCGGTCCGGGCACGGGGTGCCGAGCTGGAACCG
>NZ_JBQENK010000052.1:0-333 GCF_052044735.1 Pseudomonas sp. 22526
TTTATAGGCCGCTTCCAGTTGCAGGCGCGGCTTCTCGAAGTCGTAGTCGCGGCGGGTGGTGCGGCTGGTGCGGGTTTCCAGGCGCAGGTTGAAGCCCTTGATCACCGGCTCATCGGCGACCATGCCGCTGCCCTGGATATAGGCGGTGGGCTGGCCGAGTTTGGGGAACACGGTCTGGTCGTCGCCGAATACCAGCAGATGGCCTTGCGGGCTGTGCTGGAAGTGGTAATGCAGGCCTTCCTCTTCGCACAGACGCTGGATGAAGTGCAGGTCGGTTTCGTCGTACTGCACGCAGTAGTCGCGGTCCGGGCACGGGGTGCCGAGCTGGAACCG